>CAZTGH010000111.1:10637-14831 GCA_964612985.1 uncultured Pirellulales bacterium
AACGAGCCGGCTCGACCGTTGGCGATGCTCTCCTACGGGGCCACGCGGTGGGATCAGGCCAGCGCCCTGCTGGACCGGTTCGTGTGGGCAGAGACCTGGGTCGAGAAGGAACCGGGCCAGCCCCTGGTCAAGGAACGGACGCCGCGGGCGGAACTGTTCAAGGGCACGGCGCTGGAGCCGCTGTTCGCCTACGTTCCCGAGCATATCGACGACATGCTCCGGCCTCGATTCACCGCCTACTGGCAGTTCTTCGTCGATGACAACGTCGACAGCCACTACTTCGGAGGCGTCGGTCCCGAGATCATCGGCACCCTGCTGATCACGGTCGTGGGCATGTTATTCGTGATCCCGCTGGGCGTCATCTCGGCGGCCTATCTGGTCGAGTGCGCCTCGGAAGGTTGGGTCATACGGATCATTCGGATGTCGATCAACACGCTGGCGGGCGTGCCCAGCATCGTGTTCGGACTCTTCGGCCTGGCGTTCTTCGTGCTGTTTCTGTTTCCCCTGCTGAACTTCGAGCCCAAGCCGTGCATTCTGGCGGCGTCTCTGACGCTGTCGGTCCTGACGCTGCCGGTCATGATTCGCGCCAGCGAAGAGGCGATTCGCACCGTGCCGCGATCGTACAAGGAAGGCTCGCTCGCGCTGGGCGCCAGTCGGTTTCGCACGTTCGTGACCGTGACCTTCCCGGCGGCGCTGCCTGGAATCCTGACCGGGGTGATCCTGAGCCTGAGTCGAATCGCCGGCGAGACGGCGCCGATCCTCTTCACCGGGGCCGTCTCCATGGGGCCCGTTCCGAACTCGATCTTCGATCCGACGCGCACGTTGTCCTATGGCAGTTACGATATGGCGGTGGGCGACCGCCTGGCGATGATGGTGCCGCACAATCAGTATGGCATGGTGGTTACGCTGATCGTGCTGATCCTGGTCCTTAATGCGGTAGCGATCGTGTTGCGTTCGCGGGTCTTCAAGAAGCTCAAAGGACATTGACCGGTTCTCCTGCCAGAGGCGGGAAAGGTGACCGTTTCATGCTGGATATTGATGACTAGAATTCTGCACAAATGGATATTAGGCCTGTGTTCTCCAAGGAAGTCGGTTCCACGATTTCCTTGGAGAAGGGTCCCAATCGGGCCCGGGCAAGTCTTGGGGTTTGAGAAGGAAGCGCCCAAACCGAGGCTCTTCCTTCCCAAAACAGGCCTGACGTCCGTTTTTGCCGAACTCCACTTGATGATGAAGGACAAAACGATGCCAGCCAGCGCTGCTTTACCAGAGGCGACGAAGCCCGACGTCAGGAGCATGGTGACGGTGGCCGATCGATCGGCGCGAAATTCAAAGTCTCCGGTGCATGAGTGTGCCTGTCCGGTGATCCGGTCGAAAGGCTTTACTCTGTACTATGGGTCCAAAGTCGGGGTCAAGGATATCTGCATGGACATCTACCCGTGCAGCGTCACCGCCATCATCGGGCCCAGCGGATGCGGCAAGAGCACGTTCCTGCGCAGCATCAATCGCATGAACGACCTGATCCCGCACGTACGCACCGAAGGTCTGCTGGAAGTGGACGGGCAGAACGTCTACGACAAACGCACCAACCTGGTGAACCTGCGCCAACAGGTGGGGATGGTCTTCCAGAAGCCCAATCCCTTCCCCAAGAGCATTTTCGACAATGTTGCCTACGGGCCTCGGCTCCAGGGCGTCAAACGCAAGGGCGAATTGCAGCACATCGTCGAGCAGTCGCTCAAGGCGGCGGCCATCTGGGATGAGGTCAAAGACGACCTGAGAAAGTCGGCCCTGGCGCTGTCGGGCGGTCAGCAGCAGAGGCTTTGCATCGCCCGGGCCTTGGCTACACGCCCCCGGGTGTTGCTGATGGACGAGCCCTGCTCGGCGCTGGACCCGATCGCCACCGGGCGAATCGAGGATCTGATCGGCCAGCTCCAGAGCGCCTATACGATCGTCATCGTGACCCACAACATGCAGCAGGCGGCCCGGGTCAGCGAACGCGCGGCGTTCTTCTGCCTGGGCGAGTTGATCGAATACGACCGGACCACTACAATCTTCAGCAACCCGACGAAGAAGCAGACCGAGGACTACGTCACCGGTCGCTTCGGCTAGTCGAATTGATTGTTGATAATTGATGAGTGATTATTGAGAATACGAACGAGACGCGCACCTGCAATATCGATCGACCATCAATTGTCGATCATCAACACAAAAGGGAGCAGCTTTCATGCCGGTTCACCTGTTACGCGATATCGAACGTCTCAAACGAGAGATCCTCACGCTGGGAACCATGGCGGAACTGGCGGTGCGCGAGGCGACGACCGCCGTCGAGACGCGCGACGCGAGCTTGGCCCGACGCGTCATCGAGAACGACTACAAGCTCGACGAGATGGAGG
Organism: uncultured Pirellulales bacterium; assembly: GCA_964612985.1. Lineage (GTDB taxonomy): Bacteria > Planctomycetota > Phycisphaerae > Sedimentisphaerales > Anaerobacaceae > Anaerobaca. The sequence goes on from CAZTGH010000111.1 coordinate 13,028, forward strand.
TGCAGGTCGAAGAAAGCTGTCTGAAGACCCTGGCGCTGTATCAGCCGGTGGCGACGGACCTGCGGTTTATCGTCGCGGTCCTGAAGATCAACAACGATCTGGAACGCGTGGGCGATCTGGCGGTCAACGTAGCCGAGCGGGCGGCATTCCTGGCGACCCAGCCGCCGATCGATGTCTCGTTCGATTTCCAGGCGATGGCCCGCAAGGCCCAGAGCATGCTCCAGAGGAGTCTCGATGCCTTGGTCAATCTCAACGCCGAGCTGGCGCACGAGGTTTGTGCGGCCGACGACGAGGTCGATGAGCTCAACCGGCAGATGTACCGGATCGTCAAGGACATGATCCCCGCGCAGCCCCGGCACACCGAGTCACTGATCCACATGTTCTCTGCGGTCCGCCACCTCGAACGCATCGCCGACCATGCGACGAACGTTGCCGAAGATGTGATCTACATGATCGAAGGCCAGATCATCCGCCACAAAGCCGAGGACTACCGACCCGGCGTCAAAGTCCGCCGGTAAGGGGACGACGATTCGCCCCTGCAGCTTCAATAATCCTTGCATCTGCGCATCCACTCGGGCCAGTCGGAGGGCATCACGCCGCCGGCCAGGGTCCAGGGACCCTCGGTGTTGAAGGACTGGTGCCATTTGAGTGTCCACAGTTCCTTGAGGCCCACCCTGCGGACGGAGCCGTCGAGGAACAGGCAGTGGACTGCTCCGTTGTGCCGATTGATACAGCAACGGGCCATGTTGTTGCTCGTCCACGCGGCGAATTCGTTGAAGGCCGGCGCGTTGGTATGCTGGGGCCACAGGTCGAAGCGGAGCGCATCGAGGAACAACGGGACGGTTTCGGCCTGGGCCAGATTCGCAAGGTCGCGCCAGCCGACAGTGGCCGGCATGTTGCCTTCGTACGAGCCTGCCGATGGAATATCGATCGTGTACCCGTTCAGGCCGTAACTGCCGGCGATCCCATCGGGCCCGAGGAGATTCGGCACGCTGAAGATCCCCCACGCTTTCGCGCTCGTTATGTCCGGGTAGCCGCGACCCTGTTCATCATACAAGGGTCTCGGTGCTGCCGGGCAGAACCATGTCCTGTTCTTCCTCCAGCTCTGCGTCGTCTCGTCGAGTTGGGCGGGCCACCAGTAGCCATACAAGCCCTGGCCCGTGAAGAACTCGCTGTCGTTGTCCGCCAGGTATTGCTGGAAGATCGCGTGCCATTGCCGCAGGTTCGCCTGACAGACGACCTCCTTGGCCCGGGTACGGCCGGTCTCACCGATCGCACCGAAACAGGCGACCAGAAGGACCCCGCAAAGAATCAGTATGAGTGCATCGACTCTGCAAAACCGCAATGATCTCGCCATGATGCTTCCCTTTCAATCCGTCGGCTCATATCCCAGACGGCCCCAGACGGCGCGTTGGAGCCGGTGCAGGTCTTCGCGACCTTCCGCTGTTTGCGGGGCATAGTTGTTGCTGAAGTGACCTCGGTCGCTGCGCCGGCCGTGTTCAACGGTGTCGGCCCCTTTCCATTGCCAGTGCTCTGCATGACCATCCGCAAACGAGATTGTTGCGCCGTCGTTGTGACGGACTGGCGGATCGTCCCACCATGCCTCCCAGCGGTAGTGAGTGCTGTAGCTGTCGGGGGCGATCCATCCCCTATCGATGAAGACCATGCGTTGGCCCGGGCCGGGTGAGATGATCTCGCTGAGGTTCTGCACCCAGAGGACTGTATCGCCAACTCGCACCCCCTGCACCTTGCCATCGACCCAGGTCGTTGTACCGGTTCGGCTCAAGCCATTCATGCCGTCGGA
>CAZTGH010000112.1:0-14777 GCA_964612985.1 uncultured Pirellulales bacterium
AGACCATCGCACTGAGCACTTGCGCGGCCTTACCGCTGAACGAGCGGAGGATATGCCATTTCACACCGACGCCGACGATGCCGGGCAGCACCAGACTGTAAACCGCCGCGATCGCACTGGCGCGGAAAATTCTCGGCGTCGGCAGTATGCACCCGAGTCGAACCAGGATATAGCCCAGTCGAATGGATCGTACCCAGTAGACCAGGACGCCCGCAAGCCAGCTCAACAGAACATACTCCCAACGGGCCTGGCGGAGGGCTTGCACCAGGGCGTCCACATCGATTCTGCGAAAGATCAGCCCCAGCAGGCCGACGGTGACAGTGCCTCTCAGGAGGAGTTTTAAAATGCGCTTGTTTCGCTCTGTCATCGTATCAGGGGTATGATGATACTCCATGTGAATCGCGCGCTTTGCCAAGAACCTGTCAGACGTTTCGACGAGCCGGCCCATTTCAAACGGCAATCTTAATCGACGTGTCCCGCAGCGGGGCACCTGCGAGCCGGTGGTCTGAACGCGGTTATATCCTTGCAGGTTTCGTTGGACAATGGTAAAAAGGATAAGGTTGTCACAAAACGCGATTTCCGGGCGCACTCCGCGTGGCGCCGTGTCTTGGAAGGGTATGGATCACAAGAACTCGAGCGACGACAGCGTCCTGCTTCGCATCGTGCCCAACGGCTTGTGCGTTGGCTGCGGCATGTGTGCGGCCATCCAGCCGGAAACGCTGCAGATGGGCACCGATTCGTACGGAACCTATCTGCCTGAGCTGGCCGGCTCGCCGGCACCGGGGTGGGGGCCGCGCAGTCTGAAGGTCTGCCCTTTCGCCGACAATCCGGACAACGAAGACACGCTCGCAGGAGCCTTGTTCGCCGACGTCGAGGGCATCAAACATCGGACCGAAACCGGGTACTTCCTCAAGTGTTTCATTGGCTATGTCACCGATGAGGACACGCGTTTGGCCGCCACCTCAGGGGGCATGATCACCTGGCTGGCCCAGAGGCTGCTCTCGGACGGCAAGGTCGACGCCGTCGCCTGCGTCGGACCAGCCGAGCGCGGTCGCGATCTGTTCGAGTTCCGCCTTGTGACCGACCCGGCGAACCTGGCCCAGTGCCGCAAGTCGCGCTACTACCCCGTGGAAGTCTCCAACGTCATCGGCAAAATCAAGGCCATGGAGGGCAAGGTGTTGTTTATCGCCCTGCCCTGCTTCCTCAAGGCGCTGCGACTGGCCATGAAGGAGGATGCGGCACTGGCCGATCGCGTCTGCTACACAATCGGCCTGGTGTGCGGGCATCTCAAGAGCAAGAAATACGGCGCCTATCTGGCGCGGCACTGCGGGGTGGCGGAACGCGACATCGAAACGCTGGATTTCCGACGAAAAGTCCCGGAGCGGGCCGCCAACCAATACGCCTTCTCCGTCACGCTTCGCAACGGCAGCGAGCGCCAAATCCTCATGCGTGACGTATGGGCCGGCTCCTGGAGCAACAACCTGTTCATGCTCGACGCCTGCGAATGCTGCGACGACATTATCGCCGAGACGGCCGACATCGCCGTCGGCGACGCTTGGTTGCCGAAGCATCTCCGCGACTATCGGGGTACCAGCATTGTCGTCTGCCGCACGCCGGAGATGCTCGATCTCCTCCGCGCGGGAGCCGAAGAGGGACAACTGACCCTGGAAGAGACCTCGATCGATCAGATGATTGCCGCCCAGGCCGGCGCGATCCGCCAACGGCGCGAAGGGCTGCAATATCGGCTCTACCTGTCGCAGAAGCGACAACAATGGCGCCCGAAGAAACGCGTCGCCCCCAGCGCCCGGGCCGGATCGATGCTGTTTCGCCGGGTCCAGTTGCTGCGCATCAAGCTCAGGACCCTGAGCAAGGAGGCGTTCAGGGACCAGGAGCCCTTCGAGGGCCTGGACCTTTTCAAACGACGACTGCGGATCTGGGTTTGGATGAACCAGTCGATCAATCAGTTGCGCCATAGTCCCGTCGCCTTGAAGCGCAAACTCGCCGCCCTTGGTCGACCTGGGAGAAAACCCCAACCCTGACGGGAGATCCGCTGTTCACAGCCACGAGAGCACTATGACAGATCAGAATCCCACGTGCGGTTCTCCATCGCCCCTGTTCATCCTCGCCGGCAATGGGTCCTACTTCAATCGGGGGTGCGAAGCGATCCTGCGGGGGACCGTGGAAATCCTGCGCCATGACTTCGACGCTCCGAAGATCGTTGCCGTCACCTCCTACAAGAGCGATGAACAGTTCCGCCAACAGCGCGACCGGGAGATCGATCCGGCAATCGTGCACGAGAAGATACACAAGTCTTACAAGACGGGCGACCCGTTGTGGTTTGCAATCAACGGCCTGCGCGTGGTCTGTCCCCACCTCCTGCGCCACATCCTGTACAGAGACCTCAAGCCGTATCTGCCCGAAGCGCGGGCCGTCCTGGCCCTGGGAGGCGACAACTACAGTCTCGACTATACCCAAGGCCCGCTATGGCTGACGAAGGGTCCCGTCGTCTGCACCGAACTGGATGAACTGGTCGTCTCGCACCACAAACCGCTGGTGATCTGGGGCAGTTCCGTCGGCCCGTTCAGCAGGTCCCCTCGCTTCGAACGATACATGCTCGAGCATTTGCGCAAGGTCCACATCTTCGCGCGGGAGACGGCGACGGTCCAGTACCTTGCCCGGCAGGGACTGACGGAGAACGTTCATCGCGTTGCCGACCCCGCCTTTGTGATGAAACCACAGCCGCCCTCGGATTTCCCCGATATCCCCGAAGGATCGATCGGGCTGAACCTGAGTCCACTCCTGGCGCGGTTCGTTACCGACGGCGATCTGGAGCGATGGAAGGACCTCGCGGCCGAAATCATCCATGGGCTCATAGAGAAGACCGGCCGACCGCTGTACTTGATTCCTCACGTCGTCGGCGGGCTGGGCAACGATGACCATCGGTTCCTCGAAACGGTCCTCAGCCGCCCGATACTCAAGCGGGACCAGGTCACCCTGATGGGTCCGACATTCGATGCCGCTCAGACGAAGTGGATCATCAGCCGGATGGCCGTCTTCGCAGGGGCCCGGATGCATTCCACCGTCGCAGCCTTGTCCAGCCACGTCCCGACACTGTCCTTCGGCTACAGCATGAAGTCCAAGGGAGTCAATCAGGACGTCTACGGACACACCGATTACTGCCTGAGACCCGATCAGGTGACGCCGGACATCGTCGCGCAGAAGATTGCAGAGTTGCTTCAAAACCGAATGGCCATACGGGAACACTTGAACCAGCGGATCGATGCCGTGATGCAATTGGCGATGAAATCGGGACAGCTCCTCAGGACCTTGCTGGAATCGTCCCCTGCCGCCTGATCGTCCGCGCGTACAGATTCTCCATCGCTCGGGCCTGTTCGTCCCCGCTCAATCGACGTGCGTAGGCGCGTGCTCGTTCCACAATGCCTTCGCGCAGGGCACGGTCGTCGGTCAGTTCGCGTATGGCCTCGGCAATGGCCCCCGCATCCAGGCGGGGCAGCAGGATGCCGGTCTGATGATCTTGGACATGCTCAGGCAATCCCCCGACCGGCGAGGCGATGACGGGCACGCCCATGCACATCAATTCGATCGCGGTGACGCCGAACGCCTCCCGCCGGCTCGGAATCACGCCCATGTCAAACGCACCCATCAGTTCGGCCGGATTTTCGCACAATCCCGTAAAGAGCACGTACCGCTTCAGGTCCAGCCGTGCCGTCATCCGTTCAAGCCGATCCCGCTCGTTTCCCTCGCCCACGATGACAAATCGATATCGCCGGTCAGCCTGACAGAGAATCCGGGCAGCTTTCAGCAGCAGATCGATTCCTTTGCAGACGTCGAGCCGGCCCACGAATCCCACCACAACGGCCTCGTCGGCAAGGTCCAAGCGCCGTCTCGCAGCTTTCGGATCGTGGCGCGCCGGATCGAACCGTCTCGTATCCACGGCATTGAACACCGTTTCAACGGGTACGTCGCCATGCCCCAGAACCCGTCGCATCGCGCTGCCCGTAGCCTGCGAATTGGCCACGACGACGCGGGCCCGTGAGCCGAACCGCCTCAGGAACCAGCGGTAAACACAGCCCGTGCCGCCTCGGAAGATCGCGCCGTGCTCGTGAAGAATCAACGCGCTATCGATTCGAGGTGCCGCGAGCAAACTGCTGATGATTGCCTTCTGCAGATGGGCGTGGACAATATCGATTTCGTGTTCCGCACAGAGACGTCCGATCGCTTTGACTGTCGCAAAGCTGTACTTGCGGCATTCGAGCGTCACTACGGCAGCCTTGATATCGACGGCCCTTGCGTTGGGCCGCAGCGCGCAGACGAGATTTTCGATGCGGTCCGTCGGCATCGCCTCGACGAGCGATTTTACGACCAGCGGCGCACCGCCGTAACCCAAGTGGTCAATCACATGGAGGACGCGGATTCTCTTCATTTCACCTCCGCATACAGTCGCAGATACGCCTGTGCGACTGCATCCCAACTGAATCTCTCTGCCTGCTTCCGCGCCGCGGCGGCCATCGCCGCACACTTGGGCTGGTCCGCGACAAGGGCTGCGATGGTCTGCCCGAGTGCCTTCGGCGTCGCTTCATCGACGATCACACCGTTGCCGGCAATCAGTTCATCGACCCCTTCACAGCGGGTGGTGACGATGGGCAGGCCGGAGGCCATCGCTTCGAGCATGGCGTTGCTCATGCCCTCCTGGGCGCTGGCGCTGACGAAGACGTCGTGCTGACGGTACAGTTCGGGCATGCGGTCGGCCTCGCGCCGGCCGGTCATCGTGATCACACCTCGAAGGCCTGCGGCCGTGATCCTCTGGCGAAACTCGGCTTCGAGGGCTCCGCCGCCCACGATGGTGAGGGTCACGTCGCAGCCCTGGCGGACGAGCGCTTCGACCGCTTCGATCAGCAGGGGCAGGCGTTTCGTCGTCGAGAGACGACCCACGGTGATCAGCCGCAAGGGCTTCGCTTCCGCTGAACGCGTCTCCGACGGGGAAAATCGTTCCAAGTCGACGCCGTTGGGGATCACGCTGATCTGCGCCGAGGGCAGAAACCGCAGGGCACGCTGCCTCAGCCCTTCGCTGCACGCCACCAACGCCGAGGCGCGCTGCCAGACGGGCTTGAAGACCAGCGGGCCCAGTATCTTGTACTCGAATTGCAGGCGGGCGTTGGCACCGGGGACGTCGGAGCCGCGCAGGGAGATGATGTAGGGCAACCTTGCAGCGGTTCGGTAGCAGAGCCACGCGGTGGGGAAGCCGAAGAAGGCGTGAGCCAGGTCGTACGTGTTCTCTCGCAGCAGGCGGCGGTAATGTCGACGGGCCTTGCGGAGCCAGGCGAGCACTTCGCTGCGCCGCCATAGATGCAGGTTCTGCTTGCGGATGCCGACCCTGTGGATGCGGATGTGGTCGGCAAAAGACTCGATCGTCAATCCGGGCGACGGCGCCGACGTCAGCACGTCGATATCGAGATCGGTCCGCCCGGCCAACCTCCGCAACAGCGACGCATGGGCCTGCCCTCCCCCGCCACCGATGGGCGGGAATTCGTAGTTGAGCATCAGCAGCTTCATCGGCCCGCCCTCCATTCGTCGCGATGCCGGAGGGAACCGCGGGGCGCTTCTCTTCCATTGTCATCCCGAGCGGAGCGCAGCGCAGGCGAAGGATCTGGCCAGAGACCGGGCCCATGTTCCATCCGCAGCTTGACGCTTCGCTCAGGACGACAAGGTCGGGGCGTGGGCTTTGTGCGCGGGGGCATCGGGTCAGTCCCTCTTCCGGGCGATGGCGTAGAGGTTGGTCTGGAGGATCAGCGGCAGCCTTTCGAAGTTGATGCGACCAATCAGCGAGCCGAGGGGACCGAAGCGTTTGAGCTTGGCGCGGGTGAACTCGTTGATCGGGTTCATCTTGATGAAGCGCGTTTCGAAGCCATGACGAGCCAGGCGCCGTCGCAATTGTCCCGGCGTGTGCAGCGATGGATGGTAACGGCGCCACGTGAGCGACTTATGTGAGAGCGTTTCGAACGTTGCGTTGCTAAGCTTGTTGGGGGTCTGAAAGAGGTAGTAGCCTCCGGGCTTGAGCACGCGACCGACTTCGGCAACGTGGCGGTCGATTCGGGCGATGTGCTCGAAGAGATCGAAGCTCAGGACGAGATCGAACTCGCCGTCGGCAAAAGGCAGCTCCTCGGCGGCCACGACCTGCAAGTCGAGCCCCGGATACTTCGCCTGGCCATACTCGATCGCGACCCGGCTGATGTCGGTGCCGGTGACGCGGTGGCCCTGCTGCGACAATTCGCTGACGACGGTGCCGATCCCGCAGCCGATCTCCAGGATGCGACGGTGCGGCACGAGCAACCCGGTTCGCGCGAGGAATTCCAGATTGGTCCGGAGGTTGCCCCGCTGCTCCTTGCCCCGTTCGAGCCCGCCGCGCCAGCCGCTGTCATATAAGTCCTGTTGCTCTCTGAGCTGTGGGTCCATATCGCCGCCGGGTCGCCATCAGGGTCTGCGCTGTCTGCGTTGGAAGAGCACTTGATCACCAAACAAGCCCACGATGCGGTAGTTTTGCATGACGTAATCGCGGAGCGGCTTCATCGCCCTGAAGCGCGCCGCTTCATCGGGTTCGATCGCCTGGGCCAAGTGCTGGGCGTAGGCCGTTTCGTACTGCTCGACCGTCGTCGGGTCGAGGGGCAGGAACTGCTGCTTGAGCATCGGCCACAGTTCCAGCGGAGGCCGGTCCCAGGGGAAGTGGACCTTGCGCGTATCAACAATGAACTTGGGCGGGTCCTTTTTGAAGGCCTCGAGCAGTTCACGGACGCGCTTGGCGAGTTCCTTCGGGGGCAGCGTGTGCATCGTCCCTTCGAACGCCTTGGGCGCCGAGCTGAGCCTCTGGGCCTGCACGTAGATGCCGGGGACCCATCCCCAGACGTAGATGGTGTCGTTGGGATCGGTATGCTCGCGGATGTACTGGCCGACCTGCTCCCAGACGCCGCGATTGCCCTGCTGGCTCTCCTCGACGCTGCGCCAGGCAGCGTAGAGAGGCGCATCGGGAATCCGTCCGGGCGGAGGCGGAGTGTGCCGCGCCGCGACCTCTTCCCACTTTTGCAGGTACCCTCGACTGGGCGACTGGTAGGCGGTGCCGCTGTGCGGGCTCTTCTGGATACCGAAGAAGATGTGCCAGGACAGGATCATCATCAGCAGGACCGAGAGCAGTCCGAGGACGACCCAGCGGGCGCGGTTCGCATCGTGGTGCAACCGCTGGCTGTAGAGATAGATGAGATAGCCGCCCAGCATGGCCGCCGAGGCGTTCAGTGGCAGGTAATACTGTTCGTACGAACGCGGGCTGATCCAGATGAAGGCCATGTCGAAGAACCACCAGACGGCGAAGAGCAGCACGAAGCGTCCCGGATCGTCCTGTACCGCCTGCTTCTTCGTCTTGCGCCGGGCCCGCAGCCACACGACGAGACGGGCGACGATGGCGCCCAGCGCCAGCAGGATCGGCAGGATCAGCAGCTTGTAATAGCGCAGCACGCGCAGGAAAGCCTGCTTTCTGGCAGCGGGGCCAAGGGCCTCCCAGCTGTCGCGGACATAACCCGGCAGGAAACGCAGCACGAGACTGTTCGGGCGCTTCTCGACTTGTGCCGCTTCGGACTCAGCCTCCACGGTGGTGGGGTCGATCGGCTGCGAATCGACCGTGGTCGACGCCGGCAACAGCGGCGCGTAGACGAACGAGTAGGGCCAGAACTGCACGGGCGAGCCCATGCTCATATACCAGCCGATGATCGGGATCAGCACCGCTACGGCGCCGCCCGTCATCAATAGCAGGTCGCGCCCCGCCCTCTTCCAGGGATCGCGATGCAGCAGAGGCTGGACGAGAACGAACAGGCCCACAGCAGCGATGGCCGAGAGGCCCGTCTGCTTGAACATCGGGCCCCAGACCAGCATGGCGCCGGTGAGCAGGAGCCACCACCATTTGCCTGTGAGTCGATAGAAAACGAAGCAGCAGATGCCCATCACCATGAAGGCGATCATGAACTGCTCTTTGACGTTCCCATACTTGGCGATCAGCGGCGCCGAGAGATAGACCGAGGCGACGATCACGCCGACCCCGGCCGCCAGCGTGCCGAAAAGCCTGCGAATCGTGACGAACAGGAAAACCAGCGCCCCTGCCTGGAAGAGCATCTGGAGGACCTTGGGTCCGATATCGCTGAAGCCCCAGAGCTTGACCGCCAGCATGTTCATCAGCAGCGTGCCCGCCTGAGCGCTGGGTCTTTCGTCGACGCCGATCCGCGCACCTTCGAGCACGTGCCGGGCGGAGTAGAGATAGGCACCGCCGTCGAAGGCCAGCGGGCTGTTGAACTCGAAATACTTGCCCAGAATGAAGGGCACGCCGGCCAGGACGAGAATCACGCCCGCGATCAGGAATCGCTTCTTGCGCTCATCGAGACGGAAGGCGGCCTTGTGCTCGCCGCGAGCCCGTCGTGTGCGGGATGGTCTGCTTCGCTGAGGCAATTTACTCATCTAGCGTCTCCACGGGAGCCGGACTGTCGAGAACCTCCCGGATTACATACGTCGGGCGGTTCTGCGATTCATGATAGGTTCGCACGAGCAACTCGGCCAGCAGGCCCATCAGGACAAACTGCACCGCGGCCAGGCTCAGCACGGCGGTCAGCAGCAGCAGCGGATTGCCGCTCATATCGACGCCCGAATGGAGTTTCTGTGAGATCACCAGCAGTCCCAGCAGGAACGCGATGACAGCCATCAGGCCGCCGAGGCCGCCGAAAATATAAATGGGCTTGGTGGAAAAAGATCCGAGGAACTTGACGGTGATCAGGTCGAGGACCACCTTCCAGGTGCGCCCCAGGCCGTACTTGGCGACGCCGGCCGTTCGCGGCCGATGGTTGACCACGCACTCGGCGATCTGCGCCCCGCTCCAACTGGCCAGCGCCGGGATGAAACGGTGCATCTCGCCATAGAGCTTGGTCTCGGCGAGCACTTCCCGACGGTAGGCCTTGAGGGTGCAGCCATAGTCGTGCAGCTCGACGCCGGTGATTTTGGAGATCAGCCAGTTGGCCATACGCGAGGGCAGCAACCTCGTCAAGGCGTTGTCATGCCGTTTCTTGCGCCAGCCGCTGACGACGTCGTAGCCTTCATGCAGCTTCTGGACGAGCATAGGGATGTCGGCCGGGTCGTTCTGGAGGTCGGCGTCCATAGCGATCACGACGTCGCCCCGCGCATGAGCGAAACCGGCGCTCAGTGCGGCCGTCTGGCCGAAATTCTTGCGGAAGCGAATCACGCGGACGTGCGGATCAGCGTCATGAAACTCCTCCAGGGTCCGATAGCTTCCATCGGTGCTCCCGTCGTCCACAAAGAGGATCTCGTATGGGTAGCGTCCGTCCAGCGCCTGCTTGATCTGGTCGTGCAGCGGGCGAAGGTTTTCCTGCTCGTCGAGCAGCGGCACCACCACCGACAATTCGGGCTTGCCTCTGTCTGGCGTCACTTTGGCGATATCCTATGCACGTGCTTCGGATGGTTATGGGCCTCTATCCTAATGCGAGGTCCGCGCTTTTGCAAACAATCGCAAAATCCGCTCGGTCAAAGGATTATCGGTGATTCGCGCCAGCCATTTGAGCAAAAACGTGTCGAGCCTTGCGCCTCGAAGCGCATGTAGGTCGTGCATCCGGGCACGACACCCAAAGAAGTCCTGCGGGGACGCACGACCTACGGGGCAACGCCAGGAGCAAGATCGGTCAGTCCATTTCGTAAGGTCCGATTTCGTGGACGGGGATGGGTTCGAAAAGAACGGCCTCTGGAATGCTGGAATCGGCGGACGGCTTGCCGACGGCGAGTTGGCGTCCGAGCGCCGGTTCGACGACAGCGTTGAGGGCAACCTGCTCGATGCCTCCGTCGCGGATGAACACGCTGTCGCAACCGGCGAAGAGGTTGCGAGCGACGCGATTGACGTTGGGATGGCTCTTGAGGTCCGCCAGTTCGGGGTAGCGATTCGCGTAGGCGGGTTCAGCCGCCTGGGACCCGAAGCGTTCGATCGATTCGAGCCAGCGCGACTCGGGCCACCGGCTGAAGCTCAACCCCGCCAGGCAGTCGACGAACAGGTTGCCTTCGACGAGGTTGTCCTTGCCGCCGTGGATCTGGACGCCCCCGAAGTGCACCGCGCCGCAGCGCTCGAAGACGTTCCCGTAAACAGCGACGCCCGAGATCATGTCATCGAGGCGGACGCCCGCGGCGCCGTGCTGGGTGCCGCCGCGGATGTCGCTCCAGCGGTTCCAGCGGACGACGACGCCGCGATAGAGGGGATTGCCGAACATGTCGAGGCCTCCCTGATCGTCCGATTCGCGGACGACGTTGCGAATCCAGTTCAGTTCGATCAGGTGGTCGTTGCCCTCGATCCGCATGGCGGAGGAGGGGATGTCTTCGAAGAGATTGTGGGCGACGCGGTTGCCGCAGCCGTCGAGATGGACCGCCGGGGCGTAGGTGCGCTTGATGCGGGAGATGTTCGAAACGGTGCAGTTTTCGACGAAGTGCCGCCCTGCCGTCAGCGTCTGGCGGTCGCCCCCTGCCACGCGGGTGCCGCCGCAGCCGAGCGTGCGCATCGTGCAATTGAAGATACCGTGGTGGAGGCCGCCTTCGACGACGATGGCGTCGCCACCGAACCGCTGGAGAGTGCAATCGGCCACGAGGCAGTCGGCGCCGTCTTGGATCTGGATGCCGTTGCCTCGCCCTTCCTGGAGGGTCAGTCCGCGCAGGACCACGTGCTCGACGTCGGTCAGCGTGATGAAGGGCTGGTCGAATACGCTCAGGACCACCTCGGCGGTCGCGACGTCCAGGCCCTCGGGCGGCAGCCAGTAGATCGTCTGCGTCCGGCAGTCGAGATACCACTCGCCCTCGGCGTCGAGTTCACGGAAGACGTTCAACGCATAGTATCGCTGGTCTTGGCGGTAGCCGTAGTTCGAATAGGGCCTGGCCAGCGTGAAGGTCTTCGCGTCGGCGTCGATCGAGGCGACCTTCTGGTATTCCTCGAACCAGTCCCAGAACCAGTAGCCATAGAGACGCACGTCGGGCTCGTCGAGCCAGCGGCTGGGGCGATCCTCAACGTACTTGAATTTGCCGTCCCGACAACCCTCGATGGTGTTCCAGACCTTGAAGGTATCGGTGCCCAGGATCGGGCCGGTCTTGACGAAGCCCTCATTGGGCCAGCGGGCGAGCGTCTGGGGCTGACCGTCGGCAAAGAGTTCGGGCCGGCGGCGCAGCGCCGTGGCGTCGCCCCAGTCGTCGACGCCAAGGTCTTTCAGATCCGCCTGCAGGACACGACTTCGCACTGATTCGTCGAGCCTGTCACGCATCTTCGTGTCGGAGATCGGCTGCCAGTTGCGAACATATACGCCGCCTCGAAGGGCCGCGTTTCCTCCCGGCTGGGCCTGGTAAACAATGGGCGACTCGGCGGTCCCTGAATCCTCCGAAGTCAGTTCCAGGGTCCGCTGCCAGGGATACTGCCCTGCCCCGAGCGCGATTCTCACACCGCCAGCGGGCAGTGTGCCGCCTTGGGACCGCTTCAGCGATCGGACTGCGTCCCGCGCCCGTTCCAGGCTGCGAAATGGCTTCTGGCTCGACCCGTCGGCGGCATCGTCACCATCGGGCGCCACGTAGAACACCCGACCCGGCTCGGGCAGCTTGGGCAGCGGTTCGCGATAGGCCATCGGATCGCGAGCGACAAGCCCCTGCTGGAGGCGTCTGGTCTCCACGATCCGCCGTTGGGCGGTGTCACGATGGAAGCGCAGCAGCGTGGCGTCGTCCGCCAACCGCTGCCAGGCCGCGATTGCTCCGCCGATATCCTGTCGGACCAGCGCCGTCTCCGCCAGTCCAAACAAAGCCAGTCCGCGAACGAACGGCTCGGCTGAAGCATCCGCGACCACCGCCTCGAACCCCTCGGCCGCCCGATCCAGCTTGCCCTCGCCCAGCACCCCGGCCGCCGTCTCCAGCGCCGGACACCCCACCCCCGCCACCTCCTGCGAAGCCGGCATTATCGACGCCATGCCGGTGAGAAGAACAATAGAAGCCAGGATTACGGGAGCAGGTGACCAGCGTGTTGGATTCATAGATCTCTATCCTCCGTTCAGAATACGGTCGGCGCTACGGTTTCGCAACCACAGCCATTCGCAGGAGAGTATACCGGAACCTGCCCGCTGGCATCAAACACGGCGTTGGGGATTTGCAGTACTCGGCAGAAGTGGTGTGGCCGGCAATATCCGCACGCGTCGCCCTGCAAGCTCGGGCGACAGGGGTCTTCGCAAGATGGCTGACCCCGCGAAACCGCAATCATCAGCAGGCGTAGAGTATGCTGCCGGTTCGGTCGATCTGGCGTCGCAGCGGTTCATGTCGAATCGTCTCGTAGGTCTTGACGTCGAAGGTATAGGGCAGCGGCAACTCGTCCAACTCTCGGGCGATCTGACCGAGCAAACGCTGATCGACCTGTCCCCATAGAACCAGATCGACGTCGGAACCCTCTTCAAACCGATCTGCGGCCCGCGAACCGAACAGTTTGACCCGTCGGACTTCGGGGTGCCGCAAGAAGATGCCACAAATCAGGGCCAGGGCTTCCTCCGTCAGTCCGAATCGCTCGGCTCTTGCATCGCCTCTTCTTTCAACCACCTGAACACCTGCTCCAGGGCACCGACGTATCGTTCCGCGATGCTGCAAAAAACCGTCTCAAAAATCTCACGGTTGTACGTATGAGACATCAGATTCCGCTGTTCGAGCATCTCGATCCATATTTGGCCGTCCTCGATGATCCGGGCGGCGAAGGCTTGTTTGATCACGGCCCGCGGAGTGATCTGGTCGAATATGATGCCGCTGTAGATCAGGTAATCCTTCAGCGTCTTCCATGCCAGTTCGAAGGTGTACTCAAACCGCTGGATGGCGCCCTCCTTCTCGAGGTCGGACAGGGCGCTGGGACCCATGTCAAACGCCTCCCTGAGCAGCAGGATCGCTCTCTCGAAATTCTCAAATCTCTGTTTCCAGCGAAGAGGACTCGTCATCGCGCTTACCCTGGTACGAACGGCTGTCGGCGAGGGGCTCTACCCATCCCGGACGGAAAAATCGCATCGACCGACAGGCTCAAAGCTATCATGCACGCCTTAAAGCGTCAAGTCTCGGCGATTTCACAAACGGGCGTTGTGAGCGCCCGGGGCACCTTAAGGAGGGAATCGCATGCGGTGCGGCCTTGAATGGCGGTGGCGATGCCGGTAGGATACGGCGATGCTGGAGAAAGGACTGGTTCAGGTTTATACGGGCGACGGGAAGGGCAAGACGACGGCGGCGTTCGGGCTGGCGTTGCGTGCGGCCGGACAGGGGAACAAGGTGCTGATCTATCAGTTCCTCAAGCCCCGTTCGCTCGACGTCGGGGAGCGGTTCGCCCTGGAACTGGGGGCGGTACGGATCCGGGTCGAGGCGCTGGAGGTCGACTGGGACATGGCGGCGTCGTTTGGCGATCAGGAAACCGTCGCGCGGACGCGGGCGGCGGTCCACGACGCCCTGGATCGGCTCACCGAGACGGCGGAGAAGCGATTCTATGACGTGCTGATCCTCGACGAGATCGTGTTCTGCCTGGCCCATGGGCTGGCGAGCCTGGAAGACGTCCGAGGCCTGATCGAGCGGCGCGATCGGACGGTCGAGATCGTGCTGACCGGTCGCAGCGCCCCGCCCGAGTTGGTGGAGATGGCCGATCTGGTGACCGAGATGAAGAAGATCAAACATCCATTCGACAACGGCGTCGGCGCCCGGCGCGGGATCGATTACTAATGGGGGACGAGTGATCATTCGCCCTTGCCGGGGGATCGGGTGCGGCGTACGACAATTGAGGAGTAGATTGTGGCAAAGAAGGTAGCAGCGATCGTTTGTGCGGCGGGGCCGGGGACCCGGTTCGGCGGAAAACGCAAGAAGCAGTTCACCGACGTCGATGGGCGGGCGGTTTTCGTGCGCAGCGTCGAGCTGTTTGCCAACCGAGACGACGTCAAGCAGGTGCTGCTGGGCATCTCCCAGGAGGACGAGGAGATTGTCACCGTCAAATGGGGACCCAACCTGAAGTTCTTCGGGGTCAAGACGTTCTTCGGGGGCAGCGAGCGTTTCGCAACGATTCGCAGGGCCCTCGAACTGATCAAGGAGGACATCGACCTGATCGCGGTGCACGATGCGTGCCGATGCTGTGCGACCGAGCAGCTTGTCGGCGAGGTCATCGCGGCGGCAGCCAGGAGCGGCGCCGCCATCCCCGCCAGCCCCGTCACCGCGACGCTCAAGGAGGCCAAGGATGGCGTCATCCAGCGCACGGTGCACCGGGGAGGTCTCTTCGAGGCCCAGACGCCGCAGGTCTTCGAAGCGGACCTGCTGAAGAAGGCCTACGAGAATCTGGCGAACCTCGACCCGACCCAGGTCACCGATGACGCCTTCCTCGTCGAGGCCCTGGGCTACGAGGTTTCCATCGTGGCGTCCGATTCGTCCAATATCAAGATCACCGTGCCGGCCGATATCGCCATCGCCGAGGCGATCCTCAGGAGCCGTCCCAAGGCCAAGCCCGAGGGTCCGATCGGTCCCTATATCGAAGCCCAGTGGTGACGACCCGCCTGCGCCGCGCGAGAACATCCTGGCTCCTCAGGCTCGCGTGTCTGAGGTCATGCTGGCGTGATATACAGGACTTCGGCAAACCCACTCGATCCGAGATACCCGCTGCGCCCTGGGCTTCGTGCCTTCCCTTTGCCAAACGGACGACCAAA
>CAZTGH010000113.1:0-14748 GCA_964612985.1 uncultured Pirellulales bacterium
CGTCTTCGATCGCTTCGAGAGTGGTTCGGTACTTCATGGCCAGACTCTCGAGGATCAGACGAACCATCTGCCCCTTGTCGCGGGTGCTTGACTGCCCCGTCTGCGAGAGATGCTTGTTGATGCGCGTCGGCATGTCGCCCGGCGCCAGAAAATCGCTGTTGTCGCAATCGACGTGTCCGAAGAAGGGCTGCGCCGTCGACGCCATCTCGGTCAGTTCGCCGTAGGAGAGGTCCTGTCCCTCGCGCTGCCACTGCCGCTTGCACTCCTGGACCAGCCAGAGGCCCATGATGTTCTTGAGCAGACGGATGGTGTTCTGCACGCCGCCTTCATTGGTGAATCCATAGCCGAACGTCTTGTCATCGATGATCGCCCTGGAAAGTTCGGCGCCCATCAGGCTCCAGGTCCCCGACGACAGATACGCCCAGTTCGATCCGCTGCCCGGCACCCCGAGTACCGCCGACGCGGTATCGTGCGACCCGATGGCGATCACCGGGATCTTCTCGCAGCCGATCTCGCGGGCAACCGAGTCGCTCAACGGTCCGACCACCGTGCCGGGCATCACGATCTCGGGCATGATCTCCATCGGCAGCCCGAGCTTCTCGAAGATGGGCTTCGACCACTGTCCCGTCGCCATGTCCATCATCTGCGAGGTGCTGGCGAGGGTATACTCGCCAAAGGCCTTGCCGCAGAGGAAGTAAGACAGCAGGTCCGCCATGAAGATCAGCTTCTTCGCCTTGGCCAGGGCAGGCGAATCGGCCTCTCGCATGGCCAGGAGCTGATAGAGCGAGTTGAGCTGCATGAACTGAATGCCGGTGTTCTGGTAGATCTCCCGCTTCGGCATCAATTCGAAGGCTTTATCCATCATCCCGTTGGTCCGGCTGTCGCGGTAGTGGTAGGGGGCTTCGACGAGCTGGCCGTCGTCGCCGATCAGCCCGAAATCCACGCCCCAGGTGTCGACGCCGATGCCCAGCGGCACGCTGTGGGCCTTCTTCGCGGCCAGCCCGATCCCCGTCTTCACCTCGCTCAACAGCCGGTCGAAATCCCAACGCAGCGAGCCGTCCACCTCCACGGGCCCGTTGCCGAACCGGTGCAATTCTTCCAGGTGCAGCTCCCCCTCGGCAATCGTGCCCAGCATGACGCGACCGCTCTCGGCTCCGAGGTCTACGGCAATATAGCTCGCTGTCTCTGGCATCTCCGACTCCTAATCCGGCACTCCATCCACGAAGCCGACGACCACCGCCAGAGAAGGGCGTCCCGTGCAGATGGTCCTGGTACGCAGCCCCTTCTCGGACGTTATGCCATCGGCAATGATTCAAGATAGAGATTAAAAAGGCAGGGCCAGCGACCGTCAACCCTAAACTCGACGGCCCAGCGGTCTTCAGGAGGCGGCCAAGGTGACGTTCTGCTGGAAGCGGGTCTTGGCCTGTCCGATGAGATAGAAGCTGCCCGTGATCAGAATCAGATCCTCACGGCCGACGGCGCTGCGCGCCAGTTGGAGCGCTTCGCCCAGGCTGCTGGAGATCTGATACATCTTGCCGCAGATGTCGGTGTACATGTCCGCCAGATCCTGCGGCGAGACCGCCTTCGTCGAACTGCTGCGCGTGAAGATCACCTTGTCGGCGCCGTACTGGAGTTCCGTGAGCATGCCGGGAACGTCTTTGTCGCCGTTGCAGCCGAAGATGACCACCATGGAATCATAGGGGATGTTCTGCCCGATGGCGTGGATCAGCGCACGGATGCTGGCGGCGTTGTGCGCGCCGTCGATCATGATGCGCGGGTCTTCACAGATCATCTCCATCCGTCCGGCTAGGGTCACGGTATGGAGTCCGTCGGCGGCCTTGTCGATGTCGATTTCGTAGCCGGACGACCTGAGCCGGTCCAGCAGCGCCAGCGCCAGGCCGCAGTTGATCGCCTGATGCTTGCCGTGCAGCGGGACGCGGATGTGCTCGAACTTGCTCGTCGGCGTGGTCAGGCAGATTCGGGTATGCGGTCCGTGCTCGCGAGAGGTCTCGAAGCGGTAGGAGAAATCGATGTCGCTGCTGCCGGTCACGCTCAGCGGTGCCTTGATCGCGAGAGCCTGCTCTTTCAGCACACTCATCGCCAGCGGTTCCTGCTGTACCGTGACCGCCGGAACCCCCTTCTTGAAGACGCCCGCCTTCTCCAACGCGATGCGGTCGATCGTATCGCCAAGCTGGAGCTTGTGGTCGATGCTCAGGCTCGTAATCCCCACCACCTTGGGCATGATGACGTTGGTGCTGTCCAGGCGGCCGCCCAGACCCGTCTCGATCACGCCGATATCGACCTCCCGGTCGGCGAAGTGCAGGAACGCCAGAGCGGTCATGATCTCGAAGAAGGTGGGCGGATCCTCTTTGAGCTTCTCGACGGATGCGTAGAGGCGGTTCATCAACCCCAGCATCTCGCTTTCGCTAATCATCTGCGAATTCACCACGATGCGTTCGTGCAGATGCACCAGGTGCGGCGACGTATAGAGCCCGACCGTGTAGCCGTTCGATTCCAGCATCCGCGCCAGCATGGTGGCGGTCGAGCCCTTGCCCTTGGTGCCGGCGATGTGGACCGTGTTGATCTGCGCGTGAGGATCGCCCAGCAGGGACAACAGATTCCGCATCCGGTCGAGGCTGAAGGTCGTTACGTTATAGCGCACATGCTCCTGTTTTTCGTAGTCGGTCTTCTCGAACAGGTAGGCCAAGGCCTGCCTGTAGTTGCTGAAAGGCTTCTTACTTCGGACCGAGACGACCTTTGAAGAGCTTCGTGCTGCTCGTTTCTTTCCGGTTTTCTTCGTCGTTTTTGCCATGGATAAGTGATGCTAGCAGTTCGCAGGGCCATCGTCAACTGTTATGGGGCGGTCGGGCGGCGAATTTCGGCCTGATCCAGACGGTGCTTTTCTTGGAAGCACTTGCTAAAAAGGAGTTTATGGCAATGTTGTGCTCGAAGGCAGGTCTTGGTGGGAATTGACAACGATAAGATATTGTTCTTATGTATTCGTATTATCTTATACTATGGCCAGCAGGGAGATCCCTTTCTCGTAGAGAGGAAGGGGCCCGGATGGCATGGATCCGGGCCCTGAACAGACTTCATTACCTACAGGACGAGACCGCTCTATTCGGTCTGGAAGGGGTGTCCGAACTGGATGTCGTCGATATAGATCAGGCCGGTGCCGCCGGCGGCGGGGTTATCGGAGTTTCCGACGCCGATCGACAGGGCCTCGACGCTGGCCAGATTGACCCCTGCGAAGTCATTCAGGGGGATCTGCCACGCGTGCCACTCGGGCCGGGCCGTCGCGGCTGCATCCGCGTGCGTCACCGTGGCCGTCTTGCCGGCGCTGTCCTCGACCGTCACATAGAGCGGTTCCGGCGAGTTTCCTTCAGGCTGCGTCGCCCCGATCCCCGCTGCCTGCCAGGCGCCCGTCACCGTCCCGGTGGTGGAAATGTTCGAGATCTCCGCAACGGTCGAGATCGCCGCATCGTGGCTGGTCACCGCCAGCCCAATGTGGACGTCGGCGCCCATGGCGATCGTGACGGGACTGGTCGGCGTGATATCCACCCAGGTGACGCCGTCCTCCGACCGCTGGGCGGTAAACGTGCTGCCCGAACGGGTCAGCTTCACCCAGTAGGGCGCAACCAGGCCTGCCGCATCGGTGTTGTAGCTGGTCGTATTGGCCGCTGGACGCCGCTGGAAGGAGATGCCATTGCCCGGCGTGACCGCCACGAAGGCGTGCGTCGAGCCGGGTTCGAGGCTCTCGCGGATCATTACGCCTGCCTTGGCCCAGGCGTTGCTGTTGGCGATGCTGTCGACGCGGGCCACGATCGAGCCATTGCCGCTGAGACGCTTGTAGACATAGCGGAACTGATCGGTACTGCCCCAGATATCGGTGCCGACGGCGCTGATGAGCATTTCGCCATCGGGGCCCTCGAAGAACGCCGGGGCGCTGCCGCGAACGTGCAACACGAGGGTATCGGCCCCGTTGCCGGTCCAGTCCTGTGCAGTCTCAAAAGTCCGCGTGGTCTCGGAGTACCACGGTGATGTCTCGTTGTTGTACGACAGAGGCATCGATTGATTGCCCGCGTAGACGATGGTCCTCTCGGCGAACGGGGCATCGGCGTAGCCGACAAATGAGCCGGTCTCGTTGTCCCATCCGTCGATCCAGGTCTGGAAGATGGCCTCGCCTGCCTCCAGGTCGTCGGTGTAGGCCTCGAAATCGTCGATCGTGGCGTATTCCTGCGTGGAGAAGCTCCACAGCGAACCTGCCCAGACCGGTGGCGTCGCTGCCTCATTGACCTCGTCGACCTGCCAGTAGTAGGTAGTTCCGAAGTCGAGCGGTCCGGGATCGTACCCGGTTTCGTCGACGGTACCGATCAGTGCCACCCCGTCGGCCACGGCGGCCTCGTCCGTACTGAAATACAGGTCATGGACCGCCGCCTCACGGCCGGGTCGCCAACCGAGAACCGTGTTCGGATTTACATCCGTCGCTCCGTCCGCCGGCTTGGGCTCTCGCGCCTGAACGGGGGTGTAGAGGAAACGCACTTCGCTGAGTCCGTACTGGCCCATCACGCCCCAGCCGCTGAGGGGGGTGAGCCGGACGAACCGGGCCGCGACGCCCGCCAGATCGACGGTGGTGTTGTGTGCGTAGCTGGCGGTGGCGGAGCCTCGGGCGAATTCCACCTCGTCCAGGCTCATCCACTCGGCGCCGTCGGTCGAGTATTCCACGAGAACCTGCTTGAAGCCGAATCCGAGAACGGGCTCGAACTGGACGTTATAGTTCCAGACCCACAGCTCGTGCAGCTTGTAGATGCGGTCGAACTCGTATTGAATCCACGCAGTCTCGCCCGCCGCCGGGGTGGCGAGCCACATGTCGTCGGCGGCTATGGAATGCTCGTCGCTCGCGTTGAGCCCGGAACCATCGACGGTATTCTCCGGTCCAGCGCCTTCACTGAAGGCGACGTTACTCGTGGCAACAATGCCCTGGATCGGATAGCCCATCGGTTCGGTCGAGAACGTCCACGTCGCGCCCTTGTAGATGGCGTAGTCAGGCGCCCCGTTGACCTCGTCGACGCGCCAGTAGTACGTCTGTCCGATCTCGAGCGAGCCTGGCGGGTCGTACGTATTGGCATCCTGATCCTGACTGACGAGCACGCCCATCGGGTTGGCCCGGCTGGCCTCATTGACGTCGTCGAACACCGTACCGAGATAAACATCATGCGTCCTGGCCAGTTCCCCCGGCGTCCAGCTCATCACCGCGTCGCGCGGGACATCGGCGGCGCCGTCGGCGGGGTTGGGGTTCTCCGCGATCGGCTCGTAGGTGCCTTCCATCACCGCCGCCAGTTCATCCGCCGACAGCGCCCGGTTATAGATCCGCGCGTCATCGAGCATGCCGACCAGCAGGTGTGTAATGGGCGTCACGTCGCGTCCGGCGCCCAGAAGCAGCCGACCGTTGCTCGATTCGATCTGGCCCGACGCGCCCGCCGAAATCACCGACGAACCGTCGAGATAGATGGTCTTGGTCTGACCGTCATAGGTCGCGGCTACATGATGCCAGTCGTTGTCGAACATCGCGGCGGCGCCGTTGGCGGCCGTCGCGGTCCACTCGGTGGGAGCGCCCGTCGTCTTGAAGCCAAGCTGCTGGTTGTTGCCGTTATAGTAGAGGGCGAACGTGTCGATGTTGGGACCGCCCCGCATGATGATGCCCGACCAGTCAGGATAACTGAAGTCGGGGTCCACCCAGACCCAGGCGGCCAGCGTCACGTCGCTGCCGACGTTGAAGACATCGCTGCTGCCGCAGTCGATATAGTCGCCGTCTCCGTCGAGCCGTACGGCGCCGCGAAGGTGCCCCTCGGTCTCCCACGTTGCGGTGTCTTGCAGGACGCCGTCATTGCCGTTGCCCGAAGAGTCGATGGCCCTCGTTCCCGAACCCTCGTCCAGTTTCCACCAGCCCACGAGGCTGGGATCGGCGGCGCGGACCGTGCCCGTCAGAACGACCGCCAGTGATGTCAACGCAAGGATGAAGTGCCTGTACATGTTGGTCCTCCTTCAGATCTTCACCATGCTGCCGGTTGTGATGCGTGTGGCCGCCGGGAGCCTCGACAAAGGCGGCCGCGTGAGAATATCCCCATTGTACCGATCCATACTGGCGGATTCAATCCGAATGTGGACCGCCCCTATGCCGAGGGTGACGGAGTCAGCGGCGTTTGAAGAGGTTGCCGGGCAGTTGGCGGATCAGGCCTCGCAGGCGAAGGGACATCAGCGTGGCGTTGACTGTGCCCGGCGGCAGGTCGGTCCGGTCGATCACCTGATCGGTGTGCAGCGGTTCGCCGCCCAGCGCGTCGTAGATCTGTTTGTCGTGTCCCTGGAGATTACCGCTGGGGGTCTCGAACAGGGGCATTTCGGCCTTGGCGACCGCCTCGCCGGCCGCCCGAGCGGTATGTTCCTTGAGTTGATCGCCTACGTAGCCGAGGGCCTCCATCACGTCCTCGACCGATTCGATCAGTTTGGCGCCCTGTTTGATGAGCTGATTCGGGCCCTTGCCCAGGGACGAATCGATCTTGCCCGGCACCGCCATGACCTCGCGGTTGCTCTCCAGAGCGGTCCGGGCGGTGATCAGGGCCCCGCTCCGCAGACCCGCTTCGACTACGATCGTCCCCAGCGACAGTCCCGCGATGACGCGGTTGCGGGGCGGAAAGTTCTCGCTCAAGGGCTCGAACTGAAGCGGAAGCTCGGAAATACAGGCGCCGCTTTGACTTATGAGTTCGAAGAGCCTGGCATTCTCGGGCGGAAAGACGTGGGCCAGGCCGCATCCCTGAACCGCGATGGTACGTCCTTCAGCCGCCAGGGCGCCGTGATGGGCAGCGGTATCGATCCCCCGAGCCATCCCTGAAACGACGGTAAAACCCGACGCAGCAAGGAGATGCGCTAGTCGCGATGCCTGCTCGCTCCCATAGATGCTGCACCGCCTCGAACCGACGATTGCGATGCCGAGGTTGTCGGCCCGTTCCAGAGTGCCTTTGACGTAGAGAACCGGAGGCGGATCGTAAATCTGCTTGAGCAGTGGCGGATAGCGCGGATCGCCCATGTGCAGGATCCAGACGCCCAATTCCTCCGCCCGCTCCAATTCGGCGCAAGTGTCGAATCTATCGCGAGTTGAGACGATCCACTCGGCGGTCTTGGGTCCGATTCCTTCGATGCGGGCCAGCCCGCCGGCCGTGGCACCCAATGCCGCGTCCACCGACCCATACCACTTGAGAATCCGCCCGAACGAGACCGGGCCGACCCCATCGGCGCGGATCAGCTTGATCCACTTCTCGATGTCCGGCGAATTCTCCGGAATTCTCTCCATTACCCTCACGTCGCTGCCTCCTACTAGTTCCCACCATCATAACGAAAATCCACGGATCTATCAAGTCCCAAAACCTGCGGTGGGGAACGAGGTTTTTGGCCTCGGGCGGTATGTTGATTATGCTTTAAAGGGCGGCCTCATTCCTCGCAAAGCCGCCCCTGGCATGAAAATCAACCCCGAAGGAGGGATGTTGTCATGAAGAAGTGGAACACAAACACGCTCCGGTATGCGGGCATGGGGTTCGCCTGCCTGATCATTGCCCTGGCGACGGTCCGGGCGTTGAATCTCCAGGATCTCGGCCCGGCGGTGGTCGGGGCGACGATGATCTCGCTACTGGTCGCCTCGACCGCGGAGACCCGCAAAGCCTGACCCGTCTTTCACTGCCGTTGCAGATGCAGGATCGCACCGCCGGCAAACGGCGGGGTAAAGGGAGCGGTTGCCCCTTCGATAGCTGTGTTGCCCATCTGCTTCGATTGGCCCGTCTGGCAGTCAATCCAATCGACTCGATATCGGCCAGGCTCCATCGTCACCTCGAACCTCTGCTTCTCCTCCTCCGGTTGATAAACCAGGTATGCCTTTCCCGGATCGGCCAGACAGTAGTCCGTGGACGAAAGATCGGATTGGGGTGTCATCGTCGCCAAATCGACCTGCTCGGAGAGACCTCTGGCAAGGCCCATCGCCCGGCGGGTCGGATCGTGCTTCGACTCCGGCTCTTCCGGCGAGCCCATCCGGAAGTCCATGTACCCATCCATCCGGATGAAGTGGTTGCCTCGCATCAGGTTCTTCCAGATCCACGTCGGCTCGCTGTTCCAGGGGCTGATGTGATCGGTGTCGACGATGATGACCTTCTGCCCCTCGGTGTCGGGCGGATCGTCGAGATAGTCCCTGCCGTTGGGCGAGATCCAGTCCGCCTCGCTGGCAAACAGCTCGGGGTTGCGGATCGGGGAACTGGTCATGCCGACCGGGTGCTGCTTGGGCTTGCCTGCTTCGTACTCGTGGATGACGTCGATCATGTGGTAATGCCATTCGATCGACCCCGTGTGGCTCTCGTTGCTGACCTCCCACAGAACGTTGTCGAGGTCGTTCAGCGTGTCGATCACCTTGCGAACGTAGCCCTCCTGTAGCCGGGTGACCGCTGGGTTGGCCAGCGTGTGCGTCTCCTGACCCTCGCCATCGCCATCCAGATCACCATCGATGCCATTGATGTTGTTCCTGACGTTGTAGGGGTGCCCGTCCCAGGCATTGCCCTTGTTTGGATCGACGCCGCGCGTGCCTTTCTGCTCGACGCTGAAGCCCTGAAAGAGCATGACGCTGACATAAATCCCGCGCTGTCCAGCCGCCTCGACGCGCTGCCGCAGTCGGTCGAAATAGACCTGGTTGAAGCGCCTCAGGTCGAACTTGGGTTTGCCGTCCAGCGCCTCGCCGAGCCCGGTCCGCTCGTAGGCCATCGGTTCATAGCGGATCAACGTCGTCGCAGGCACGAACTGCATCCACTGCGCCTGCTCCCAGCGCCACATCCGCATGAAGTTGTGTCCGTGCCCAGCCATGAAGTCCAGGTACTGCTCGTAATGGAAGTCCGGCGTCTGGCCCTCGACCCCGCGCTCCTGGAAATTGGCCCACGTATGCGAACCGGTCAGGAAGATCGCCTTCCCCGAGCCATCCGTGAAATAGCGTGGATTTGCCGGGTGGACCCGCAAAGGCCCTCCCGCCGGTTCCGCGACCGCCATGCAGGCAATCGCACAGACCCACGCCGCCACTAGCCATCGACCCCTTCCCATCGTTGAGTACTCCTTGCCATCCAGTCCTCAGGTTGTTCAATAAGGCCCGGCCCGATACACCGCTCCAGCAACCAGTCCCCGTCGCTCGTCGAGAGGGCCGTCGGCGTTGCGGAAATTTACTGCCACGTCGAACCCCTCGGTGGCAGGCCAGAACTGGTAGACTCCGAAATGTAAGTGAGGTTCGCCCTGCGTATTGCCCGAGTTCCCGCTGGCGGCGATCCGTTGTCCTTGGGTGACGTGCTCTCCGATCCGCACCACCACACCGTGCTGCTGAAGGTGGCCATAGAAGGCCACCGTGCCATCCTCATGCTCGATAAGGATATGGTTGTGCTGGCCGGGCGCCTGCGTGTTCCCCGTGTCCGCCAGGTCATCTCGGATGCGCCGAACCGTCCCGTCGCGAGCGGCCACGACGTCACTACCGATCGGCATGTCGAAATCGTAGGCGAGTTGATTGCGATGCCCGCCATAGGGGTGGCAGTACGCTTGGGCCAGCCGATAGGATCGTCCAACGCGGTAAGGTAGAACATAGGGAGATTCTGCCGGATCGGTGAACACGGCTCGCTCCATACAGGGCAGGGCCACGCGGTCGCCGCCACCGCAGCCGCCGGCCCATAGCAGTAGTGTGACCATAAGCAGCCATGGCGTGTTGGCGTGCTTGCGAGCAGTCTCGTTGCGGATTGCTCCTGCCAGGCCTGTGCGCGTCATGGACGTCTCCTGCTTATGCTGCAACCGGGGCCGTCGGGGCGTCTCGGGACTGGCCCAGGTTGCTCCCAGGTCAACATAACGCCTTCAACTGGCTCCGTCAAGACAGGTCGACGCACGGGACAGCGCTTGCCCATCTGCCTGTGAGCGTGCTATACTCGCGACCCACATAGGCTCTGCCGGCGCCATCGGGGTGCTGGCGGGGCAGTCACATGGGACGGTCCGATCGGCCTGGCCGGCCGGCAGAAAGGAGCATGGGCATGCAACGATTGGTATGGAGTATCGCTCTGATTGGTGTGGTGGGATTGAGCCTGTCTTTGGTCGCGACGGCTGCGGAAAAGCCGGCGCCGATCAAGGTCCTGTTGATTGCCGGCGACGACGTCGCGCCCTATCACGATTGGCGCGAGATTTCCGAGAAGACCCGCGAGGTCCTGGCGGGCTCGGATCGGTTCGACGTCAAGGTCAGCGAAGACCCGCTGATCCTTGAATCCGACGCCGCCCTGAAGAACTATGACGTCATCGTCCTGACGATGTTCCATCGGGGCACGCCCAAGATGACCGACCAGGCCAAGGAGAACTTCCTGAGTTTCGTCAAGGGCGGCAAGGGCTTCTACGTTCAGCATCTGGCCAGCGCATCGTTCCCCGACTGGGCGGAGTTCGGCAAGCTTTGCGGCCGCAAGTGGGTGATGGGCACCTCGGGCCATGGCCCGCGCAGCGTCTTCGATGCCAAGGTCGTCAAGAAGGACCACCCGATCACCAAAGGGATGACCGACTTCAAGATCTTCGACGAGTTGTACGCCAAGCTCCAGGGCGACGGCGAGATTGAGGTCCTGGTCTCCGCCTACTCCGACTGGAGCGAGAAGGAAGAGCCGCTGGTCTTTACGAGGCCGTATGGCAAGGGCCGCTGCGTGCAGAACGCCCTGGGTCACGACTTCAAGGCCATCCTGAACCCCAGCATGCAGCAACTGATCCGCAACGGCGTCGAGTGGGCCGCCACCGGAAAAGTACAGTAGCGAACTGACCCGTCGGACTGCAACCAGAGCCGAGCGCCCGCCGTCGATGCGAGCGCTCGGCTCTGTCATTCAGGCCTTCTTCGTGGGGCTTCCGCAGCATTTCTTGTATTTGCGTCCGCTGCCGCAGGGGCAGGGCTCATTGCGCCCGACCCTGGGTTTGGTCTCGACGATCGGGATCGGCGGCTCGTCGGCCATGGGTTCCGATTCCGACTCCGGCTCCGGTTGGATTAGGCCGGCATTGACCATGTCCCTTGTCTGTCTGTCGATGAACTCCTTCTTGAACGCCGGGTCGCGGACGTCTCGGCCCTCTTCGACGGCCTGCATCATGAACGCCTTGGTCTGGCCCCAGTTTTCCGGATTCGTCCCGACCGAAACGATTTCATCGCTCCATCCGTGGACGGCAGCCGCCAGATCCCGTGCGCGGTCCAGTGCCCCTTCGGAGCCCAGCCAGAGAAGGAACGCTTCCAGAATCGGAGCGATCCTGGCCAGACGATTCTCATCGGAATAGGATTTGCGAGGGACCACCTCGAGCAGCAGTTCATGCAGCGTCGGTTCGTCCCAATCGAGCGGATCGACGCCCAGAATCCTGGCGGAAAGGTCCGTCAACTCCTCGATGATGCTTCGCGCGCTGAGCATCATCTCCGGCGGCAGGCTACTGCCGACGGGGGACATCAGGAACCGAAACACCTGCGAGGGAAGAGGGCCCATATCGTGGTCCAGCGCCTCCTCGCGCTCCTTCTGCCGTCGGGCATACCAGTTGCGTGTCGCCTCCCATCGAGACGGCAACCACTGCTCAACGGGCTGTTCCCACAGTTCCTTCCGAGGCGTATATTCCAGGCGCCCCTCCAGCAGGTGCAGTGCGTCGCGATAATCGCCCCACTCGAACGAGTTACCGGCCTTTTCTACCAGACGCTCCAACAGATCCCTATATTCGGTGCAGTTGAGCTTGGCGAGCGTCCACGCGGCATTCGTTCCTTCCCAATCTTCGACCTCGTTCCGCTCCACGCGTTCGAGCAACCGAGCGCAGGCCTGGACCACGCGCCGGCGCAGATCGGCATCCTCCGTCTCGGCGGCCAGGAGGGTCAGACTCCAGAGAAACAGCCAGGCGCCGTGAGGGTCGGTTTCTGCATCGATGGCGTCGAGCAGGTCCGGCAGAATCGCCGGACCCATCGTGCCCGCTGCCGCCGTCAGAACCTCCAGGGCAAGATCGTCATCTTCCCGCCCCGCGGTCACGAGCTTGTCCATCAGAAAGACGCCGATCCGTCGGCGCTGCCCATCGTCGAGGTGGGGAGCGGCCAGGGCAAGAATAGCCGGCACATAGAGGTCGCCAAACGAGATATCCTTCAACGCCGTCTCGTGGGTCTCTGTATACACATCAAAGAGTTCTGCGACGACATCGGGATCGTGCACCACTGCCTCGGCAAAGGTCCGCAAGGCATCCCAGGGAATTTCGCCTTCCTTGTGCCGCAGAGCGTCCCAGGGAAGATGTGTTGAATCCATGTCCATCATCCACTCCTTTGCTTGAGCCATTGGTCACCATACAGTCGTCAGACCATAGGATACATCGTCTTAAGCCGATTTCAACCGCCGAAGGGGCCTTTGCTCGCTCATGTGCGTGATCATATCGTGGCAGTCGTGTGGCAGCCTCGTCCGCTCCAGGCGGATGAGGCTGCCACACGGACGCGGTCCTCGTTGGCGGGACGGGAATTGAAAGCGGGGGTGTTTTCGGATAGGATAGGCGAACCGGAGGCGGCTACGGATGTAGAGTACTCCGGACCGTTTCGTTGAAAAAGCAAGCCTGGGAACCTTTCCGGCGTATCAACCGCAGTGAGGACACCATCGTGAAAATCGTGTTGGCAGGACCGAAGGGGGCAGGCAAGAGCTCTGTAGCGGCCGAGCTGGCCGGGCTGACGGGCCTTGAGGCGATCGAGACCGATCGTCTGATCGAGGAATGCTTCGAGCGGGACACCGGCGAAAAGCACACGTGCCGCGAGATCTTCATCGAACATGGCGAGCCGGCGTTTCGGGCGGTCGAGAAGAAGGTGGCGGTCGAATTGGCGGAGGCGGACTGGAAGCTGATCGTCTGTGGCGGTTCGAGCCTGCTCGACCCGGTCAGCCGGCGGGCCCTGCGAAAGAACGCCATCCTGATCTATCTGTCGGCCGATCCGGCTACGCTGTGGGGCCGCATCGCTGAGAAGGGGTTGCCTCCGTGGTTGCGAGGGCCCGATGCCAAGGCCCAACTCGATCAAAACGTGGCCTATCGCGAGGAACTCCTGAGCCCGTTCGCCGATGCGGTGATCGACACGACCGGCAAGACGCCGGAGCAGATCGCTCAGATCGCCATCCAGCACATCGTTGAGGAACTGGTCATCCGCTGCCGGGCGGCCAACACCTATGGTGACATCATCCGCGTCACCACCTTCGGCGAAAGCCACGGTCCCGCCATCGGCGCCGTCCTGGACGGGGTCCGACCCGGCATCGAGTTCTCGGCTGACGAAATCCAGAAACAGCTCACCCGTCGCCGCCCCGGTCAGAGCGCCGTCACCACCCCTCGCGACGAGAAGGACCAGGTCGAGGTCCTCTCGGGGGTTTTCGAGGGCAAGACCACCGGCGCGCCCATTGCGATGGCGATCATCAACCGCGATCACGACTCATCGAAATACGAAGGGATCAAAAACCTGTTCCGCCCAGGACATGCGGACTTCACGTACTACCGCAAGTATGGCATTCGCGACCACCGGGGCGGGGGGCGTTCCTCGGGGCGCGAAACCGCCGGGCGGGTCATGGGCGGCGCCTTCGCCTTGCAGGAGATGGGCCGGCGCGGCGTCAAGATCGTCGCCCACGCCGTCGAAATCGGTGGCATTGGAGCGCAGACGTGCGACTACGACGTCATCGAGACCAACCCGGTCCGCTGCGCCGATCCCGAGGCGGCCGAGCGGATGGTCCAGGCGATCCTGACGGCCAAGGACGACAACGATTCGGTCGGAGGCGTCATCCAACTCGACATTCACGGCCTGCCCGCGGGTCTGGGCGATCCGGTCTTCCAGAAGCTCGACGCCAAGCTGACCGCCGCCATCATGACGCTCGGCGCCGTCAAGGGCTTCGAGGTCGGGCGGGGCTTCGCACTGACACGGATGCGGGGCAGCGAATCGAACGACAATATGGCCGACGGCGGCTTCCTGACCAACAACGCCGGCGGCATCACCGGGGGCATCTCGACCGGTCAGACGATTACCGTGCGTGTAGCGGTCAAGCCGACCTCGTCGATCGCCAAGCCGCAGCGGACGCTGAACGAACAGATGGAAAACCGTCCCATCGAGACCCATGGCCGGCACGATCCATGCATCGTGCCTCGCGTGATTCCCGTCATCGAGTGCATGACGGCTCTGGCCCTGCTCGATGCCTGGGAGGTTCAGGATCGTCTGCGTCCCGGCTGGAACCCGTCGTAGCGGGCCGTCTGTCCAGGTCGCCTTCGCGCTCAGAACGTCAGCACCTTGGTGTCGCTCTTGAGCATGTCTGAGAGGGGCTGGCCCATCCCTCGCACCGTGATGCCCATCTGTCGCAGCGTCTCGGCGACCCCGTACATGTCCGCACAGACGACGCAGGCCTGGACGTTCACTCCGCTGTCGATCATCGCCTTGATCTTGGACTGAAGCTCCTTGTCGCCCGCCAGGAGGCGGGACGAAGGGCCCCAGATGATCAGCGTGACGTCGTCGAACCACCCGGCGCCTTTGGCGGCCTGGGTGTACATGAAGCAGACCTTATGGGCGACCTCGGAATCGCCGCTGGACCACACCACCGCGAGTTGATTGTTCTCGTCGGTGGGCGCGGCGCTCTCGGCTCGCACGAAGACCTGCCCGATGGCGATCCCCATCAGCAGCACCAACCCCAGCAACGGCGCATGTCG
>CAZTGH010000114.1:0-7930 GCA_964612985.1 uncultured Pirellulales bacterium
CTGATGAACACGCGATTCGAGGAGTTCTCGCACGAACGGGTCGAGCGGTACATGAAGCGGTGCCTCGCCTACGGGATGTTCCCCGGGTTCTTCAGCCACAACGCGTCGCAAGGCCACTACTTCAGCCGTCCCGAACTGTACAACCGCGATCGCGACCTGTTCCTGAGATACGTGCCCCTCTGCAAGAAGGTCGCCGAAGCAGGCTGGGAGCCCATCACACGGGCACGGACGGATCGCGAAGACGTCTACATCGAGCGTTTCGGCGAGCAGTACCTGACCGTCTTCAACAGCAGCGACCAGCCCCAAACCGCGAAGATCACCCTCGAAGCCGACCGCCCCACCACCAGCCGCGAGTTGGTCCACGACCGCACCATCCGCTGGCAAGATGGCCAGGCCGAGATCCCCCTGGCCCCCCAGGACGTCGCCGTCCTCCAGCTCCGCTGATCCCGAACTCGCGATCGCCCGATCCGCGGGCCCTCAGGGGTGCAGAAAGCTGTCCACGGACTGGGCCAGTTGAGGAACCTTGTGCTGGACAACGTCCCACAGAATATCATTGTCGATGCCGAAATACGCGTGCGCCAGCATGTCCCGCATTCCGGCTATCTTTCGCCAGTCCACGTCCGGCAGTCGAGATCGGAGCCCGGATGGCACATGCTTGGCGGCCTCGCCGATGATCTCCAGGTTGCGTACGACAGCATCGTAGGTCTTCCGATCGCCAATCAGATCCGCTTGCGACAACCCCCGTACATATTGCAGTATCCAGGCGCAGCTCTCGGAGATATCCTGCAAGTACATCATTTCGTCACGCGACATCGAGGAGTTCCCCCTCGATGGCGTGGCGCACCTGCGGGCGGAGGGCCTTGTCGGTGACCAGATCGACTCGCCTGCCCAGCAGGTCCTCCAGGTAGTATTTGAGATCCATGAAGGCGTCGAAGGAGGCCCGACCCTCGAAGACGACCAGGACGTCGACATCACTGACCGGTCCCGCTTCATCGCGGGCCGCCGAGCCAAAAAGGGCGAGTCGCTGCACCGAGAACTGCTGACGGATCTGATCCAAGCGTCCACTCAGTCGTTCGATTATCTCTTGCCTGGTCATGGCCATCTCCCATGCCGCCGGGTTTCTGCCTGCGCCGGCGGCTCTAAAGCGTGTGCATGGTGCTTGACAAGGGGCATTATACGGCGTAAGCTGCTGATTTCCATACTTTTGCGAATATCGAGGAGTCCTGGGTCGTGCCTGAGAAAGTGGTCACACGTTTCGCCCCGTCGCCGACGGGATACCTGCACGTGGGCGGGGGTCGCACCGCGCTGTTCAACTGGCTCTGGGCCAGGCGGACGGGCGGGCGGTTCATCCTGCGGATCGAGGACACGGACCAGAAGCGGAATACCCCGACCGCCGCCAGGCAGGTGATGACGGACCTGCGCTGGCTCGGGATCGAGTGGGATGAGGGCCCGGACATCGGCGGACCGAACGGTCCATACCTC
Source organism: uncultured Pirellulales bacterium (assembly GCA_964612985.1). Classification (GTDB taxonomy): domain Bacteria; phylum Planctomycetota; class Phycisphaerae; order Sedimentisphaerales; family Anaerobacaceae; genus Anaerobaca. The sequence goes on from CAZTGH010000114.1 coordinate 1,483, forward strand.
CAGTCGCAGCGGCGCGACCTGTACGACAAGTACATCCGCCAGCTTCTCGACGGGGGCAAGGCCTACTACTGCTTCGAGACCTCCGAAGACCTCGACGCGATGCGTCAGGAGGCCGAGGCCCGGAAAACGGGTTTCATCTTCCGCAAGCCCGAGCAGCTTCCCACCGAGGCGGATGCCGAGCAGGCCCGCGCCGAAGGCAGGCCGGTCACCGTCCGCTTCGCGATCCCCCAGGATCAGCCCATCGTCGTCAACGACATCGTCCGCGGCGAGATCCGCTTCAATCCCGCCGAACTGGCGGATTTCATCATCCTCAAGAGCGACGGCTTCCCCACCTACAACTTCGCCTGCGTGGTGGACGACCGCCTCATGGAGGTAACGCATATCATCCGGGGCCAGGAGCACCTGATGAACACGCCGGGCCAGCAGGCCCTGTGGCAGGCGATGTTCCCCGAAGCCCCGCTGCCCGAATACGCTCACATGTCGGTCACCGTCAGCGACAGCGGCGGCAAGCTCTCCAAGCGAGAGCGGCCCAAGGCCCTGCGGACCGCCATCAAGGAAATGCCCGACGTCGATATGGCTGCGTTGGCGCAGGTCGGCGGGATCACCGAAGACGAGATGCAGGCCTTCCTGGCAGGCGACAGCACGCCGGACATGCCCGCCATCGACGCCCTCGCCAAACACCTCGGCGTCCATCTGCCCGAGATCAACATCGTCGATTTCTTCAAGAGCGGATACCTGCCCGAGGCCCTGGTCAACTTCCTGGCGCTGCTGGGCTGGAACCCGGGCGATCAGCGCGAGGTCATGACGGTCGAGGAACTGATCGAATCCTTCGACCTGACCCGACTGACCAAGAGCAACAGCCTCTTCGACCGCCAGAAGCTCGTCGCCTTCAACACCGAGCACCTGCGCATGCTGCCGGGCGAGAAGGTCCTGGCCCATCTCAAGGCCTACCTGACTGGGGTCGCTTCGCCCCTGCTCGAGGCCGACGACAAAACACTGCTGCGGATCATCCACCTCTGCGAGGGCGCCCGGACGCTGGAAGACATCGACAACAAGAGCCGATTCCTGTTCGTCGACGACGACAAGATCGAGTTCGACCCCAAGGCCGTCAAGAAGGTCCTGCTCAAGGCCGGCGCCCTGGACATCCTGCAAGTCGTGCGCGATCGGCTCGCCACGATGGACGAATATACCGAGGAGGCCCTCGAAGAGATGCTGCGCGGACTGGCCGAAGAGAAGCAGGTCGGCCTGGGCAAGGTGGCCCAGCCGCTGCGCGTCGCCCTGTGCGGGACCACCATCAGCCTGTCGATCTTCGACTCGGTCAATCTGCTCGGCAAGGAGCGCACCCTGGCCCGCGTCGATGCCGCCCTCGAGAGATTCCGCACCCACGTCCCGTCAGAATAAAGGTTTGCCATGTCGCTACTGGTAACAGGTTCGATTGGAATCGACACCGTCAAGACGCCCCACGGGGTCAGTGAAGAATGCCTGGGCGGATCGTCGATCTACTTCAGCATGGCCGCCAGCTTCTTTTCGCGCGTGTGTTTCGTCGGGGTCGTCGGCGACGACTGTCCGTTCGATCTGGCCAAGGTCTTCGCCGGGCGCGACGTGGACCTGCGGGGTCTGGAAGTCCGCCCCGGAAGCAGAACCTTCGTCTGGCACGGCACCTACCACGACAACATGAACGACCGCACGACCGACTACGTCGAGCTCAACGTCCTCCAGGAGGCGCCGCCCAGGGTACCCGAGGTGTTCAAGGACAGTCGGTTCGTGTTCCTGGCCAACACCGCCCCGGCGCTTCAGCTCGAACTGCTGGACCAGATCGCCCAGCCGACCTTCGTGGCGGCCGACACGATGAACCTCTGGATCGAGGGGCATCTCGACGACCTCAAGACACTGATGAAACGCATCGACTGCCTGATCATCAACGATGACGAAGCCCGGCAGCTCTCGGGCCGATCGAATCTCGTCAAGGCTGCCGACGACGTATTGGCGATGGGCATGAAAGTGGTGATTGTTAAGAAAGGCGAGGCAGGCTCACTGATGTGCAGCGCCGACGGTCAGAAGTTCCTGCTGCCCGCGTATCCAGCCGCCGACGTCGTGGACCCGACCGGCGCCGGCGACAGCTTCGCCGGCGGATTCCTCGGCTACGTCGCCCAGCAAGGCCGGGCCGATTTCGAGACGCTCAAGGCCGCCCTGGCGCACGGAACGGTGGTGGCCTCCTTTACGATCGCGGATTTCTCCCTGAACGGACTGGGCGGCATCCTTCGTAAAGACATCGACGCCAGGCTGGAAGGGCTCAGGCGTTTCACATGTTTCTAGAAGGCGGAACGACCGACGATGCGGTGCTTCATCGCGATTGATATCGACGAAGAGATCCGGACCGCACTGGGCGATTTGCAGCAGGAGATCGCAGGCGAAGCCGACATCCGCAAGGGCGACGTCAAATGGGTCCGGACCGAAACGATGCACCTGACGCTGAAGTTCCTGGGCGAGGTGCGGGACCGCGAAGTCATCGGCGTCTGCGACGCCGTCGACCGGGTGGCGGCCCGGCATGAGCCGTTCGATTTCACCGTCAACGAGGTCGGGGCTTTCGGCGGCCGCAGCGCCCGCGTGTTGTGGGTTGGAGCCGGACTCGACTGCCAGGAACTGCTGGAGCTTCAGGACGATCTGGAAGACGAGCTGGCCCTGGCCGGCTGGCCCAAGGAGGCCCGCAGGTTTTCGGGGCACCTGACGCTGTGCCGCATTCGAAACGTCAAAGCCGGCGTCGAACTGGCCAGGATGACCCAGCAGTACAAGGATTTCGATCTCGGCGCGATGCGCTGCGATTCGATATGTGTGTATCAGAGCCAATTAAGACCCGAAGGACCGATGTATACGTGCCTGGGCAGGTACCCCCTGCGATAATGGGCAGGAACCAGAAAAGCGAGACGACTACTGGAGGCAAACCAGATGGCGAAGTCAAAGAAGACGGCACAGGCCGAAGCACCCAGCGGTAAGGATACTGCCCTTCAGCGCGTGATGGCGCAGATCGAAAAGCAGTATGGGCAAGGCTCCATCATGCAGATGGACGAGCATTCCTACGCGAAGATCGAGGGCATCAGCACCGGCTCGCTGTCGCTGGATATCGCGCTGGGCGGCGCGGGAATCCCACGAGGGCGGATCACGGAGCTGTTCGGACCCGAATCGTCGGGCAAGACCACGCTGGCACTGCATGCGGTGGCCGAGGCTCAGAAGGCCGGCGGCATCGCCGCCTTCATCGACGCCGAGCACGCCCTGGACACCACTTGGGCCAAGAGACTCGGAGTCGACGTCAGCAGCCTGCTGGTCAGTCAGCCCGATACGGGCGAGCAGGCCCTGGATATCGCCCAGATGCTGATCGCGTCGAATTCCGTCGATATCATCGTCGTCGACTCGGTCGCGGCGCTGACGCCCAAGGCCGAGATCGAAGGCGAGATGGGCGACACCCACGTCGGGCTCCAGGCCCGCCTGATGAGCCAGGCGATGCGAAAGCTGACCGCCATCATCAGTAGGAGCAAGACCGCCCTGATCTTCATCAATCAGATCCGCATGAAGATCGGCGTCATGTTCGGCAATCCCGAGACCACGCCGGGCGGGAAGGCCCTGAAGTTCTACAGCTCCGTGCGCATCGACCTGCGGCGGATCACTACGCTCAAGGATTCCAAGGGCGCCATCGGCTCCCGCGTTCGAGCGCGGATCGTCAAGAACAAGATCGCCCCGCCCTTCCGCGACACCGAGTTCGACATCATGTTCGACAGCGGGATCAGCTACGAGGGCGACCTGCTCGATATGGCGCTGGCCTCCGACGTCGTCCAGAAGAGCGGCGCCTGGATCAACTATGGCGACCTTCGCCTGGGTCAGGGTCGTGAGAACGCCAAGACCTATCTCCAGGAGAATCCCGACCTGGCCAAGGAGATCAAGCACAAAGTCCTGGTCGATCGCGGCCTGATCGAGCCCGACAAGAAGGAAGAAGCCAAAGAGAAGAAGAAGGAAGCCAAGGCGGAGGTCTAGATGATGCGCAGCGCTCCCACATGGTCGAAGAGGATTGTACTTGGCGTCCTGCTGCTGGGCCTGGCCGCCGCGATGGCAACGGCGCAGACGGCCCAGCCGCGCTGGTGGAAAGGCAACCTGCACGCCCACAGCTTCTGGAGCGATGGTGACGACTTCCCCGAGATGGTCGTCCAGTGGTACCAGGATCATGGCTATCATTTCCTCGCGCTGTCCGATCACAACGTGCTGTCGCAGGGTCAGCGGTGGATGGCGGTGGCGGAAAACCGGCAGGCGGCATTCGACGCCTATCGCGAGCGATTCGGAGACGCATGGGTCGAAACTCGCGAGAACGACAAGGGCCAGACCGAAGTCCGCCTCAAGCCCCTGACGGAATACCGCTGCCTCTTCGAGCAGCCTGGGCGGTTCCTTCTGATCCAGTCCGAAGAGATCACCGACAAGGCCCACCTCAACGGGATCAACCTGCTCGAACGGATCCGTCCCCAAGGTGGCCAAACGATGCCGGAACTGTTGCAGAACAACATCGACGCGGTCTGTGCCCAGGAGAAAGCCACCGGCCAGGCCATGCTCGTGCACGTCAACCACCCGAACTTCCAGTGGGCCCTGACCGCCGAGGACATGATCGACCTCAGGAACTTCCGGTTCTTCGAAGTCTACAACGCCCATGGCTACGTGAACAACGAAGGCGACGAGCAGCGGGCGAGCACCGAACGGATGTGGGACATCCTGCTGGCGAAGCGCCTGGCGAAATCGAGGGCCGACGTCGTGTACGCCGTGGCCACCGACGACGCCCACAACTATCACAAGTTCGACGCCCGCGCCGCCAATCCGGGTCAGGCCTGGGTGGTCGTTCGGGCGACTCAGTTGACGCCCGAGTCGATCGTCCGCGCTATGGATGCAGGCGATTTCTATTGCTCCACAGGAGTGATGCTCAAAGACATCACGTTCGAAAACGAGACCTTGACCGTCGCCGTCGAGCCCGAGCCGGGCGTCCGCTACACGACGCAGTTCATCGCGACCCGCCGAGGCTACGACCCGCAGAGCGAACCGGTAACCGATGCCGAGGGCAAAGAGATTCGCACCACGCGTCGCTATAGCAAAGACATCGGCGAGGTCTTGGCCGAAGTCGAGGGCGACGTGGCCCGATATACGCTCGAGGGCGACGAGATCTACGTCCGTGCCAAGGTGCTCTCCTCGCGAAAGAACGAGAAATCGCATGTGCCCGACGAACGTGAAGCGGCCTGGACCCAGCCGATCGTGATTCAACCGTAGACAACAGCGCCAGACCCTCGTGGGTCGTGCAAGGACGACGTGACCTCCATCACGGATAGAACTGTAGAAACAATCTGACAAGAGGGGCAAGACATCGTGTTGACCGCCCGTGAAATCCGAAAGAGCTTCATCGAGTTTTTCCTCGAAAAAGGCCATACCTTCGTCCCCAGCTCCCCGATCGTGCCGCACGGCGACGAGACCCTGCTGTTCACGAACGCGGGGATGAACCAGTTCAAGGACATCTTCGTGGGCCTGACCGCGCCGCAGTGGCCGCGCGCGGTCAACAGCCAGAAGTGCCTGCGCGTCAGCGGCAAGCACAACGACCTCGAAGAGGTGGGCAAGGACACCTATCACCACACGTTCTTCGAAATGCTGGGCAACTGGTCGTTCGGGGACTACTTCAAGGCCGAGGCGATCGAGTGGGCGTGGGAATTGTTTACCAGGGTCTGGGGCATCCCCCCTGAGAAGCTCTGGGCATCCGTCTTTGCGGGCGACGAGAAGGAGGGGCTGCCCAAAGACGAAGAAGCCGCTCAACTGTGGACCAAGGTCACGCCGATCCCGCCGGAACGCGTGCTGGGCTTCGGCAAAAAGGACAACTTCTGGGAGATGGGCGACACCGGTCCGTGTGGACCGTGCAGCGAGATCCACATCGACCTGGGTCCCGATGCCTGCGACATGAAGGATGTGCCAGGCCATACCTGCGGCGTCAACGGCGACTGCGCCCGCTTCATCGAACTCTGGAACCTCGTCTTCATCCAGTACAATCGCCAGGCTTCGGGCAGCCTGGTACCGCTGTCGGCGCATGGCGTCGACACCGGCGCCGGGCTCGAACGGATCGTCGCGGTCCTCCAGAACAAGCGGAGCAACTACGACACCGACCTGTTCATGCCGATCATCCAGCGCACCAGCGAATTGAGCGGCCACGCGTATACATCCAAGCTCGGCAGTAAGACCGACAACGCCTTCCGCGTCATCGCCGATCACATCCGAACGCTCGTCTTCGCGATCACCGACGGCGCCACTCCCTCGAACGACGGGCGGGGTTACGTCATTCGCCGTATCCTGCGCCGGGCCTCGCGTTTCGGTCGCGAGCTCGACCTGCACGAGCCGTTCCTCTATAAGCTGATCCCCGTGGTGATCGATCTCCTGGGCG
>CAZTGH010000114.1:7940-13320 GCA_964612985.1 uncultured Pirellulales bacterium
AGGCGTTTCCGGAAATCCGGGACCGGGCCGAGCATGTCACGACCGTGGTGGAAGCCGAGGAGGCCAGCTTCGGTCGCACCCTCGACCGGGGGCTCGAGATCTTCCGCAGCGCCGCCGACCGCGCCGTTGCCAGCGGCGCCGAGGCGATCAGTGGCGACGATGCCTTCCAGCTCTACGACACGTATGGCTTCCCGCTGGACCTGACGCAACTGATGGCCCAGGAGCGAGGCCTTTCGGTCAACATCGAGCGGTTCGACAAGCTGATGACCGAGCAGCGCGAGCGGGCCCGGGCCGCCAAGAAAAGCGACGCCCTGCTGGCCAACCTCACCGACAGCGAGCTGCCGACGACCGACGACCAGCCCAAGTACGAAACGGACCGCTGCGAGGCGACGCTGGTCGGCTGGATCGATCCGGAGGGCTTCAAGAAGCAGGGCCAGGTGCCCTCGGACGTCGAAGTGGGCCTGATTCTCGATAAGACGTGTTTCTACGCCGAATCGGGTGGCCAGGTCGGCGATTGCGGCCTCATCGCCACCGACGGCAGCCGATTTGTCGTCGAGAACACGATGAAGATCGCCAACTGTGTCATCCATCGTGGCAAACTCGGCGCCGGGGCCCTGAGCGCAGGCCAGGCGGTGATCGCCACCGTCAGCAAGGACCGAAACGCGACGCGCAAGAACCACACCGCCACCCACCTGCTCCAGTGGGCGTTGCAGGAGGTGCTCGGCAACTCCGTCTCGCAGCAGGGCAGCTACGTCGGGCCCGATTACCTCCGCTTCGACTTTACCTATCCCAAGGCCCCCACCAAAGAGGAACTGGCCAGGGTCGAAACGCTCGTCCGTGAGAAGATCGCCTCCGACCTGCCCGTCACCTGGACGGTGATGCCCAAAGACGAAGCCCAGAAGCTCGGCGCGATGGCCTTGTTCGGCGAGAAATACGGCGACGAAGTCCGCGTGGTCGCCGTCGGCGCCGGAACGCGCGACGAACTCGATCTGGCGTTCAGTCGCGAATTCTGCGGCGGCACCCACGTCGATCAGCTCGGTTCCATCGGCGGATTCAAGATCATCAAAGAGGAGAGCATCTCCGCGGGGGTGCGCCGGATCACCGCCATGACGGGAACAGCGCTGATGACCCATCTCGAACAGGCCGGCGAGGTCGTCGATCGCCTGACCGCCCTGCTTCAGGTCCCCGCCGACAAGCTCGCCGACCGCGTCGCCCAGCTCACCGAAGACAACAAGAAGCTGGCGAAGGAACTCAAGAACGCCTCGAAGACCGCCGGACCCGACACGATGGCTGAAGCCCGCGATCTACTCGACGCGAGCGAAAAAGTTGCCGACGCATCGATTATTGTCGGCCGTCTGACGTCTACTTCCATAGAGCGCGCCCGCGAAGCGGTCGACATGCTCAAGAAGAAGGCGGGTTCGGCCGCCATCGTCCTCGGCTTCGAGGACGACGGCAAGGTCACCCTGCTCGCCGGTGTGACGGACGACCTGGTCAAGAAAGGCCTCAAGGCCGGCGACGTCATCAAGGAGATCGCCCCCATCGTCGGTGGCGGCGGCGGCGGACGACCCCAGATGGCCCAGGCCGGCGGCAAGGACCCCGCCAAGCTCAACGAAGCGCTCGCCAAGGCCAACGAACTGGTCAAGACCAGACTCGGTTCGTAGCACCCGTTTGTAGTGACGCCGTAAGGCGTTATTACGCTTGCGGAGCTTCCTGGGCACACTGCGAGCGGAGACGAGAAGGTCACGTTCTTGCGAGCCGATAGAACACCGCCATGTTGGAGTTTCACTGCCCAGAGTGTTCGCAGAAACTGACCGCCCGCGAGAATCGAGCCGGTACGGTCAGCCGGTGTCCCCGCTGCAAAGCGCAACTGACGATTCCGCAGATCTCGGAACCTGAGCCAATCGAGCCGGACGAGGAACTGACACTCATCACGCCCGCTGCGCCCAAGCCCCTGGATAAAGCCATGCTGGACCTGCCCGACGAGCAGGAACTGCTCGAACGGGCCGCCGAACGCCGGCGGCAAGAGGAACGGCTCCTGACCTCGCTCGGCGTCGCGCGAAAACCGCAGTACACGGGGCAGCGCCGCTTCCCCTGGCCCCTCGACGTCCTGCTGTATCCCATGAGCGCCTCGGGTCTGACGGCAATGGCGGTGCTCATCACAGCGCCGCTGCTGCTGGCCCTCCTCCGGTCCTCCCTTCCCCTGGTCGGGCGCATTGGCCTCGTGTTCTTCCTCGCCTCCGCCATCCTCGCCCTTTACGCCGCCTGGTACCTGGCCGAGTGTATCTACGACAGCGCCGTGGGGGGCACCCGGGCCCCTGAATTCGTTGGCGCCGGAATCGGGGACATGTGGTCGCGCGTGGTGTACCTGCTGGCGGTTTACGCGCTCTACCTGCTGCCGACCATCCTCTATGCAATCCTCGCCCAGCGAGCCGACGCGATCTTCTGGGCGCTGCTCGCCTACACCGTCGTCTTCTTCCCCATCGCTCTGCTGGCCATGGTGGTCGACGATTCGATCAGCGCTCTCAATCCCCTCTTCCTGCTCGGATCGATCTCCCGCACACTCTTTCAATACATGGGCCTGTTGATTCTCCTGGTGGCAGTGGGGGCCCTGCTCTGGCGTGGCTCACAGGTTGGGATGGAAGAAGACGAGATGCGCCCCTTCTGGCTCGAGGCCGTCGGCTTGGCGACGTCAGTTTACGTGAGCTTCCTGCTGGCGCACATCCTCGGCCGGTTCTATTGGCGCAACGGCGACCGCCTCGACTGGGGACTGTGAGGGCGCTCACTCACGCGTGCGAATGGCGACGCTGCGGGCGTGCCCGGATTGTCAAGATGTGCAGGAAAACCTGCATAAACCCATAACGATCGCAGGCGTGGCGCGTCTTCTCTCTCAGAGCGTCCTGTTCGGGTGCGTGGGATAGATCCGGGATATACATTTTGGCGGTGTGTGGATGGTCCAGTTCTCATGCGAGCATTGCGGCCGAAAGCTCAAAGTCTCCGAGTCCTCCGCCGGGCGGACCGGCCGATGTCCCAGGTGCAAGGGCCGGATCACCGTTCCTGGCGCACCGGCTCAGGCACTTTCGTCGGAACAGCAGGCTGACGAGGTCATGACACCGGAGACCTACCGAGACCAACTGACCTCTCTTGCTGCCGACCCCTCCGCTGAAGCAATTGAGGAATCGCGATTTCCCTGGTTCCTCGATGCCTTGGCCTATCCGGTCAGCAGTTCCGGCGCAGTGAACATCGCCGTATTCGTAATTGTCCCGCAACTCGTGGCGTTCGTGATCCGTCGAACCGCCCGGTTCATCGCAGGGACCCTTCCCAGCGGCGGTGTCGGTTACCTGACGACCCTGTTGACAGCCCCGTTCTACATCATTTTTGCATGCTACGTATGCTATTATGTCGCGCACTGCGTCATCGACAGTTCGAGAGGCCATCGACGTGCCACGGACATTCAGATAACGGGCGCCTTGAGCATCGGTGACCTCCTGTCCCAAACCATCCTCCTGGTGGCCTCTGTCGCGATTGCCTGCTGGCCTGTCGCCGTATACTACGTGCTGACCGAGCGGACCGATGCATGGTACTGGCTGCTGGGGGCCTGCGGCGTCTTCTTTCTGCCCATGTCGTTTCTGGCAGGAGTGATCGTCGATTCGTTCGACGCATTGAATCCCCTGCGGATGGTCCAGTCGATATGGCGCGCCTTCGTACCCTACTGCGGATTGGTCCTGTTCTTCCTGGCCATAACCGGCTTTGCTATCGTGGTTATACCTCGCCTGTTCATCTGGCCGTATCTCCGATCGGCCGCGCAACTCTACCTGCTCTTGGTCCTGGCCAACAGCCTCGGACGATTCTACTGGCGAAACCGTGAGAGGCTCGACTGGGGCGTGTGAGCATCAACTGTCGCGCCGGATGCTGACGCTGCGGGCATGAGCGTCGAGCCCTTCGACCTGCGCCAGACGGATGATGTCGTCGGCGCAGGCACGCAGTTGCTCGGCGCTGTATTCGATCAGGCTGATCGACTTGATGAAATCATTACTGGTCAGGGCGCTGGAGAACTTCGCCCTTGTCCCTGTCGGCAGCGTATGACTCGGACCCGCCCAGTAGTCGCCGACCGCTACCGGCGTGTGTGGACCGATAAAGATCGCTCCCGCGTTGTTGATTCGCTCGGCCACCTGCCGGCTTTGCGATCCGCACTGGATCTCCAGATGCTCGGACGCGAATTCGTCCGCCAACACAACAGCGGCGTCCATGCTCTCGACTACGATGATCCGGCTGAACCGCACCAGCGATTCTCGCGCATCCTCGGCGCGGGGCAGGTCCTCGAGCTGCACGCGGAGCTGGGCGAGGATCGCGCGAGCCAGTTCCTCGGAATCGGTAGCGACCACGGCGCTGCTGTCGGCCGCGTGCTCCGCCTGGCTGAGCATGTCGGCCGCAACCCACGCGGGATCGGCCTCGTCGTTGGCTACGATGAAGACCTCGCTCGGACCCGCGATCGAATCGATCCCCACGTAGTCGCCCGCGACGTTCTTTTTGGCCGCCTGGACCCACGAATTGCCGGGCCCGACGATGATATCCACCTTCGGGATGCTCTGCGTCCCGCACGCCAGGGCGCCCACCGCCTGGACACCGCCGACGCGGTAGACTTCGCTGACGCCAAGCTCGTGACAGACCGCTAGAATCACCGGATGAATGCTGCCCTCGTATCGCGGAGGTGAGACCACTGCGATCTCCCCGACGCCCGCCACCTGGGCCGGAACCACCGTCATGATGACCGTCGACGGCAGCGGCGCCGAAGCCCCTGGAACGCACACTCCCGCCCGACGGATCGGCGTATAGCGGATCCCCGTCCCGTCGGAGAACGCCGAATGATGACCGAGAAAGATCTTCGCCTGGTACGTGCGGACGTTTTCGATGGCCTTGCGCAACGTCGTCAGCAGGTCCGGATCCATCGAAGCATGAGCCGCCGCCAGTTCATCGGCGCCGACCTGAAACTGATCGGCGCCGAGACTGACCCGATCGAACCTCTCCGTATAGGCGGCAACCGCCTCGTCGCCCCGCTCGATGATATTGCGAAGGACCTCGACCACCGTTCGATTCTGCTCGCTATCCTGCCCGCTCGACCGAGCGGCGCCCAGCATCTCGACGCGCAGCCTCGCGATCTTCGCCTTACCCTCGGGCTGCGACCCCAGAATCAGCAGCTCTTCCAGTCCTTCGCTCATCGAATCCTATCCACCAAAATTCCCGTAATCATACGCGCGGATGGCGCGTTGCAGCAGCAGGTACTTCTTGCCCTTGAACTCCGTGACCAGCCCCGCGACGTTGAACCGGATCGGCTGGGGGAAGCCCGCCAGCCTCTGCTCCGCCTGCTCCAGCACCGCACAGG
>CAZTGH010000114.1:13330-14547 GCA_964612985.1 uncultured Pirellulales bacterium
CGTACTGCGTCTGCGAGACAGTCCAGCCCAAGCCGACGGGAACGAACGCCGGATGGTCCTGAACAAACTCGATGAATCCGATACGGTCCACGAGCACGTGCGTCTGCGCTCTGCGTCCGGTCTCGGCGACGGGCATTTCGTCGCCCCCCCTGCGTTGCGGACCGCGTGCGAGCCTCCGATTCCTCATCCGTTCGAGCACCTCTTCCGGGATCTCCAATCCGCCATTGGGCACCATGGCCGCCTCCGGCTGCACTTCGGTGCGCTCTTCCACCGCCTCTGCCTCCGCCGGTTCGTTCGCATCCTTCAGCTTGCTCAGGGGCAGATAGTAGCTCGGGAACAGGTAGTTGGTCCCCCGGTATCGCGTCACCAGGGCGCTGAGCCGATAACGGGGCAACAACCGGTCGTTGGCATCGGCAATCATGCTGTCGAGGATGGCGGAGGGAAGCACCTGAAGCTGCGAGCCCGCCGGCAGTGCGTCGCGGACCCCGTTGACATCGCGGGCAAACCGGAACAGCCACAGATCGTTGGCGTCGCTGTAGGTCAGCGAACCGTCGACCGCCTGGAGCACCGTGCCGTCGGGGATCAGCCGAGCGGGCGCCGATTCAACCGCTTGCGCAGAGACCGCCGTCGCCAGAACCATCCCGAGAATCATCCGTGAAATCTTCATCTCTTTCGCCTTCATCCTTCCCAAGTGGACTTCTGCAATATAGGCCTGATTTCCATTTTTGCAGAAGTCCAATTTCCAATCCCAAGCTCACCGCCCAAGCCCATCCCTGATCCGCGCCACCGCCTCTTCCGCCTCGGCAACCACAGCCACATGCTGGGCGCTGCGCGGGTCGTCCCGACACACCAGATCGACCACAGGTTTCCAGAAGTCCCCCAGCAGCACGAGCGGTTTAGCCCGATCCAGGAACTTCTTGTTCTTCAGCTCCCAGACCATCGCCAGCTCCAGCAGCGTCCCGGTCCCGCCCGGCAGGACGATGTATCCGCTGCCCAGGCGCACCAGCGTACCGAGCCGCTCGTCCAGCGAAGTGGTCGTCACCTCTTCGCTGACAAACTCATTGGCGGTGCTGTTCCTGAAGGCCGAGCAGGTCACGCCGATCACGGTCCCGCCACCGGCGCGGGCCCCTCGAGCCGTCGCCAGCATGGTACCACCATAGCCTCCGTTGGCAAGCGCGAAACCCGCCTGCGCCAGGGCTCGGCCCAACTGCTCGGCG
>CAZTGH010000115.1:0-11914 GCA_964612985.1 uncultured Pirellulales bacterium
AGGTCGTGGGTGGAGTGATGGGTCGAGCCCAGGGCGCCGTAGCTGACGCCGGCACTGATGCCGATGAGCTTGACGGACCGATCGGAGTAGCAGACGTCGTTCTTGATCTGCTCGAAGGCCCGCGCCGTCAGAAAGGAGGCGGGCGATACTGCGAAGACGATCTTGCCTGCCGACGCCAGTCCGGCGGCTACGCCCACGAGATTCTGCTCGGCGATGCCCACCTCGACGATCTGGTCGGGAAGGGCCTGGGCAAAGGGCACGAGCTTGCCCGAACCACGGGAATCGCTGGTGACCGCAAGTACGTTGCGATCGTCTCGGGCCAGGGACAGAAGCGTCTCGGAGAAGACCTCCAGGTTGGGCTTGGGGATTGATGATTGATAATTGATGATTGATGATTTCATAGAGAGGTCCGCGTTCCGCTTCAATAATCCATACTCGACAATCGATGCGTCAGGCTCATGACGTCACCTCCGCCAGTTGCGCTTTCAGTTCCTGTTGGGCTTGCTCGTACTGCTCGTCGGTGGGCACACGGTGGTGCCAGGTCACGTCGTTCTCCATGAAGCTGATTCCCTTGCCTTTGACGGTCCGCGCGATGACCGCGTTGGGTTTGCCGGTCTCGAACGGGACCGAGCCCAGGGTTTCGCTCAGGCTGGAGAGGTCGTGACCATCGACGACGCGAACGCTCCAGCCGAAAGCGCGGAGTTTGTCTTCCAGGGGTTCGAGATCGCAGACTTCATGGGTGGGCCCGGTGATTTGCAGGGTATTGCAGTCGACGATCGCGGTCAGATGGTCGAGGTGGTAGTGGCTGGCGGTCATCATGGACTCCCAGTTGGAGCCCTCCGCCAGTTCGCCATCGCCGAGAAGGGTATAGACCCGGTAAGCGGCGCGGTCCAGCTTGCCCGCCAGCGCCACGCCCACGCCGAAGGCCAGGCCATGACCGAGGGCGCCGGTGTTCTGTTCGACGCCGGGAACCTTGCGGGTCGGATGGCCGACATAGTGCGAGCGGTACTTGCAGAGGGTACCAAGATCGGTTTCGGGGAAGAAGCCTCTGTCGGCCAGGACGACGTAGAGGGCTTCGACCGAGTGGCCCTTGCTCTGGATGTAGCGATCGCGCCCGGGATCGTGGAAGCTCTCGGGGGAGACGTTCAAGACACGGTTGTACAGCACATTGAGAATATCGACGCAGGACAGGCTGCCCCCGGTGTGTCCGGCGCCCGCGGTCTTGATGTACTCGAGCAGCTTCATCCGGTAGCGGATGGACCTGGCTTTCAGTTCCCTGTCGGTCATTGTTGCGAATTGGCTCCTGTCGTTCATCGTCGCGTGGCGCGGATGGCCTGGTACTTGCCGGTTGTTTCGCAGGTGTACTCGCCCGGTTGGGCGGTCCCCAGGTCGCGGGCGGTCATCGCCCACGTATCGATCATTTCGATGCGGTACTCCGAGGTCCCAGTGAGGTCGAGCCGAATCGGTTGGCCTTCGTCGAGCGTGTAGGCGAGGTAGATGTATCCGGGCCTGGCGAGCACGAAGCAGACCCCAGCGTTGCCTTTGCCCTCCTCGATTTCGATCTGCGTCGGCACCATCTCGGTTAGCGGCGCGCTTTCCATGATCTTGCGGAAGAAAGCGATTCGCTGGGGACTGTGGCCCTTGAGCGTACCGCCTTTTCCCCACCAGAGGACATCATCGCTGTTATCTGAGACGTTTCGATAGCATTCGCCATGGGTGACGTAACCGCCGGTCAGGCCCCCCATCCAGAAGTGGGCGGTCATCATCTCCGGCGTCAGATTGCCCCAGCCGGTCGGGAGGTTTCCCTCGTAGCGGACCTCGTCCCAGAGCAAGGGCTTGGCGTACCGCTTCCGCCAGTCGAGACCCTGGAAGAACCGACTGCTCTGGATGCTGGCGTGGGTGACTCCCGGCTTGTTGTGGTCGTAGAAGTGGTCTTCCGTATCGTACCAGTTATGGTTGCCGCGCAGGCGCTGATGGGGGTCCTCCTCTTTCAGAATCCGCAGGAAGCGGTCGAAATCCGCTTCGGTCTTGTGCTTGTTGTGGACCATGAGGTCCCATTCGTTGGCCAGGGACCACCAGACGTTACGGAAGGCGCTGAAGCGGGCGATCATATATCTCAGGTAGCGATCGTCGTTTTCGGGGCCCATCTGAGCGTATCCCCAGCGGTCGTAGGAATGGAAGAGGATGATGTCGGCCTGGACGCCCAGGTCGCTCAACTGGGCGAGGCGTCGATCGAGGTTGCGGAAGAAGGCGTAATTCGGACGCGTGTAATCGTTCGTCTGACGTTGGCGGGCGTAGGGATAGGTCCAGGGCTCGCTGCGATTCCAGTTGTAGTGCTTCGGAAAGACGCACATGCGGATTTTGTTGAAGGGGGACCGGGCGAGGGTCTCCAGGGTCGTTTCCTGCAAATCCTGAGCGACGCTGGTCCATTGATAGCAGGTGGTGCCGACCGCGTAGTAGGGAGTGCCGTCGGCGTACTGGAGATAGTACGTGTTGACGATCTCCACGGGTCCATGGTTTCGCCCGGTAGGGTCGGTGCAGGTGAAGCGTCCGGTCCGATCGGAAAGCACAGGGGCGTTGCTTGCGGTTCGATACGTCCATTCGCCCAACTCGTCCGGACTGAAACGAACGATGTATCGTCCTTTTCCATCGTAGAATCCCGGTACGCGGACCTGTCGTGAGCCATTCCGGAAGACGGCGGACAATTCGACATCGAGATAGGGATTGCCGTCCTGGGGCCCCTGAAGCGGCAACTCGAAGAGGTCCCATCTCTCGATCTGCGTCTCTGCGCCGTAAAGACACGGGCACAAAGCCAGAGCCAAGAGGATGACGAGAGCCTGCGGCAAACGCTGGCGTGCATCTGAAATTGGTGTATCCATTTTGTGCTCCACGGGTCGTCGGATCAGCAATGATGGTAGAGGTCCCATTTCATGTACTTGGAGACCGCCTCGCGGACGATGTCGGCACAGTGGCTTCGGGTCATGGCGACGTGGTGCTCGAAGCCGTTCCGGCACATGTAGGCGAGCAGTTCGCGGAGACGCGGGACCTGGCAGACGGCGATGCCGCCATCCATGCCGAAGGGGTCGTCGGTGAACTGCCCCTCGCCAAGATAGGCCTTGATCTTGCCGAGGCGATCGTCGGTCGAGACGCGGAAGTAGGTCATCGGTCCGGCGGCGACGTGGCCCTTGACTGCGCCGAAGCAATTCTCTTTGCCCAGCGTCTCTCCCAGGATGTCCAGCTCGGAGATC
This sequence comes from uncultured Pirellulales bacterium, assembly GCA_964612985.1. Lineage (GTDB taxonomy): Bacteria > Planctomycetota > Phycisphaerae > Sedimentisphaerales > Anaerobacaceae > Anaerobaca. The sequence continues at coordinate 3,249 of CAZTGH010000115.1, forward strand.
TCGACGTCCCGTCCCATGAAGCTCTTCGGGAAGTTGCTGCAATGGGTGCAGACGCACTTGTCGACTTCGTCCGCGTAGTTGTTGTTCCAGTCGAGGAACCCCGGCACCTGCCCCGAGGCGAGCAACAGGGCGTACATCGAGACGGCGCCGGCGACGTCGACCTCACAGGCGCTGGGCAGGTGCTTCTCGCCCATCAGGCTCATGGACAGGCAGGTGGCGCAGCCATAGTTGCTCTGGATGGAGGTCCAGCATTGAATCGCACTGGCGTGCAGCTCGTTCTCGGTCATCCACTGCTCGATTGCGACCGAGAGCTTCGCCTGCTTCACGACGTTCTCGTTGTCGATGCGCGACGGGATGGTTCCGTACTGTCGTATCTCGGAGAGCTTGTTCTTGACGGCTGCCGAACCGCTGTCGAGCTGCTGAGCCTGGCCGATGATCTCGGACAGATCGACGGGTACCACGGTGATGCCCGAATCCTGAAACAGCTTCTCGCTGAAGCGCACCGTCTGGAACGCAGCGGGACGGGCGCCGATAGCGCCCACGCGAGCGTGGCGGAGCCCTCGGACGACACGGCACACGCCCGCGAAGAAATCGAGGTCGGCTCTGAAGGCATCGCTGTCGAGATCGCAGGTGTGCTCGCGGGTATCCGTGAACGGGATGCCATACTGATACAGGTTGTTGCAGACGGAGAGTTTGCCACAGAAGGCGTCCCGTCTTCCCGCGACGTCGACGGCATCCAGCGAGTCAGCACATGCCTGCACCAGCACGGGAACATCCAGCCGGGCTGCGTCGAGGGTCTGAACGACTCCCAGCTCGTCGCCAAAATTGGGAAGGACCACGATGACCCCGTCGATGCGATTGCGGTGCTGCTGGAAGAGTTGGGCACATTTGGCGGCATCGGCACGCGTTTCGATTGCGCCGTAGGCGGTGGCATCCTCCGGCAAGATCACGTGCCCATAGCCCTGCGCCTCGACTTGGGCGAGAACCTGCCTGCGGCCCTCCTGGGCCAGTTTCGGATTGAAAAACCCCCGCGTTCCGACGATGATGCCGAACGTCACTTTGTTGCGCGATGCACTCATAGCCATTTCCTCGGTTGGTGTTTCCCTTCTACTCTCGTACATGAAGCCTGTCGACCACCACAGCCAACAGGATGACCAGTCCCTTGATGACGGTCTGCCAGAACGGATCGACACCCATGATCACCAGTCCACTGTTGAGCACGCCGATGATCAGGGCGCCGAGGACCGTGCCGAAGACGGAGCCTCTGCCTCCCGACAGCGAGGTGCCGCCGATCACCACGGCGGCGATCGAATCGAGCTCGAATCCTTCGCCTGCGATGGGGGTGGCGGAATTCAGTCGCGAGGTGACGATCAGGCCGCCGACGGCGGAGAGCCCGCCCGCGATCGTATAGACCAGGAGCTTGACCTTCTTGACGTTGACGCCGGAGAGCTTGGCGGCGACCTCGTTGCCTCCGACGGCGTAGATATACCTTCCGAGTCGCGTTTTCTTCAGCAATATGGCCGCTGCGACGACGATCCCGGCAGCGATCCACACCTGATTGGGCACGCCCAGGAGCCGTCCCGATCCGATGCGGACAAACGTCTCCCCCAGACCGGTGATCGCTTCTCCCCCCGTGTACAGTCTGGTGAGACCCCGGGCGATGGTGAGCATGGCCAGCGTCGCCACGAAAGGCGGGACCTTGAACTGCGTGATCGCGACGCCATTGAAGGCCCCCAGGGAGGCTCCGACCAGGATGCCGATCGCGATCGCCGCCGGAGCGTGGTAGCCGATGTAAAGATCGAAGGCAGGCAATTCGGTGCCCGACTTGAGCAGGCCCGCCATGATCGCCCCGCTCAAGGCGAGGATCGAGCCGACCGACAGATCGATCCCCCCGGTCAGGATGACGAGGGTCATGCCGACCGACAGACAGGTGTTGACCGAGATCTGCCTCGTCACCGTCCAGAAGTTGGCGGCCGAGAAGAAGCCGTCGGCGAAAATGCTGAACGCCAGGATCATCAGCAACAGAGCAAGGAGCGAGTGAAAACGCGCCGCAATCGCTCTATAGCGGCTCTGATTCGGCATCCTGAAGGTCCTCATTGGCGCACGCCTCAGTTCCTGTCCTGTTGAGACACGGAGAGACTCCGGGGCAGCGCCGCTTTCAGAATCGATTCTTTCGTCGCAGCCGTGCGGGCGAACTCCGCCGTCTGTCGGCCTTCTGAGAGCACGATGATCCGATCGGCCATCGTCATCACCTCAGGCAGTTCGGATGAGCTCATAACGATGGCCAGGCCCGCGGCAGCCAGTTCACCGATGAGCTTGTAGATCTCGTTCTTGGCATTGACGTCGACTCCCCGGGTCGGTTCGTCGAGGAGCAACACCTTGGGTTTGGTCGCCAGCCACTTGGCGAGAACGACCTTCTGCTGGTTTCCACCACTGAGGTTCTTCACCGCCTGTCCAGACGAGGCGGTCTTGATTCGCAGGCGGCTGGCGTAGTCTGTGGTCAGCATTCGCTCCAGGCGGTCGCTCAGGAATCCGAGGCGTTCCACCGCACTGATGTTCGCCAAACTGATGTTCGCACCGACGGACATGCCCAGTATCAGCCCCTGGAGCTTGCGATCCTCGGGCACGAGGGCCAGACCGGCCTCAATGGCATCGACGGGTGAGGAGACGTGCAATCGGGCGCCGTCCAGGAACAGCCGGCTCGTCGAGCTTTTTGGATGGAGACCGAAGATCGCCTCGAACAACTCGGTCCGGCCCGCGCCCATCAGTCCGAAGAGGCCCAGCACCTCGCCTCGACGAACGGAGAAGCTGATGTCGTTGACGAGGTAGTCGCCCGGTCGATCGGGATGATCGAGTCTGACGCCTTCGACGCGAAAGACTTCGGGGCCCTGGGCTACTTCGGTCTTCGCGAAGAAGTCGTCCATGTCCCTGCCGACCATGAGGCGGACCACGTCGTCGTGGCTCAGTTGCCGGCATGGGGTGGAAGCGACGGTGCGGCCATCCCGCATGACGGTGATCCAGTCGGCGATGCGCGAGACCTCCTCCAGCTTGTGGCTGATGTAAACGACGGCCACCCCGCGCTTCGTCAGGGATGCGATGAGATTGAACAGCACGTCCACTTCGCGATCGCTGATCGCCGAGGTCGGCTCGTCCATGATGATGACGCGGGCGTTCAAGGCCAGCGCCTTGGCGATCTCCACGATCTGCTGCTGACCGACGCGCAGCTCACTGACGCTGCGGCGCGGGTCGACGTGAAGGTCGAGCTGGTCCAGCAGTCCACGGGTCTGGTCGACCATCTTCGTGAAGTCGATCCATCCCCACGTATTGAGGAACTCGCGGCCCAGGAATACATTTTCGGCAAGGCTCAACTGCGGAATCAGGTTCAGCTCCTGATGGATGATCGCGACTCCCGCTTCCTGAGCCTGCCTCGGATGGGCGAACGTCACTTCCCGCCCGCCCAGCGAGATGCGCCCCTCATAGTCCTGGTGCACGCCCGCCAGAATCTTCATGAGCGTGGACTTGCCGGCTCCGTTCTCCCCCACCACCGCATGAACCTGGCCGGCAGAGATGCGGATCTCCGCGCGGTTGAGCGCCTGGACCCCGCCAAAGCTCTTGCTCACGCCCTCGGCGGCTAGAATGACCTCGTTCTGTTCTGCTGGAACCATGTGCACTCAAGAATACGGCAGACTATGGCAGAGCCAATCGAATGGGGACCACCTTCAACAGGTGATACGTAGGTTTCGAAGCGCCGTCTTCCAGACGGGCTCCGAACGGGACGTCCTGGGTGGCGTCTTCCGCCACCTCGGCGGCGCCGACGAAGCGAACGGTGCTTCCGACCTGGGGCCCCTGTTCGAGAAACGGCTTGATGACCTCTTGAACCACGATCTTGTTGATCTCGGAACTGATCCGGTTGAACTTCATGGTGTCCGAAAACGCACTGACATCGACGAGGCCCGAGGCGTCGCGGACGGCGTTGCCCGAGATATAGGAGCCGGTACAGATCAGAACTTCCGGCGTATCGTCGGAACCGGTCACGCTGACGCACAGCCCCTGTCGGTCCAGCGCGACCATCCGGCCGTGGCCTTCGAGCAGGTAGGCATGGACTCGGCTCTGGCCCAACGTCCGTCCCTTGCCGATCGCGGCCTCCATATCCCTGTTGAACAGCTCGACCATCTCTGCGGCGTCGAGGGCCGTCTCCAAGACGCTGTCCAGCCGTTGATCCCAGAAGTCGCGTGCATACCGGGACGGGTCAAAACGCTGCGCCCGCTGCTCGGCCCGCCTGGTTTCCAGAGAGCTGAACTCCATGGAGCCGCCCAGCAACAGCAGCAGTCCCAGCAGGAATACAGCATAGACGATAGATTTGCGTTTCATGGGCACGGAAATCCTATCGTCACTGGGCCCGGCCGTAGGCGGCGTACTTGTCGATATTCTCCTGCGTCACCAGCTCGACGGCGACGGGCACCTTCTGCGGGAAGTCCCGTTTGCCCTGGAGGTACTGGTCGGCATATTCGGCCGCGGTCTGGGCCATCCTCCTGGGGAACTGCATTCCCGTGGCCGCGATCTCGCCTGCACGTATGGCGTCGATGACGTCTTTGGCGCCGTCAAAACCGAAGACCATTACCTCGTCGGCCTTGCCGGCGGTCGCCAGGGCTCGGTAGGCACCCATGGCCATCGCGTCGTTGCCGCAGAAGACCGCGTCGATATCCGGATGGGCCTGGAGAATGGAGTCCATAACCTCCATCGCCCTGGTGCGATCGAAATCCGCGGTCTGCTGGGCGACCATCTTCAGTTCGGGATAGTTGTCGACGACGCTGTGAAATCCGGCGGAGCGGTTGCGGGTGTTGTTGTCGCCCAGGAGGCCGAGCAACTCGACGTAGGTGCCCTTCTCGCCCAGCTTCTGCACGAAGTACTCTCCCAGGGCGACGCAACCGCTGAAGTTGTCGGAAAGGACCTGGCTGACCGCGACATCGCCGGCGGAAATCTCGCGATCCATGCAGAACGTGGGAATGCCGGCGTCCTTGGCCCGCTGGACACTGGCAATGGAACCCTCCGCATCCGTCGGATTGAAGAGAATCGCTGCGTACTTGCCGTCGACGATGGCGTCGAAGTGGCTTGCTTCGACCACGGGCGAATTCTGAGAGTCGAAGACATCGACCTCGTACCCCAGTTCCTCGGCCTTCGCCTTGGCGGCGTCCTTGAGGACGACAAACCAGGGATTGTTCAAGGTCGAGACGACCACGGCGACTTTCTTGTTTCCTTCCGGTGCGGGTTCGTTGCCACAGCCGCTGACGAACAGAGCCACGGATGCCACCACCAAACCCAGGATGAACCCCTTCTTGGCCATGCTTAGCTCCTTATCCGATCTCTATGAACCGGATCATTGTAAGACAGCCGCTCGCGCAACGCAAACGGCACTTCCGCCGAGCTGCCATCCATCCCGGTGCTCCATCCACGACGGTGGAGGATTGCACCACACGGGCCGGTGACAGGAACAGACTATCTCCTGACCAGGAAAGAAGGAATGCCAATTTGCGTCCGGATGTTACCATTTTGCGCATCGGCTACGGATGAAGGCTCCTGCTCTGCTGCGGCCCGTCCATGGCCACCCGTGAACCGGGGTCCTTGCGGATGCCAAAAAAGAGACGGGCGGCATCGACCGCTCCACGCCGATCGATGCCACCCGTCGTGGGAGGCTACAGGTTGCAGCAGAAATATGAGACTATTCGGATTCCGCCGGATGACCGAACTGAACGTCGTCGATGAAAACCAGGCCGGTGCCTCCGGCGCTGGGGGTGTTCCGGTCGCCGACACCGATGTACATGGTCTCGACCCGACTCAGATTCACACCGGCAAACTCACTGAACGGAATCTGCCACTGATTCCACCCGCCGAGGAAGGTGGCGGCATCGCCGGCCGGATGGGTCACGGCCTGGACCTTTCCGCTGCTGTCCTCGACGGCCACGTACAGCGCCGCCGGCGCATTTCCTTCGGGCTGCTCGGGCCCCATTGTGGCCACCTGCCACTGCCCGCTGACCTCTCCGGTGGAGGCGACCTCCGAGAACTCGGCACTGGTCAGTACACCGGCGGAATGGCTGGTCACCGCCAGGCCGACGTACACCTCGTTGGCCATCGGGATCGTCTGCGGGTTCCACGACATCGACGTCCAGGTCTCTCCATCGGTCGAGTAATATCCGTTGAAGGCGGTGCCGACGCGCTCGATCTTGATCCAGTACGGCGTGGTCATCGCAATCTGCTCAGGCGTCGCAACGGAGGTGTCACTGACCGCGGCGGCATCCGTCTCCAGACGGGCCTGATAGCGGCAACCATTGCCCGGCGTTGCATAGACGGCGGCAAACGCCGAACCCGCCTCCAACGTCTCGCGGACCATCACGCCGGCTTTCGCCCAGGGATCGGTGTTGCCGACGCTCTCCACGCGCGCCACCAGGGTGCCGTTGCCGTTGAGCAGCTTGTGGGCGAAGCGAAACTCGTCGGCCGCGTTCCAGATGTCCGCACCGGCCGCACCCATGATGATGTTGCCCGAGGCCAGCTCGGCAAACGCACCGGCGCGACCTTGAAAGTACAGGACCAGGGTATCGGCGCCGCTGACGGTCCAGTTCTGCGCCGCCTCGAACGTCCGCGCGGCCTCCGAGTAGAACGGCGAGACCGAGTTGTCGTACTGGAGAGGCATGGATTGACTGCCACTGTTGACGATGCTCGTCTCGGCGAAAGGCGACTCGAAATAGCCGACCGTCGAGCCGGTCTCGTTGACCCAACCGTCGACCCACGTATCGAAGATCGCTTCACCGGCATCGATATCGTCGGTATAGTCCTCGAATCCATCGACGAGGAAGTACTCCTGCGTCGCAAAGCTCCATATGTCGCCTTCCCAGGCTGTCACCGTCTCGATCTCGTTGACCTCGACGATTCGCCAGTAATAGCTCGTGCCCAGGTTCAGCGGACCCGGATCGTAGCCGGTATCCTCGACTGCGTCCACCATAGCCAGGCCGTTTGGGTCCGTGCCGAAATAGACCTCGTGCAAAGCGGCTTCGCGCCCGGGCCGCCAGGCCAGATCGGCCTCAGGATCGACGCCGGCCGCACCATCAACCGGCTCGGGCTCTCTCGGAGCAACCGGCGTGTAGTAGAAGCGCACCTCACTCAGACCGTACTGGCTCAGCATGCCCCAGTTGTCATGGATCGTGAGCCGGACGTACCTGGCGGCAATTCCCTCCAGATCGACGGTCGTGTTGTGGGTATATCCGGCGGCGGCTGTCCCCCGGGCAAGCTCCACATCCGCCAGGGTCGTCCACTCCGCGCCGTCCTGAGAATACTCCACCGTCACGTCCTTGGCCCCGTAACCGAGCACTGCCTCGAACATGACGTTGTAATTCCAGACCCACATCTCATGGAGTTTGTAGACTCGGTCAAACTCGTACTGGATCCAGACCGGTGTGACGTCGTCGTCCGCCGCCGACCACATGTCAGCCGCATCGACCGAATGCAGGTCGTCCGCGTCGAGGCCGGCCCCATTGACGGTATTTTGCGGATCACCAATGGCATCGGAGCCTGAAGCGGTCGCGGTAATGTTCTCCACGGCGTAGGCGAAAGGCTCGGCGGTGAAGCTCCAGACGGGACCTCGGAAGATCGTGCCGTCCGGCGGCGCATTCACTTCGTCCACCCGCCAGTAGTAGGTCTGCTCGAAATCGAACACTCCCTCCGGCTCATACGACGTACCCGCCTGCCCCTGGCTGACCAGCACGCCTCTCGGGTCGGCGCGATCGGCTGCGTTGACATCCTCGAATACCGTCCCGAAGTAGACATCGTGCGCCGCGGCATATCTGCCGGCAGTCCAGGTCAGCACACCATCCCGCCGCACGTCCGTAGCGCCGTCGGCCGGTTGCGGATTGGACGGTGCGCCGAGATCGGGTGCTCCGGCGTTGCGATAATCCTCATCCGTCGGTACGTAGTCCGGATCGTCCGTCCACATGAAAACATCCCAGACGGCCCCAGACTCCCGGCTGATCACGTACATCGTGTTCTCGCCATCCTGGAGCGTCTTGGTATGCGCCTCTTCGCCCGCACTGCCCGGCGTCGGAGCCCATATCCAATCCGACCCCACGTCCGATTGCTCGAAGATCCGGTGATTGTTGGTCAGACCGCTCACCGGTTGCGTGAACGGGACCGGGTCGCCCGGATGTCCCGCCACCAGCATGAAATCAGAGTTGTTATTCGGGTTGATCACCCGCCCCCAGAAATACCAGGTGCCCCCTTTGCCGCCGGCCTTGCTGATATCGAAGTCATAGCGAATCATGCCGACGCCGTCGCTGCCGTTGACACTGCTGATGGATCGACCGAAGGCGCCGGCCTGGTCGGACAAGGCGAAGCTGCTTTCGTCCGCCGGATCGCGCTCGTCGAAATCCTCGACCTCAAACCAGAGCTGGTGGCCCGCTCCGTAGCTGGAAACCTTGACGTTCTCTACGGCATAGTTCGGCGCCGCGACCAACAGCCATACGATGATGATCCCGAGTAAACCTTTCCTGGATGATCGGTGAGCCATTGGACTTCCTCCTCTAGGATATTGACAAGAGATCCCGTTCGTCCCGACGCCAAGTGAATCCGCGGGACAGACGCCAAAGCCCTTCTCTCCGTGACGACGTGCCCGGTCCTGA
>CAZTGH010000115.1:12014-14493 GCA_964612985.1 uncultured Pirellulales bacterium
ATCCGCGGGACAGACGCCAAAGCCCTTCTCTCCGTGACGACGTGCCCGGTCCTGATTCGCACCGCAGGCCCTTCCACGCCGGCCGCCGCATCGGCCGGGAGCGGTGAATTGCAGAAGCACGCACTGTCATCTATTATGGCAGATTCAGTGCGTCCGTTCAAGCGTCTTTTCTCGGATCCCAGGACCCTCAACCCGTCACGGGACGATCGAATTGGGGAATCTTCATCAGCGCCCCGCCCTGAAGGGCCGACTCGTGGGCGACAATGCCCGGCACCGTGTAGGCGAGGGCTTCATAGATATCCACCGTGGGACGGCGATCGTGCGTCAGCGCGTCGATGAACTCATGGGTCAGGAACGTGTGCGAGCCGTGATGACCGCTGTCGTGGCGGAGAGGCTCGGGGAGCATGTCGGTTTTCCACCACTGGGGCTGTTCGTAGCGTTCCATCTCAGGCAGGTTGCGGACGAAACCGGCATCGTCGGTCTCCTGGCGTCCCTCCGCTGAGCGGATGATCACCGGTCCCAATCCGTTCGGATGGCCGGCATAGAAGCTCATCCTGTTGCCGATCCACTGCGCGCGTTCCGTGCCGCGGTGGGCCCCTTTCCACCAGACGTTGCAGCGAAAGGCATGTCCCCGATCGGTCTTGAACATGGCGGATTCATTCCAGAACGGGTTGCTGTAGACGTTGTCCTTGCAGATCGGATCGTCGTCGCCCCAGCCATGACAAACGACCTCGGTCAGTCGCTCGCCTGTGATACCGGTCAGGAACGCGGTGCAGTGCGTGGGGTAGTGCATGGGAGCCAGTCCATGCCGCCAAGTCCGCTTGCCGTTCTCGAAATAGAGTGCCTCCAGCCCGGCGTGCTGGTACTCCGTCTCGCAGTAGGTGATCGTTCCGAATTTGCCCTGCTCCTGGAGCTTCCGCACGGAGATCGTCGGTTGCTGGTAATAGCTGGTCTCGGCCATCATATAGGTGAGGCCGTGCTTCTTTACCGCGTCGAGCAGGCGTTCGGCCTCTTCCAGGCCACCGCCCAGCGAGGCGGGTACGGCAGAGATCGCATGCTTGCCATGTTTCATCACTTCGATCACGTGCCTGACATGGTTCGGCCCCTCGGTGAATACCGCCACCGCGTCGACGTTCGTGTCCAGGACCAGTTCCTCGAGCGAGTTGTAGGACTTGCTGCATCGGTAGACCTGCATGAGGCGCTTGCGGCGTTCGGGTCGGAGATCGCTGACCGCCTCCACCACGCAGTCCGGATGCTCGTGCCACTGAAAACTGGTGCCGAATCCGCCCCCGACGACGCCGATCCGCACCTTTTTCGGCGCGGCGTGAACCGCCAGGCTCGCATACAGTGGCAGGGTCCCGCCGGCAACGACACTTCGCCTGAGGAATTCGCGCCGCGAGCAGCCACCGGAAGAAAGGACCTGCTCGGAATCCGTCGTGCCCGCCTTGCTCATGATTCATCTCCTTCAGAAGAATTGGCCTGGTAATGCACTTGCCCTTTCGTACCTGGATCGCGTCCTGGCGTCCAGGACAGGGCCCGGACAGAGCCTACCCCTTTGCTTGGTCCAGCATGCGACGGACCGCGGCATTGGGCGAGAGGATCTCCCGGGGCGAACGAATCGTGACGGTGGGGATGGCGCCGTGTTCCAGATGCATCCGCATGCGCAGCTCCTGGTTGGCATCGCGGCCGCCCAGGTTGGCATAGCCGATGGTGCGACAGAGACCCTCGAAGAGGAAGGCGTTGAGATCGCAGCCACCGGTGCGCTCCAGGCCGTCAATGGAATCATGCCAGCTCTTGAACAGGTGGGCCTGCGCGAACGACTGGCCCTGCATGGTGATCTCGTTGAGCCCTTCGCCGCCGACCACCAGCCCCTGGCCCAGCGCAGCGACGTGGCGGATCAGTTCGTGCATGCCCTCCGTCGGGGTCCTGGCTTCCACGAAGCAGTTGTGCAGGTTGTGCGAGACCAGGGTCACGTCAATGAAGGCGGTATCGATGTCCAGGTCCCGCGTGGCATCGAGGATCGCACGGCCCAGGATCGAGCGCCACATACCCAGCCCAGGGTGCACCTTGATCATGACCTTCTTGTCGCGATTGGCCAGCCGGGCGGCGTTGGATTCGGGTACCCCAAGCCCTCGACCCTGGTACCAGCTCCAACCGCGCAAGTCGCGACGCTCGATGCCGCGGTACTGGAAGTCGCGGACATGGGCGTACGCCGGATTCGACGGGTCCATGTCGATCGCGTTGAAGTGCGGCATCATATGAAAGCCCATCGCCTCGCCCTTCCGGATGAACGCCTTGGCCTTATCGCTGGCTACGTACGTCGGATAGTTCTCGTCGTACGGATCGGTGCGCCAGTTGGGGATGTGCAGCAGCACGGTCTTCGGGTCCAACTCCTTGGCCAGTGCCTCGAGGATCACCTCGTCGGTCGGGCACCAGCTCACCGCAAGACGAATGTCCTTGACCCAGGGAGCCCGACGCG
>CAZTGH010000116.1:0-14438 GCA_964612985.1 uncultured Pirellulales bacterium
TTCCGGGGGCTGGTCTACCGGGTCCGGGGGCGGGTTTCCCCGGGGCCTCCTTCTGAGTGGGACCTGACTTCACCGCCGGGCTTTTCTCCGAATGCGCCTGAACAGCCGAACTCAGGCTTTTCTGAAAACTCTTTCTAGCCATTGCCGTTTTTTTGGTTAACCACCTCTCTGCAGAGATTCATGTAATCGGCTGCCCCGTAACTACCGGCTGCATACTCGAAGATATCGGTATGAGCCAGCGGAGCCTCCGCCAGGGCGATATTATCGCGGATGATCGTCCGGAAGACAAGCGATTTGAACTCCTCTCTGACGGTCTGGTCGATCTCCCGGTTCAGTACCTTTCTCCGGTCATACTGGGTCAGAATGATCCCGCTCAGCTCCAGGCCGGGATTGAGACGGTTCCGGACAACCTGGATGATGTCGAGGAGTCTGTTGAGTCCGTGAATAGCCAGATACTGGCTCTGCAGCGGGATAAATACCTCTTTGCAATAAGTAAGTGCATTGATGGTTAAAAGATTCAGTGCCGGCGGACAGTCGATAAGGATATAATCGTACGATTTTTTCAGGAGCTCCATGGCCTCCTTCAGTAAGAATTCCCTGCCGGGTTGGGTATTCAGTTCGCTTTCACCCTCCGACAATTCCTGGACAGCAGGGATGATATCCAGCTTTCCCTTGATAGGGTATGGTTGTGGCCGGGTTGTTTTTTTAAGGAGGGTATAACTGTTGTTTTCTTTGTTTGCCGCTCCTGCCGACTGACTCAGATTGGCCTGGGGGTCGAGATCGATGATCAGTATTGACTTGTCCAGTAGATTCAGGCCGGCACCCAGGTTCAGAACCGAGGTGGTTTTACCTACCCCCCCCTTGTGATTGCAGACGGCGATGGTTCTCATCTCATTCAGTTTTCAGGCAAGTTAATAGGTGCGTAGTCCGGTTTTGAGAGAGTTGCTACCCGATTTTCCAGGATGACCACGTGAAAATGGAGGAAGATACACCTGCTTCTGTTACGTGGTTTTACGCAGTTAAGCATCCTGTGGTTCATTGCTTCAGCGTCCATATTACTGTTGATCAATGCGCTCTCTTGCTGACGACCAGGTGCGACTCCTGCCTTCTGCATAGTTCCTCTATCATGTAGTAGAGATATTGGAGATCCACCGGTTTATTCAAAACGAAGTCCGCCCCCAGCTTTTTAGCACAATTCAGATAGACCTCTCCGTGGAGGTTTCCTCCCGCCGAGATGGCGATGATCCCGGTCGCTGGATGATTCTTCCTCAGGTACATAATGACCTCGATCCCATCTGCATTTGGCATGATGATGTCGGTGACGACTATGCCGGGCTCATGCTTTTTGATCTTTTGGATGCCTTGCAGACCATCATCCGCGGTAATGATGCCGTATCCCTTTGCGGAGAGCACTCCCTCGAGGTATTCCAGGCAACTGGGGCTGTCGTCGATCACCAGAATCTTCGTCATAGTTCCGTAGTTTTTTAAGTTGACGTTTCAGTTTCGTGTTCTCCAGGATCAGGTCATTCAACTCGGATTTAAGGGACCAGTTTTCATCTTTCACTTTTTCCAGCAGCTGAATCCGTAGTGTCAACTGGTAGAGCTTTCTTATGAAATTGCGGAGAACTTTATCCTTCAACATCATCTCCTCCGTTGATCCTTTGCTGGTTTTACCATTCATTTGAAACCTCATGGCTTATTTATTGACTGTTTTACTGGATGTTATGAATTATTAAACAATAAAGGTAGGCCGGGCCTTAATACCTGTAAAGGTGGGATGTACGTGATTTTTCGCCTGTTTCACCTGAAAAATCCAGGCGGCAGCACGGGTCGCTTTCAGGTAGGATTACCTGATGGAATTCTGCCGGGTGGAGGGATATCCGAAAGTTTTACTTCCGTCAGATGCGACCGGAAGGCATGCAGGACCAGCTGAACGGTGTTTTCCACCCCCATCTTACGAATCAGGCGGGCACGGTGACCCTCCACCGTCCGGCAGCTAATACTAAGATGCTCAGCTATTCTCGGTGTGGTGACCCCCGAACATAGCAGGTCCAGGACCTCCGATTCCCGCCTGGTAAGGACAACCGGATGCTCCACCTTTGCGCGATGCGCCTGCTCGGAAAGGGATTCGACCACATCCTGCAGCAGCTTCTGAGAATAGTAAGTACCACCGGTGGCCACCTGGTGAATGGCACGTTTCAACTCTTCTATTGTGGACGCCTTGCTGATAAATCCCCTGGCACCCAACTGCATCATTCGGATCAGATTGTGACGGTTCCCGATCATCGACATCACAATGATTTTCAGCTCGGGCCTTTTATTCAGGGCGATCTCCGTGGTTTTGATCCCGTCCATCACCGGCATGATAATGTCCATGAGGACCACATCGGGACACTCCTTTTTCAGGTATTTCAGAAACTCCGTTCCGTCCGATGATTCATGGATGATCTCATAGTCCCCGGATGAAGCCAGCAGATGGCTCAGGCTCTGCCTGAGGATCAGATGATCATCCACCAGTGCAATACGGATCTTTTCCATGTTACCGTCAGCTTCTTTTCTTACGGTCCCGCCTTCTGAATCTCCCAGGTACCTCCATGGCCTTTCTCAGTAGATCATAGTAAAGCGTAAGATATAATACAACCGATAAGAATATGATTATCAGAAGATTAAAATAAAATGTCTCCATTATTGATCCCACTAAGTACTTGACAGGTGCGAAAAAATGGGCCCGAAGGGAGAGGTTCCCGGGTTCCGGATAACGGAATACCGGATCGATAACCTGGACCAGCTGTTCTCCCTCTCTTCTGACGGGTTCCGGGGCCGTGCTCTTCTTAACCACATCGGCCAGAAATTCATTGTGGTAGTGATCGTAAAGGTGCTGATAACGGTTCCCCGGATGCGACATCAGCATGGTGAGGGTTTCCTCCCTTCTGTTCCGGGCCACATTGAACAGATCAATGTACTTCTCGTTGAGTAATTCAAGAAAGTCCTCTGCTCTTTCCTGGGTTTCGGAGTCGAATCCGGATACATTCAGCTCCCCGTAGAAAGCAAATTCCAGATCACCAAAGAGATCATCTTCCTGTTTCAGTTCATTCGAAATAAGATTCAGGTTCTCAGCAGCCCTTTCGGCGGCGGCGGGATCCTCTTTGTCCATGCACGCCCGGGTCTCCCTCAGAATGGATTTCAGTTCGGGTATCAGGATGGCCTGCTTGAAACTGGAAAGGCTCTCCAGCCGGTCCTCCTCATAGAAATACCGCTCGTAGGCATTGTTTTTAAACTGATGAACCGCCATGGCTTCATAGGCCCAGCGGCCCACCATCATATCGGCGATCACCGGCGCCCTGACACTTCCGCCGCCGATCGCTGTGTTGAGTTTATCGAAGCTGAACATGGCACCGCCCAGCACCATCTGTGGAATCACCAGCAAGGGAATGACGATGTAAATGGTCACAGCCGAATTAAATGCCGATGAGATATTCAACCCGAGCATATTGGCAAAAAAGGCTGTCGCCAGGAGCATGATCCAGTATTCGAAATACATTCCCCTCAACTCCAAAAAGGAGTTGCCCACCAGCACGAAGCAAAGGGTCTGCAGGGATGAGACCAGAAAGAGGATCAGGATTTTGGATGCCAGGTAGCTGGATCTGCTCAGGTTCAGGAATTTTTCCCGCTTCAGGATCTTCCTGTCCCGAAAGATCTCCTCGGCACTCACCGTTAAACCGATAAATATGGCCACAATGATGCTCATGAACAGGTAGGGGGGAATGTTTTCGTTCCCTCTGAATAAATATTGATCCCCTGAATTTGTGGAGTACTTGATGATCAGAACCAGAATAAAAGCCAGCAGCGGGGCCTCAGTAAGGCTGATCAGCAGGTACTGAAGATTGCTCGCCTTGGCGAGAAGGTCCCTTGTAATGAACACCTTCATCTGGCTGAACCATCCCGGTACCCGGAACTGTTTCGCAGGCACCTCGTCGTTTTCCGGTACCGGCTTTGTCTCGAATTCACGGTGAAAGAGTTCATTCCACTCGGCCGGGGTTTTGATGCGGTCCGAGGTGTAATTCCCCAGATCGTCGATCTCTTTGGCTTCAATGATATTGAACAGCGATTCGGGATTCACATTGCCGCAGAGGGAACACTCGCCGGACTCTGAATTAATCTGATTGGTCATTCTCCTGAAATAGACAAGTGCTTCAATGGGGTTCCCGTAGTAAACCGGATAACCACCGGTATCCATAATGATCAGCCTGTCGAACATTTTATAGATGTCGGAAGAAGGCTGGTGGATCACCACAAAGATCAGTTTGCCATTGCGGGAGAGCTCCTTGAGCAGATCCATGACATTCTCCGAGTCCCTGGAGGAGAGGCCAGAGGTTGGTTCATCCACGAAAAGAACAGAGGGCTCCCTGATCAACTCCAGGGCAATGTTCAGCCGCTTTCTTTGTCCTCCGCTTATCCGTTTGTTCAGGGGATTCCCGACCTTCACATCTTTCCGCTCGTCCAGCCCCAGTTTCTTCAGGAGCCGGTCGACCTTTTCAGCGATCTGATCGTCGGACAGTTCCCTGAAACAGAGTTTGGCACTATAGTAGAGGTTCTGATAAACGGTCAGCTCCTCGATCAGCAAGTCATCCTGCGCAATATATCCGATCAGGCCTTTCGCCTTCTCCTTCTCCCGGTGTATATCGATCCCGTTGATCTTCACTGTTCCCTGGTCCGGGGCCTCGATCCCGGCAGCCACATTGAGCAGCGTGGTCTTCCCCGATCCGCTGGCTCCCATGATCCCTACCAGCCCATACTCCTCTGCAATGGTTATTTCGGAGAATCCGACAGTCCCCCCCGGAAAGGTGTAACGGATGCCCTCTGCATTGAAGGTAAGTTTGTCCAGTCCTGCGTCGCTGAGGTAGCGGGAGATGACATCGCTGTAGTAGACCGTTCCAAGGGGAAGCCTGAGGGTACTCCCTGGTGCCAGGAGATAGATGCTCGAGGGGTCGATGGTCCGCCCGTTCAGACTGATATCGTTCTTCCCGGAATACTTCAGAAAATAGAGATCCGCGCTTTTGATCCGCATGACCTGGATCGTACCGTTCAGTCCCTCCGTGTAAAGGTGTTTGATCTTCCCCCCCGGCAGCGCTTCCCCCGATGGCTGGCTGCCGATGATCAGCAACTCTTCATGATCGAGGTTGCAGTGATCGGCCTGCCGGCTGAAATGATCGATCAGGTATAGCTCCTCATCGGCAATTTTAAATACACTGGCGGCCGTGTTGATGATCCCCATCCGCTGCTCGGTGTAGAGGCCGTCGGCCTTCAGGAGCTCAAAGAGGCGGATCAGGACGATGACCTTCTGCTTTTGGGTCAGGGTTTTGTTGATCTTCCGGCACAGGACCACCGAACGAACAGAGTCCTTCATGGAGGTCAATTTCTTCTCCGGCTGGCCCCCCGGTTCGTCATGAAATCCGGCCTGCTTCTCATAGATCAGCAGGTACTCGTTCACTTTATCCTGGTTCAGCTGTGAACTGAGGAACGAATGGACAAAGGCCCTCTGGTGAGAAGTTGTTCCGTCATCCTGCTTGGAGATGATCGCAAACAACTGCATCAATCCCTGAAGTATCTCCTCGCTCATGCCTCGACGGGTTACGTTGGGTTAATAAACGACCAACTCGATGGGCAACTCCAGCAATTCGGCAAACTCCTCCCCTGCTTCCATCAGGTCTTCATCCATATCGAAGTAGAACCACTTTACCTGTATCTGGATGCCCTCCTGATAGAGGTCGTTCAACTTCAGCAGAATATCCAGTATCATTTTGGAAGATGCCGTATTAAAGTACTCCAGCCTGAACTGGAACTCTTTATTATCAAGGGTGGCCGGATCCACTCTTTCCAGCCATACCAGCACCGGGTCGTAAAACTCGATCACATCTTCCGGAAGCGATCGGCCGGCAATCTTGTAAATACCTTCCTCCGGATTGAAAATGATCTGGGGGGTGGCATCGGTCTTTTCAATAAACAGGGTATCCATGGTTATGATGTGTTTTTATTTGTAGAATTCAGTTCCTTGTTAATTCTGGCGACCAGGGTGAAAAAGGAGAGCGCGTCATCGATGGGAGTGAACCTGTATCCGATTTGGTTCTTCGATTTCCGGGCGATGTCCACCAGTCCGATTCCCGCACCGCCCACTTCGGAGAAGGAGCCTTTCAGCCTGATCTCTTTGTACATCATTTTCAATCCCTCCTGATCGAGGGAGTTGATATGGTCGATCCGTTTCCTCAGCGGGGGGATCTTATCATTGGGGATCGGATTGCCCGACACCAGCACAAACTCCTGGTTGCTGTGTCCGATAATGAAAGAGGAGGGCAGAGAGCTGCCGGTGGTAATGTCGGGATTCTGGTGCTTGCTGAGGTTCTGGAGGATCTCGACGGTCACATTGAATACCTTCCTGCGCAGGGCATCCTCCACCTCCTCGGAAATGAGCTTTTTCTCCATGAAACCGAGCATTGATTTGGTCACGTCCTGACTGAACCTGCCTTCGTATATCAATACAATATCGCTCATTGCAAGGAAGTTGTAAAAATCGAGCAGATTGAAATGTTCCCGGGTCTCCCTATCGGGCCGGTCGGCGGGTCCGGGCTCCTCCTGGTTTCTGATACTAACCTCGAAAGCGAAAAAATAGGTATCGTCGCTCAATGGTTCGAATTCGAAGTCCAGCTGGTTACCGGTTTGTTTCGCGATATCGATCAGTCCCAGGCTGGCATCCTGACTGCTGAGCAGATTGTGCTCCCGGATGATCATCATCGAGAACTCTTTCAGCTCTTCTTTCGACATCATGTTGATTTTCAAAAGGCTGCTTTTTATACCATACACCTGTTCTGTTGGAATGAAATTTCCGATGTAAAGCTTGTAACCGCCCGGTTCCCTTCCGATAATAAGCAGCGGGGATTTGTCCAGGGCTGCCCGGCTCGATGTCAGGGTGATGTTCTGTATGCACTCTACCATGACACGGAACATTTTATTGCGCAATGACTGATCCGATTCCTCCACCTCCAGATTCTTTTCGGTCATTGACAAAAGACCCAGCATGATATTGTGGGTCAGTGGCCCCGCATAGGCGAACATCAGGTCCCGCCGGTTCATCCGGGTCATTAGCTGTTCGAATCGCTCTGCCCTTTCTGTCTGTTGCATGCTTTGATGGATTAAAATTTAACACCAATTATGAGTACGTCGTCCAGTTGTTCATTTTTCCCTTTCCACTCCTCAAAGGTGCTGTTGAAGAGGTTTCTCATCTGGAATATACTCAGGTGGGGGTGATCCCCGATGAGCATTTTCACTCTCCCGCTCATGTATTTCTGGTTTCCGTCCGGGCCGCCGTACTGATCCGGAAATCCGTCCGTCATGATATACATGGCATCGCCCGGTTTCACACTGATCGTATGGGTGGTAAATGGTTTTCTGGTATCGTACTGCACCCCTCCCACGGGGCATTTGTCACCCTTGATGGTTTTCAGTGCACCCCCGGAGACGAAGTAGAGGGGCCTGTGGGCTCCGGCGAACTGCAATTCCCGCCGCTTCATGTCGATCCTGCAGAATGCCGCATCCATTCCATCCCTCGTCTTACTCTCCTCGTCCTCCTGGCGGAGAGTCTTCACCACACTGGTGTGGAGCATGTCCAGCGATTCTCCTGCGGTCAGACAGTTTCCGGTGTCCAGAATCTTATTCTGGAGGAAGTAACCGATCAGCGACATCAACGCTCCCGGTACCCCGTGCCCCGTACAATCCATCGCTCCCAGAAAGATCTGGTCGCCGCATACGGAAAACCACGGGTAGTCGCCAGAAACCACATCTTTGGGCTTGTAGATCATAAAAGAATTGGGCAGCACTTCGCGCATCTCTTTTTCGGTGGCCAGTAGCGACTGCTGGATATAGAAGGCGTAATTGATGCTGTCGCTGATGCTTTTGTTTTTCTGCCCGATCAGCTCCTCCCTCTCCTTGGCTTCAGTGATATCGTGGCAAACGATCAGGACGGATTCAATCTCCTTGTTCTCGTAGAGCTCCGGAATGGCATTGATCTTCATGATCTTCTTCTCATCTCCCGAGGGAAAGTCCATCTCCGTGTGGAGCTTCCTCTTGCCGGAGGTGACCTCCTCCAGGATCTCTTTCCATTTGGTCAGGATGTCGGCATCGATGTCGAACTCCATGAGAGGCTTGTTAATAAAGTGGCCGGGGTTCTTTCCCGTATAGTGTTCAATCACCGGGTTGACGTAAGTGCACCTGCTGAATATGTCGATCCGGATAATGATGTCCATGCTGTTTTCCGAAAGTGCCTGCATCTTGGCTCGTATTCTCTGCTCCTTCTCGGCAAGCAGTTGAACCGATATGTCTCTCGAATTGATCAGGATCCCGTTGATCAGCGGATCGGAAAGCAGGTTCTTTCCGGTGGCTTCCAGCCAGGCGATCTCTCCCTTCCGGGAGAAATACCGGTACTTGAGGCTTCTGGTCTGCTCGGGAAAAGAAATCAGGTCTGAGAACATGCTGACAAATGAATCCCGGTCCTGGGGATGAATATTTTCGGTCATATGCTTTCCGGTCAGTTCATCGGGATGGTAGCCCATGATCGGTTTGATCGACGGGCTCACGAAACGAATGGTTCCGTCTTCTGAAAAGGTGATGATAATCTCCGAGGCGTTCTCGAGAAGCAGGGTGGTCATTTTCTGGCTCTTATGCACCTCGTGGATCTGGAATTCCAGTTTCTGGTTCGCCTCGGTCAGCTCCTCCTGGGTCGCCTTCATCTCCTCGGCCTGCTCCAGCAGCTGCTTCTTTTGCTCCTTGAGCTCGTCGCTCATGTTTCTGGAATCACGCAGCAGCTGCTTCGTTTTGCTGTTTATCCTGAAATTGAAGATGGTCCGGGCAATGGTCTCACTCAGCCTCTCCATCAGCCTCAGCTGCGCGTTGCTGATCTCCCCGAATGAGGCCAGCTCCATGACCCCGTAAACCCGGTCGTCGCTCAGCAGCGGCTGGAACAAAAGAGTGGTCGGAGCTTTCTCCTCGATCAGACCGGACGAGATTGTCATATAGCCTTCCGGAATCTCGGTCCTCAAAATGGGTAGTTTCTCCACTGCTGCCTGACCGACCAGACCCTCTGCAGGCCGGAAGGAACCGTGCATGTACTTTCTTTTGTTATAGGCATAGCAGGCTTTCATTTCGTAGTTTCGTTCCTCCTCATCAATCACATAAATAGCCCCCTGCACCATGTTCTCCAGATTTCTCACCATAAAAGAGATCACCCCGTCGCACATGGATTCTAAATCACAACTGTTCCTCAGGATAGAACCCACCTCTCCGGCCATCTCCATGACCCAGTTCCGCTCCGATTCCCTGCGACTGTCCATCAATATCCTTTTCCTCATATTATCGAGCGACCTGGCGAGCTCCGGGTCGCCGTTCGAACTGATACGGAAATCCAGGTGGCCCTTCCCGATCTCATCGGCAAACCGTATGGCAGACCGGATACTTGATGAACGTCCGTTGAGCTGCTCTTTCAGGCGGTGTTCCCTCACCCGGTTCCGGTGTATCTGCCAGGCCCCGAAAAGAAGAATTAACAACGGCAGAAGATTCAGCAGGTAGGCCATGTCCAAGGACCGATAGAGCACCAAAAGTCCGTCGAACGAAAAGGGGATGCCGGAGGTGACCAGAAGAATCCATGCGGCACCTGCATAGATGAAGAGTGCCAAGATCCCGAATTCAAGAAAATACCTTCCCTGACAGATCAGTTTTCGTTGTATGGTTCGCCGATCAATCATGGTTATCCTCCTCTGAATGAACGAAGTTGCGGCAAACGCCGGCTACGTATTGCTGCAATGAGTCCAGCAACGCCAGCTCCTTTTCATCGAATTCGGTAAAGGAGGCAAGCTCGATTACCGCCAGCGTCTCCATCCCGTCACAGAAAGGATGAATGTGAAGGACCCCCGGGGTTGAACGTCCCAGTCCGGAAAAAACGGAGATATACCCCTCCGGTACATTCGTGTAGCCGGATGGTTTCCCGTCATTGGCCACCTGGCCTGCCAGACCCTCTCCGAATTCGAACTCCCTGGAGAGAGGGTCCTCACCCTGAATGGCATATCCGGAGATCATCCGGATGTATTTCCGCTCTTTGTCCTTGAAAGCCAGAAAGAAACCAGCCTGGCATATTTGCAGGTCACCGGCGATAAGCGACAGGAGCCTGGAACCAAACTGAACCGGATCCCCTTCGACCGCTCTCAGTTCCGAAACTATCGAATCTGCCTTTTCCCGATCCCTCTCCGGCAAAGGAGCCCTGCTTTCCTTCCCATGGCCGCCAGAAAGCTGGCTTGCTGGCCGGTGCCGCCTGCGCCGGAAGATATGTTTCACAGTGACGCTCATCTTTTGCTCTTAATCCTCTCCTCCTTCATCAGTCCGGACTGCTTCAACAGGAATTCAATAATCCCCTGAGTGGTCAGAACGGCATCGGGCTGGATAAGCTCCATGGCTTTTTCGGGCATGGTCCTGACCGCGGCCTCCTCCGGATCCTGCACGATGGTGTAGCCTTGCCGGATTTTTGCCGCCCGGAGGCCCCTGGCGCCATCCTGGTTCGCCCCTGAAAGAATGATGCCGATCATCTTCTTTCCATAAATGTGGGCAGCTGTTTCGAAGGTGATATCGATGGAGGGCCGTGAATAGTTCACCTCTTTCTCTATGGAGAGGGCAAATGTCCGGGAAGATTCGACCAGAAGGTGATAATTGGCCGGAGCCAGGTATACTGTTCCCGCCCTTATACGATCTTTGTCATCAGGTTCACGGATATGGAGCCGGGTGGCCTTTTTCAGCGGCTCCTCCAGACCCACGTTGATCTCTTTCCGCCTGTGCAGGCAAAGGATCACCGATAACGGATAGTACTCCGGCAGGGCGGAAAGAATCTTGGTCACCACCGGAATACTTCCTGCCGATCCTCCGATCACCACCACCAGGTATTTCTGATCAGCACTGTTCCTTGTTGTGTCTTCCATACCTGAATATTTTGTCCTCAAGGCTAACCGGGGTGAACTGACCGGCCGATTTACACCATGACAGAGACTCTTTGTTTCCGATTCCCAGGAAACCATCGCGATGCAGGTTATCGCTGAAAATCCGGATCACTCGTTCCTGCAATGCCGAATTGAAATAGATCAGGGTATTTCTGCAGATGATCAGGTGGAACCTGGAAAAGGGTGGCCGGGTGGCCAGATCATGTATCAAAAAGGTCACATTTTCCAGCAAATCGGGATGAAAACGGACCTTGCTGTCGTGAGGGGTAAAATAGTCCGACAGACTGCCGTTCGGGGTCACTTTTGCAAAATTAAACTGGTTCTGTCTCTGGCTCTTGAGCGGATAAACTCCTTTCCGGGCGATATCCAGTGCTCTGGGGTTGATGTCGGTGGCAATAATCGTCGATTCATTGAGCAATCCCGCCTGCTTCAGCAGGATACACATGGTAAAAACCTCCTCGCCCGTTGAACATGCGGCGTGCCAGATACTGATCTTCCCCATGCGTGCGAGCTCCGGAAAAACCTTACACTGAAGCAATTTCCAGAAGGAAGGGTCTCTGAACATCTCCGTGGTGTTGACTGTCACCTCCGTGACAAAGAGGTCCACAAACCCGGCGTTGGTTTCGATCTCTCGGAGCAGCTCCTCGGCCGTCCGTATGCGGAACAGCTCCATCAGACGTAATACCCTTCTTCTCATCGAACCCAATGCGTAATCACTGAAATTTAAATCCCCGGCCCGGTCGATGGCGGTTACAATCTGATGCAATTCACTATGCTTTATATCAACCACTGTGATTCAGCACTTTAGATTTAACTATCATACGTTGTGTAACCACCCCGGTCTGGGTGTCAAAAATGATCTTGCGGCCGTTTTTACCACCCAGGCTCTTCCCGGTAACCGGAATCCCTGCCTCTTCCAGTGTTTCGAGGCCGACCTGAATGTTTCTTTGGCCGATCTGAAAGAAATCTTTCTTCATCTCCAAAACCTCGGCTCCGCCGAATACCTTGGCCTGCAGATGGCTCCTTCTTCCACCAACCGAAATCACCTCCTCGATGAGTTTATGTACAGCAATATTGCCGAATTTGGGCGATGCCAGTCCCTTCCCGTTCCAATACGGCAGCATGTAGTGATTCATTCCCCCCAGCCGGTTCACCTCGTCCCAGAGACAAATAGCTACACATGAACCCAATACGGTATGAATAAGTGCAGGCCTCCTGCTCACGCGGATACCGGAAGGATTAAGGAAATAGTAACCCTGCATGCTCATGACTGATCATTCTGGAATTAAAAACTTTCTTCGTTTTCAAAATCTTCGAACAGAAATTCACATCCGTCCACCGCCACATCGCAACGATTGTCACTCGCAGACGGAATAAACAGGTGAAACTCTGTACCCTTTCCGGGGGCACTCGTAAAATCCAGGGAGCCGTTTATCAGATCCAGGGAGGCCTTGGTAACGGAAAGACCCAGCCCGTGCCCTCTGTTGATGGAGTTGATCCCCGAGTCAATTCTCCTGAAGCGGTCAAAAATGATCTCCTGGTTAAATTCGGAAATCCCCTTTCCGCTATCCTTCATCCAAAGGTCGATTCCTTTCGCATCTCCTGCCATCTTGATGATTACCACTCCTGAACGGTAATTGAACTTGATGGCGTTACTCAGAAGATTGGAAAGTATCAGGTGGATCTTCTCTGCATCCGTGCGGATGAACAACCTGGAAGTGTTTTCACCGGTCTGATCCATGAACCGTATGCTGACCTCCTTCTTTTTTGCCTCCACATCGAAATGTCCGATCAGGCTCCTGATCAGCTGGCGGATATCCACATTTGAAATATCAATCTCCACCTCTCCCGCCTCGATTTTCGCCGCGGCAAAGATGTTCTTCAGCTGGAAATCGAGGTTGATAGTCTCGGAATAGACCATCGAGGCCATGGTATTGATTCTTTTCCAGTTCCTCTCCCCACATGACAGGATGCTCTTGGAAAGGCCCAATATGGAGGAGAACGGATTGACAATTTCGTTGGCAACATTGGATACGAAATGGCTTTTCAGCGACTCGGCCTCTGCGAGCCGCTTGTTCAATTCCTTAATCTCATCCGTCAGCTTGTCATTAAGTTGCCGGCAGTGGTCAAGGGCTGCCTCCAGTTCTTGAATTTTATTCATAATCGGGTTTTTTCTCGGATGTCTTAGCCCGGGACAATGCTTCAGGAACGGGTAGAATACGGAACCACGGACTCGGGTCCATGTCCTTTGTGCCGTGGAACCGCACTCTGTACCCACTCCATCCTCATTAAACCTAAACTACACCTATGAAAACACGTCTTTGAACGAGTTTGTACTTATCTGACTACCTTTTGAATAGCCGCGATCAGCTTTGCAGGGACAAACGGCTTGATGATCCAGCCTGTGGCTCCCGCCGCTTTCGCCTCCATTTTCTTTTCTGTTTGCGATTCCGTTGTCAGAAAGAGAATGGGGATCCGCTGGTAGTCTTCGGTCTTCCTGACATGCTTTATAAACTCGATACCATCCATCTCCGGCATATGGAGGTCGGTGATAATCAGATCGAGCGGATCCCCGTTGAGGAATTTCGTCGCATCTTTTCCATCTTTGCCGATCAGTACATCATGACCTGCATTTTCCAGGGTAAAGCTTACCACTTCTCGGATGCTCTCGGAATCGTCCACAATCAGAATTCGTTTTCCCATGACCATTGATTTGCTGTACTCATATTTACTACTAAAACAATTCTACATCGTTCTCATCTTGGGACTCCCCGGACTTCAGATCCCCGTTGCTGCCGCCTGAATCTTCACCACCGGTAACCCGTTCATGCACCATTCGTTCACTCATCACCGTATAGTCGTTCTTCAACACTTCAAGCTCGACCGCCTTTTTCAGGTCATGCTTCTGGTGGCCACTTTGCATACTGTTCCGGATGGTCTGCAGTTGCACTACGGCCTTCTCCACGATCCGTTCAAAAAAATCGTAATACTCGGTCTGGGTTACCATTTTTTTGAGATGCTCGCGAAGTTCGTTGCTGAGCGTACTGTTCTGGTCCAGCAATCCGGCGATCTCTTTGCTTTGTGTATCGAGCTGATTGAGAACCTTGCTGATCAATACCATGTAACCAATCTGCTCTTTCTCAAAGCGGTCGCCCCATCCGGCACCCAGTTCATCCAGGTCGAGGCAGTCAGAGTGGATTCTGATCTGACCGACCCCCTCCAGCAGGCTGTTCAGCTTATGCATCATTTCCTCGGTATGCTTCATGATCTTTATGTCAAAGCTGTAAACCTCCTCCCGATCGGAGTCTCCTTCCGTGTTTGAATCCCGGTGGGTTTCCGTCTGAATTTCCTTGATATGCGCAGTCACCTCCTTGATGATCCCGTCCAGGCTTTCAATGTCGTCCCTTA
>CAZTGH010000117.1:0-14415 GCA_964612985.1 uncultured Pirellulales bacterium
TATGTTCGGAAAGAAGATTCACCTGTTCACGCTACTGGGATTCAGCGTCGGCATCGACCTGACGTGGATTCTTCTGGCGGTGCTGGTCACCTGGTCGCTGGCGACCGGCCTGTTTCCGCACTACTTTTCCGGCATGAGCACAGCGACCTACTGGTGGATGGGCATCGGCGGAGCGATCGGCCTGTTCGTTTCGATCATCTTCCATGAGTTCTGCCATTCGCTGGTGGCTCGGCGGTTCGGGATGCCCATGAAGGGCATCACGCTCTTTATCTTCGGCGGCGTTGCCGAGATGTCCGAGGAACCGCCCAATGCGAAATCCGAGTTCCTGATGGCGATCGCCGGGCCGCTTTCGAGCGTTTTTCTGGGTGGAATCACGTACGGCTTCGCGCAGGCGGCACGAGCGGCCGGCGGCCCGGAACCTCTGACGGCCGTGCTGCTGTATCTGGCCCTGCTCAACGTGATCCTTGCCGGCTTCAACATGATCCCCGCCTTTCCCCTCGACGGCGGACGCGTCCTGCGGTCGATCCTCTGGAAGATCAAGGGGAATCTGCGCTGGGCTACCCGCGTCGCCTCCGCCTTCGGTTCGGGCTTCGGCATCTTTCTGATCGTCCTCGGGGCTCTGAGCTTTTTCGGCGGCAACCTGGTCGGAGGCGTCTGGTACTTCCTGATCGGATGGTTCATCCGCAACGCCTCGCAGATGTCCTACAAACAGGTCCTGATGCGCAACGCCCTCGGAGGCGAAGACATCGAGCGGTTCATGCAGCGCGACCCGGTTACCGTCCCGCCCGGGGCCAGCGTGGACGAACTGGTGAACGACTACTTCTACCGCTACCACTACAAGATGTTTCCCGTCTCGAACGGGGAGGGGCTGCTCGGCTGTGTGACGCCCAAACAGGTCAAGGAGATGCCCAAGGATCAGTGGCGGCAACATCACGTCGAAGAGCTGGCGGTGCCCTGCTCGGACGAGAACACGATCTCCCCTCATACCGACGCGATGCAGGCGCTGGCCCGGATGAACCAGACCGGCAACAGTCGGCTCATGGTGGTCGACAACCATCGGCTGGTCGGCATCATCACGCTCAAAGATATGCTGAAGTTCCTCTCCCTCAAAATCGATCTGGAACAATCGTAAGAAGCGCTAACCCAAGATTCTGGAGGTCCGCCTGATGGATAAAGAGATGAAATGTCTCAGTTGCGGCAGCACGAACCTGGAACCCGGAGCCTTGCGTTCGACCGGTGCGTTGCATTTTCGGCCGGACCATGCCGAGTTTCTCAAGCTCAAGACGGCCAACGTGGATGTCGACGCGCAGCTCTGTCTGGACTGCGGCATGATTTCATTATCCGCCGACGTGCAGAAAGTCAGATCGTTAACGGGTAAAAAGGCCGAGGCGGCCAGTCGAGCGCACGAACCCGCAACGAAGGCCTAGCGGAAGAACCCAGCAGGAAGACGGATGGAGACCGGTGTGACCAGAAGTCGCCGAAAAGTGGTCGTCGTGGGAGCCGGATCGGTGGGGACGACGTATATCTATGCCCTGCTGCCAACGGGTCTGGCCAGCGAGATTGCGTTGATCGATCTCGACACGAAGCGGGTCGAGGGCGAGATCATGGATCTCTCGCACGGCCTGCCTTTCATCCCGCCGGTTTCGGTGAAGGCGGGCACCTACGACGACTGTGCCGATGCCCACCTGATCGTCATCACCGCCGGCGCCAAGCAGACGCCGGGCCAGTCACGGATCGAGCTGATTCAGAAGAACGCCGAGATCATTCGTTCGATCTGCGAACAGATCCGACAAGTCTCGCCGGCCGGCGTGATCCTCATGGTGACCAATCCCGTAGACACGCTCACGCAAATCGCCGTGCGATGTCTCGACCTGCCGCGCGGTAGAGTCATCGGCTCGGGCACCGTGCTGGACAGCGCCCGGTTCAAATACCTGCTGAGTCGGCACTGCGGCATCGACGCCCGTAACGTCCATGCGTATATCCTCGGCGAGCACGGAGACAGCGAGGTGCCCGCCTGGAGCATGACGCACATCGCCGGCATCCCCATCTTGGAGTATTGTGAGATCTGCAAAGGGTGCGACTACCCTCGCCAGCACGATGAGATCGCCCAGCAGGTGCGCGACTCCGCGTACCACATCATCGACTACAAGGGCTCGACCTTCTACGGGATCGGGTTGTCTCTGCTGCGCATCTCCGGCGCGATCCTGCGGAACGAGCACAGCGTGCTGACCGTATCGACGCTGACCGAGGGAGAATACGGTCTGAACGACATCTGCCTGAGCGTCCCCTGCATCGTGGGCGAGGACGGTGTGGATCGCATCGTCGCCGCCCGGCTGGACCCGGCGGAACACGAGGCCCTGGAGAGGTCGGCCGAGACCCTGCGCGGCGTTCTGGACAAAGTCTCCACGTAAGATGGCCAGCCCGCGGTTCGCCGCGGTTTATGATAGTGCCCCCGGTTTCTCCAATCGGGGGCTTTTGCATTTCCTGCCCGCTGATATAATGCCCCTGTTCGAGGCGCGATCGCCGTCACAATCGAGGCATGCTGCATGGAGAACGAGACATGAAAACGCTGGGCAAGCTCTTCGTTCAGGGACTGATGGCCATCCTTCCCATCGCCCTGACGCTGTACCTGATCTACTGGCTGGCCACGACCGCCGAGGCGGTCCTGGGCGCCATGCTGCGGGCCCTGATCGGCGACGCCTACGTCCCTGGGCTCGGCGTGCTGTTCGGACTGCTCATCACGCTGGGCGTCGGGCTGCTCCTGCGGATCTGGCTGTTCCAGAAGGTCTTCTCGCTGGGCGAGGCCCTGCTGGAGCGAATCCCCGGGATCAAATCGCTCTACGGCTCGATCCGCGACCTGGTCGGTTTCTTCGATTCCTCCAAGCAGAAGGACTTCGACAAGACCGTCATGGTCACCATCGGCGATGAGCACACGCGGCTCATGGGCCTGGTGACGCGCGAGACGTTCCGCGACCTGCCCGAGGGCGTCGGCGACGATCAGACGGTGGCGGTGTACCTGCCGATGAGCTACCAGTTGGGCGGTTTCACGGTCATGGTCTCGAAGGACAAGATCCATCCCGTCGATATGAAGGTGGACCAGGCGATGCAGTTTGTCCTGACCGCGGGCGTCTCCGCCGAGGACAAAGGCAAGAAGAGATCAACTCGATGAGCCGGGAACGAGGCGCTTGCTTCGCCAAGCAGGCCTGATGTCCATTTTTGCAGAAGACAACGGGGATGGTGTGGCGACGGTGTCCCGCATCGCTATGTGGGCACGTGAACAATATAGGTGGATCACATCGTAGTCGGCGTGTCGGTAGACCCCGCGTGCCATGGCGCCCAATCGGGGACATTGGACGGGCCAAATCGAGCAAAACCCCTGATTTCATCGCATCAGACCTACGCTAGCATGGCAGTGACGGTTTTCGCATTGTGGTCGGCAATTTCGGAAGTATGGTTCCCATGAGGCGACCTGGTTCATAAGGAGGAGCACAACGATGGGCTCACGCAAGACCACGCCGTGGTTCGTGTTAAATGCACCGGAGGTGGGACAGGCGTTCGTGGATTTTCGCCGCAGTTACGATCAGGGCGGCGTCCTCGACAGGAAGACGAAAGAACTTCTCATGCTGGTGATGGCGTGCGCGTCCCGCTCGACGTACAATGCCGAAGAGCATCTTCGCGGCGCGCTCGAGGCCGGAGCCACCAAGGAAGAGGTCACCGAGGCCTTGATGATCGCGGTGGGCGAAGACGCCGGCGCGCAACTGGCGTGGAATCATCAGATCGTCGCCAGGTATCTGGGAAACCGCACACCCTGAGCGGCGCCGGGCCACACAACTGTTGTGTGCGCGTGGGAACGGATTGGACCAAGACCGCAAACCGAAGTAGAGGAGTACGACAATGGGCCACCTCAGCGAACATGTGCAAAGAGCCGACTGGAAGAAGGAGAAGCACGTCCCCGCGATCGAATGCCCGGAGACGGTCAAAGCCGATGACATTTTCCAGGTCAAAGTCACGTTGGGCAAGGAAGTGGCCCACCCCAACACCACGGAGCATCACATCCGCTGGATCAGCCTCTATTATCACGACGAGGGCGGCAAATTCGCCCACGAAGTCGCTCACATCGAATTCAGCGCTCACGGCGAATCCGTCGAAGGTCCGAACCAGGGCCCGGTCTACACCCATCACGAGGCGGTAGCGAATCTCCGCATCGCCAAGTCGGGCGTCCTGCATGCCATGGCTTACTGCAACATCCACGGTCTCTGGGAATCGAGCACACCCATCCAGGTAAGCTGACGAAGGAGCGTCCCTGACCCGATACGGGGCCGGCACGGACGATACGGATTCGCGAGGATTTCTTCGGGTGCTTGTGAGTTCATTTCTCCTGGCGCGGCCCGATGCGCAGCTCGACGAACAACGGGCGGTGATCCGATGCCGCACGGGCGAGGTGATCGTCGCCCACGTCGACGCGCAGGACCTCGATCTCAGGACTCACGAAGACGTGATCGATTCGCGCGAAGGGGATATGGCCGAACCAGGTGCCGCGCGGCACGTGGCTGGTGGCTTCCGTCTGGGCATCCCGCAGGCGCTGCGTGCACAGCCTCCAGATGCGCGAGCGGGGCGATGAGTTGAAATCTCCGCAGAAGACGAAGGGCTCGGCGTGTCCGTTGCCCCCGATCCATTCCGGGCCGAGGAGGACCTCGATCTGCATCTGCTTCTCGCCGGCGGTCAGTCCGAGGTGCGTGTTGACCACGTGGATGGTCCTGCCGCCGATGTCGAGGGCGACCCACAGGGCGCCGCGCGGCTCGACGAAGCGGCCGGTGACCGGGCTCGGAAGGGCGCCCGCCTTGATCAGCCGCATCGGCAGCCGGCTCAGGATGCAATCCCCGTACCGCTCTTCCTCCAGATGGATCGCAGGATGGAAATGGTACTGCATCTCCAGCAAATGCGCGATCAGCTCCGCCTGGTCGGCGCCGCCGGTCCGCAACCGGCCCACGTCCACCTCCTGTAGCGCCACGACGTCGGGCTGATACCGGGCGATGACCCGCGCGATACGACGCGGCGAGAGCTTGCCGTCGATGCCGACGCACGTATGCACGTTGTAGGTCATCACGCGCAGGATTCCATCCTCGGCAACCGGCGCCGGCACAGATCTCTGCGGCGCGCCGCGTCCAAGATGCGCCATTGCCGCCTCGCGCAAACTCAGCGGACGCAGGTAGCCCTGCGGCCGATCCGGCAGAGGCGCATCGTCCGGCGCCAGAACAAACGCGTGAATCTCTTCGGCCCCCGGTCCGGCGTGCGAACCGCCTTCGACCGGAAACGTGATGCACGGCCCCGTGCGACTCCAGCCTGAAATGACGAAATCCCCCGCATTCGGATGGTGACAGAGGGCCACCAGGTCCTCCACCATTTCTTCCCGAAACGGGTGGTCGGGCCCGAACAGCGCTTCGCCCTCCTCCGGCAGCACGAACGACCGTTCCTTCGTCCATGCTCGCGCCCGACCCGGGCCGTCGGGGATCAGGACCAAGGGAACCTGGGCTCGATCCACCAGCATCTTGGCCATCCGCATCCGCTGCTCGGCGTCGATGGGCTTGTCGAGATACACACTGCCGGTCGGTCCCATCGACGTGACGACCACATGGCCGCTCTCGACGGGCTTGGCCTCGCGAAATCGGCGACTCATATACGCGCTCATGCGCTTCGACTGGACCCCTCGATGATCCGGGAGCCGGGCCACCACCGCGTCGAACAACTCGGCCACGACCTCCTGGATCGTACGCCCGTGTTCGTGGACGT
This sequence comes from uncultured Pirellulales bacterium, assembly GCA_964612985.1. Classification (GTDB taxonomy): domain Bacteria; phylum Planctomycetota; class Phycisphaerae; order Sedimentisphaerales; family Anaerobacaceae; genus Anaerobaca. The sequence goes on from CAZTGH010000117.1 coordinate 5,791, forward strand.
AGGACGGAGTATCTTCGTTGCCGTGGTCGGAAAAAACCCACACGTCATAGTCGCGCCGGCTCGACCGCTGCGCCGCCTTCCAGACTCGGCTGATCGCGTCGTCGATCCCCTGCAGCGACCAGTGGGCGAAGCGCGAGGTCGGGCCGCGACGGTGGCTCTGCTCGTCGTAGCCGACGAAGTCCAGGTAAACGATCGGCAGCCCCCGCGTCACGTCCATCTTGGCGCCGATCGTCGACAGTTCACGCATCAGAATGGATACACCCACCCGCGAAGGGATGAACTTGATCTCCTTCCACAGGTCCCGCCCGGCAATCGTTCCTGCCACGCAGTCCCAGATGGCCAGGATGAGTTCCACCCCCAGCAGGACCAGCGCGCGGATCGCGCTGTAGAAATTCAACACAAACAGCAGCACCATGCGCAGGGGCCGGCCCACTTTGAACAGATCGCTCCACTCGACCGAAGCGGCGCACAGGTGGCGTTCCGCGGCGCCGCCCGTATAGATCGACGCATACGTGCTGCCGCCGGTCAGCAAGGGCTCGCCCTGCTCTTGCAGGCGCTGCTCGATCTCCTTGGCGGCCTCGGGCGAATACATGCGAAAGACCCGGCTCCTCTGGCGGTCGAAGAAACTGAACGCCGGCACCGCGGTCTTGACCCCATAGAACACCTCGGCGGTCACTGCCGGCGTGCTCGACGGCATCCCACTGTAGAGCGAGTGCAGCCGGTACCGGTGCCGCGCCAGCAACTGGCGGAGAAAGGGCATGTTCCCTTGGGCCATCGCCCTCTCCAACTGGTGGCGAGAGAGTCCGTCGATCTGGATCAGCACCAACCCCGGCGCCGAGGGCTCATCTCGGGATTTCGGCAGGCCCAGCAGGCGGATCAGCCATTCGCTCCGGCTCAATCGGCCGCGCAGCCTCCGGATATACGTCTCGACAAAGTTCAACATGCGATGTCCTGCCCACTTCCCCGCTAGCTGAACGTGTGGCTGGCGGCCTCCGCGATATTCTTAATCAATCCCCATTCGGCCTTGATCTCTTCGATCGCCTGGGTCCAACTGCTGTCATCCTTCAAGCCAGGCGGCTCCCGGTCCAGCACTTTCCCATATACCTCGACCAGTCGGCGGGCGCATTTCTGCATGGAGAACGCCTGCGCCGTCGCCCGCGCCGCCTGCGAATGCGCACGCTTCTGCTCAGGGCTCGACCGCGCCACCTCCCGCAGGGCTTCGGCAAAGGCCTCGGCGTCCTCCGAGTCGATCAGCCGGCCATTCTGCCGGTCCCGCACCACCTCGCGAATGCCCGGCGCATCGATCGCCACCACCGGCTTGCCCGCGGCCATCGCCTCGGTCAACACCATCCCCTGTGTCTCGGTGCGCGAGGCGAAAACGAACGTGTCGATCGCGTGGTAGGCGTCGATCAACTCCTGGCCTTCCAGCGAACCGACCAGGTGCAGTCGCCCGGCACTGCCCTGCTCGGTGAAGACCTCGCGCACCTGGCGTTCGGATGGGCCCGAGCCTACCACCAGGAAGTCCGCTCCGGGGGTCTGCGTGACGAACCGCTCGACTGCTTCAGCCAGAAACGACAGGTTCTTCTCCGGGGCCAACCGCCCCACGTACCCGGCCACGAAGGCGTCTTCCGGTATCTGGTGGGATCGGCGAAACGCCCTCCCGTGGCCCTTTTCGAACCGGTCCACGTGGACCCCCGTCGGCACCACGTCCATCGGCACCGTGACGCCACGCTCCCGAATCATCTCGGCCACCGACTCGCTCGGCGCCACAACGTGGTCGCACAGATTGCAATATCCAGTGACGAGATTGATCACGAATTGCTGCATACGCTTGGCGTGCGCCGGAACGTAATGCAGATAGTGTTCGTACATCGTGTGGTAGGTGAACACCAGGGGGCAGCCGAATCCGCTGGCGACTCGCACGGCAGTTCCACCAAGCAGATAGGGATGATGGGAATGAATAATATCCGGCTTGAATCTCTCCAGACGGGCTGAAAGGTACCCGGGAACCGGCAGGACCAGCGAGAAATCGCTGCCGTTGAAGTGCTGAATCGCTGGAACGCGGATCACGTCCTCTTCCGCTTCGGGCATGTTCTCGAATTCCGGCGCGACGATCACTACGCGGTGGCCCATATTCCGCAATTCGTTTGCGAAGGCCGTCACCGACCGCGACACCCCTCCGACAAAAGGGGTGAAGGTGTTCGTCATCATCAGGATGTCCATGTCGTTCTGCCTCCAGGGTCAAGTTCGTCGAGACGCCCGCCGGTCACGCCAGGGGCCTCCGCAGGTCCAGGCCCGTGCAGGGAGCCAACGTGGCCGATGTAAAATACCCCTCGTGACTACGCGATGGCCGCCGTCGGAGTTCTCCGGCCCCCGCCACTCGCCATCAGGATTCAAAATGAACATCATTCATTTCAACCACCGTAGAATAGGTAATTCGGGCAGCACCGAAAAGGCCCGTCGTGCGTAAGGGGCGAAGGCATCTTCGGATTTGACAGGGCGGGCCTGTCGGCTTAGCATGGCGAGCGAGCGAATGCGGGCCGCGACGAAAGATCGAAGGTGGCCTGAAGATAGACAAAGCGACTAAGGAGCGGCAGGCAATGAGTATTCGCATCGTACTGGCGGACGACCACGCGATCGTCCGACAAGGGCTCAGCCGGGCTATCGAGCAGGAAGACAACATGGAGGTGGTCGGCCAGGCCTCCAACGGACGCGATACCATCGACGTGGTTCGAGAGCTGTCTCCGGACATCCTGATCACCGACATCAGCATGCCCGACCTCAACGGGGTCGAGGCCACCCGCCAGATTCTCCGCGAATTGCCGGATGTGAAGGTGGTTGCTCTGTCGATGCACTCCTCGCGGCAGTTCGTCATGGAGATGTTCAAGGCCGGAGCGGTGGGGTACCTGCTCAAGGATTGCGATTACGACGAGCTGGTCAAGGCGATCCACGCGGTGGCGGACGGCCGCATCTATGTCAGCCCTTCCATCGGCGACGTGATCGTCGACGACCTGATCGGGGGCAACTCGGGCGGCGAAACCCCCTCGGCATTCTCCGTCCTGACCCCGAGGGAGCGCGAGGTGCTCCAGCTCATGGCCGAAGGCAACACCACCCGCCAGATCGCCCTGCGACTCTACATCAGCCCCAAGACCGTCGAGGCCCATCGCCTCCGCGTGATGAACAAGCTCGACATCGACAACGTCGCCCAACTGACCAAATACGCCATCCAGGAAGGCCTCACCAGCCCCGAAGTCTGATCCCGGTTCGTAGTGCCCATGTGTAGGGCAAGCCTTCTCCCTCGCCTGACCAACTCTTAAGAACATAGGTGCGACGGGCGAAGACGCACGAGCACATAACGGATGAGTGGACTTCTGCAAAAATGGACATTAGGCCTATATTCTTCAAGGAAATCGGTTTCACGATTTCCTTGGAGGATGACGAAAGTCGGCTAGGACCAAGTCTTGGGGTTTGAGAAGGAAGAGCCCAAAACGAGGCTCTTCCTTCCCAAAGCAGGCCTAATGTCCATTTTTGCAGAAGTCCGCCAATGATGGAGATGCGGTTCCTGAGCGCTGCGGTCATGTTCTGTCCGACAATCGCGGCCCCGCCGCTGGTCAACTCAGGATGACAGCACAGGCCCGAACCCGCGCGCCGCCCCCTTGTCATGGTGAGCGCCAGCGCACCATCTCCCCTGCGGATGAGCGGGACGAACCGCACCGAGCCGAACGCGGGCGCACGCGTAACGTTGGCTCCTGGCAAGCGTCCTTGAAACAGCGGCGTCGAGTCGATATAGTCTCGGGACGTTGTGCCGTCGGGGCGCAGGGTGTTTGGAAATCGCATCAGCATGAGAAGGATCGATCGTTGAGTCAGGAACATATCGCACGCATCGCCTCGGAGCTGAATCTGAGGCCGGGCCAGGTGGCTGCTGCCGTCGGCCTGTTGGAGGAAGGGTCCACCGTTCCGTTCATTTCCCGCTACCGCAAGGAGGCCACCGGCAGTCTGGACGAGGTCGCGGTCACCGCCATCCGCGACCGGCTCGGACAGCTCAAGGACCTCGACGCCCGAAGGGAGGCCATCCTTAAGTCTCTTTCCGAGAGGGGTTTGCTGACCGAGGAGCTGAAGAAGGACGTCCTGGCCGCTGAGACGATGGCCTCGCTGGAAGACATCTATCTGCCCTTCAAGCCCAAGCGAAGAACGAGGGCGACGATCGCCAAAGAGAAGGGCCTCGAGCCTCTGGCCGAGCGGATCTATACCCAGGACCCCGACCTCGACCCGATCGTGGAAGCCGAGGCGTTCGTCGATGCGGAAAAAGGCGTCGAAACGGTCGAAGACGCCCTGGCGGGCGCCAAGGACATCATCGCCGAATGGATCAACGAGGACCCGCAGACCCGCGCGAAGATGCGCGAGCTGTTCAGCACCAAGGGCGTGCTCAAATCGCAGGTCGTCAGCGGCAAGGAAGAAGAGGGCCGCAAGTACGAGGATTATTTCGAGTGGGAAGAACCCGTCGCCAAGGCGCCGTCGCACCGCATCCTCGCCATGCGTCGGGGTCGGCGCGAGGGCTTCCTGAGGCTCCAGGTCGTCGCCCCCGAAGAGCAGGCCCACCGCATCCTCGAAGAATTGTTCGTCAAGGGGCGCTCGAAGAGTTCCGAAATCGTAAGAGAAGCCTTCACCGATAGTTACAAACGCCTGCTGGCGCCCTCGATGGAGACGGAAATCCTGGCCTCCGCCAAGATGCGGGCCGACCAGGAGGCGATTCGCGTCTTCGCCGAGAACCTCCGCCAATTGCTGCTGGCGGCGCCGCTGGGCCAGAAGAACGTCCTGGCGATCGATCCGGGCTTCCGCACCGGCTGCAAGGTCGTCTGCCTCGACCGCCAGGGCCAGTTGAAGCACTCCGACGTGATCTATCCGCACACGGGCGACGCCCGCGCCGCCGCCGATGCGACCAAATTCGCTGCCTTGTGTGAGAAATTCGACATCGAAATCATCGCGATCGGCAACGGCACCGCCAGTCGCGAAACCGAAGCCTACGTCCGCAACATCCCGCTCGCGCGCAATACGCCCATCGTCATGGTCAACGAAAGCGGCGCCTCGATCTACTCCGCCTCCGAGGTCGCCCGCGAGGAATTCCCCAACGAGGACCTGACCGTCCGCGGCGCGGTCTCCATCGGGCGAAGGCTCATGGACCCGCTGGCCGAGCTGGTCAAGATCGACCCGAAATCGATCGGCGTGGGCCAGTATCAGCACGACGTGGACCAGCCCCTGCTCAAGCAGGGCCTCGACGACGTGGTCATCAGTTGCGTCAACAACGTCGGCGTCGAGGTCAACACCGCCAGCAAGCAACTGCTCCAGTACGTCTCGGGTCTCGGACCCCAACTGGCCCAGAACATCGTCAGCTTCCGCAATGAGAACGGCCCCTTTGATTCACGTAAGGCCCTGATGAAGGTGCCCCGCCTGGGCGAGAAGGCCTTCGAACAGGCGGCAGGCTTCCTGCGCATCCGCGACGCCGCCAACCCGCTCGACGCCAGCGCCGTCCACCCCGAAAGCTACAGCGTCGTCGACGCGATGGCTTCCGACGCAGGCTGCTCGGTCGCGATGCTGATGAAGGACGATGCCCTCCGCAGGAAGATCCGCCTTCAGAACTACGTAACCGATACCGTCGGCCTGCCGACGCTCAACGACATCCTGCAGGAGCTGGCCAAGCCAGGGCGCGACCCGCGCCAGCAATTCGAGATCTTCCGCTTCGCCGACGGGATCAATAAGATCGAGGACGTTCAGACCGGGATGCGCCTGCCCGGCGTCGTCACCAATGTCACCGCCTTCGGCGCCTTCGTCGATATCGGCGTCCACCAGGATGGCCTCGTCCACGTCAGCCAGCTCGCCGACCGCTTCGTCAAGGACCCGAACGAGGTCGTCAAGGTCCAGCAGAAGGTGATCGTCACCGTTCTGGACGTCGACCTGAGCAAGCAGCGGATCAGCCTGACGATGAAGGACCCTTCCAAAGCCGCCCGCAAGCCCCCGCGCAGCCACAGTGGGGGCCACGAACAGAGCCGTCCGCAAAGTCGTACAAACGAGGGGTGGTTTCCGAACATAACCTAGCCTGGTAGGGGCGAATACCCATTCGCCCTTCTCGATGCCGATATGATTGAACGCGAAGAATTAGTCGACGAAAAGCACGATATCCTCACCCATCCAGGGCGCAGGAATGTGATCTACGTCCTCACGCTCGACCCGATCCTGGGCGTCGATATCACCGCGCGGATCGGCACCGACGAGAGGCTCAAGGGCTTCCAGGTGATCCGACCGGGCGCGCCGACGATCCGCGACGCGGTCGAAACGATGGAACGCGCCGCCCAGGACACCACGCACGCCCGATTGCTGATCTTCGACGTCCGCCGGGCAACCCTGCCCAAACTCCGCAAGGTGCACCGCGATATCGTCGGCTTCAACCGCAAGGACTTCAACAAGCTCTGCTTCAGCGTCCTGATCGGCGATGGCCCGCCCATGCTCTACCAGAACGGTCGAGGGCTGGACGTCTTCACGATCTATCTCGGCGCCCACCGCGTCGATTACCACCCCGCGGTCTTCTTCTACGATCCGCTGCTGCACTACGAGCCCGGCGAGGCCCAGCTCGGCGCCATCGACGAGGAATTCGCCATCCGCGACGACGTGCCGCAAAGGCTGGCCCCCTACTTCCGCAAGGACGATGTGACCGTCGGCGCCGTCCGCAGGTACTTCCGCGCCGTCGACAAACCCGAGGAAATCCGCCACAAACGGGCCAAGACGCTCCGGCGACTCTACCGCAAGCAGATCAGCCAGCGCCTCCCTGGGCGCGAGGAACAGATCCGCGCCTGGATGAGCCGCAAGGGCCTCCAACTGGCTACCGAGAAGATCAACCTCTATCCCATGCACTTCGAAGACTGGGTCTACCGCCTCATGCGCAAGGCCCAGCGCAACGCCGCCGAACCCGAGGCCAAAGCCTCCTGACCGCCACCCGCCGCGCTAAGATCTGCAAGTGCACAGAGAGATTCCGCGCACACCTCATACGTTCACCGACCGATTTTCGGGGATCGTACGCACCCCTGGGATAAGACCGAGGACGCTGTCCCCGGACCCCTGGCATTTTTCGCATTTCACCAGCAGCATGATCTGAAAGCGGCCTCCTGCAAAAAGAGCCGGCAACGAGGGCCTTCCCTCCCAAAGCAAGCCTGATGTCCATTCTTGCAGCGCTCTGGGTAAGAGTAGCGCGATGCCTCCACCATGCTGCTGGCCCGACGCGTCAAATGCCGGGGGTTTGGGGGCAGGCCCCCAACACAGGTGCGCCGGAGCAAGACCGATAGATCCTGTTTCTCACGCCCCGGCGTGTCGCCTTCCCGGCAATCCCATGATGGACTGTATTTCATTTTTCCCATCCCCGCTTTCATGCTATAATGGTCCTCGCGGGAGGCATCGCATGGAGACCAAAAGCGGAAGATGCCAGATCGAAAACAAACCGGCCCCCCGGACCCGCCCCTTCCCTGCCCCTGCAATCATCAATCATCGATCATCCCTAATCCATTCCAAAGCCTTCACCCTGATCGAACTGCTCGTCGTCATTTCCATCGTCGTCTTGCTGATGGCGCTGCTGCTGCCGGCGCTATCGCGCGCGCGGCGGCAGGCACGGGCGGTCGGCTGCCAGATGCGCCTGCGTCAAGCTGGAACCCTCCTCTCGATGTACGCCCAGGACCACGGGGGTCGATTCCCCGATTGGGGCCTGAACGCTTGGTTCTCGGTAACACAACCGTCCTTCAAGCTCTATCCGGAGGTGACAACCTGCCCCTCGGCAGCCAAACGCTCGTCAAGAGAGCATGTTCCCTGGGGAGGGCCGTTTTCGCCCTATGCATGGCCCGTGACCTACGCGGACCACGAGCATGGAAATTGGCCGGATCACCTCAACATCATCTATGGCAGTTTCGGTCTGAATCTCTGGACGTATAACGCCTACGAACGCGTAAAAGGAATGCGCAAGCCAGTCAGCTATGCTGTCCACTGGAACGTATGTGACGTCCGAGGGGCGCCTCGCGTGCCCGTACTCCTCGACTCCACCTGGCACGGCGCTCTCCCTGACAACGATGATGCGCCGCCCGAGAGCGAAGGTCACGTGCGCGACCAGCCGATGTCCACGGTCTGCATCGACCGCCATGAGGGCGGGGTCAATGCCCTGTTCATGGACTGGGCGGTGCACAAGGTGGGCCTCAAGGAACTCTGGACGCTCAAATGGCACCGCGACTTCGACACCGCCGGGCCCTGGACCAAAGCCGGCGGCGTCCAGCCCAGCGATTGGCCCGAATGGATGCGCAAGTTCAAGGACTATTAAACTGTCGCTCGTCGCTGGTCGCTCGTATCTCGTGGGCGAGGTGCGGCTGGCCCGTTCGTAGTGTGCCCGTAAGGGCATATAGGAAGTCTGACACTAAGCCAAACGAAATAGCGTCTGACGACGCCACTACAAACGAGGTAACGCCTGACGGCGTCACTACAAACGAAACAGCGCCCCTGCGAGCGTATAGATGGCAGAGGTTCAGACGATGCGAAAATGCGGCTTCACCTTGATCGAACTGCTGGTGGTCATCTCGATCATCGTGCTGCTGATGG
>CAZTGH010000118.1:0-14320 GCA_964612985.1 uncultured Pirellulales bacterium
GCCCGCGCATTGACATCCGCGCCCCCGGCAATGAGACATTCGATGCTCTCACCCTCCCCCGAGGTGGCCGCCAGATGCAGCGGGGTGCAATCCGCCCAATCAACCGCATGGACGTTGACTCCGTGAGCCACCAGGACTCGCACTACGCCAGTGTGGCCCTTCTGGGCCGCCAAGTGCAAGGCTGTCCGATTGTCACTCGTCGGCGCTTCTACGGCAGCGCCTTTCGCGGCGAGAAGTTCAGCAATCTTTCCGCTGCCGCGCGAAGCCGCGATATGCAGAAGGGTTTCGCCAACCTCGGTTTGCACTTCCAGGGAGGCACCCTTGGCGATGAGGAATTCAGCGACGTCCGCATGCCCGGACTCCACGGCGTAATGCAACGCCGTCTTACGATCGATGCACTTCACATGGACATCCGCCCTCGCTTGGACCAGCAAACGCACTGTGTGAAGATGTCCCCAGCAAGCAGCATAGTGCAGGGGAGTATGATCCCTTGTAGTCCGCGCGTCAATGCGCGCACCGCGTTCGATCAGAAGCTCTACAATGTGCCTGTGACCTTTTTCGGCAGCTTCATGAAGGGGCGTCTCGCCGCTACGGTTCTCCGCCTTGAGATCGGCGCCCTTGGCGATGAGTAGTTCCGCCACATCGGCGTGTCTCCAACCGATTGCGTCGTGCAGAGGCGTATCGCCGCGGATGTCCCTGGCGTTCAGATTCGCTCCGTGGGCGAGCAGCAGGGCAACGATGTCCTCGTGTCCCTCCCGGGCCGCATAGTGAAGCGGTGTCCCGCCCCCCGTGGTCTGTGCGTTGATGTCCGCTCCGTCCGCGACGAGTGATCGCGCCTTCTCCAGATCGCCCTTCTCGGCGGCCCTGTGTAGGGGCGTAGGTCTGGAGGAAGTTGGGTCTTTCGTCTTGGTGTAAGGTTCCTTCTTGCAGCCGCCGGCAAGTGTCAGCGTCCCGATCAGAATCAGCCACCACCATATTCTGCATCCCATCCGCGTCGCTCCGTGCAAAGAGATTGACCTTGGTCCCCCGCATTCTTCTAAGGCGGGACAGACACGCAGGGTAACAGCCAGATCGCGAAAATTCTCAGGAAATCAGCTGCTCCTGTGGGAAGGGGCCCTGGGCGCTGGCGGTGATGAGGCGGTTGCCGTCGGTCCAGTGGTCGCGGTACCAGCTCGAAGCGGGGAAGGCGTCGTTGAGTTGGGCCATCTTCGTTTTCAGCATACCCCGGTATTTCTCCAGCGTGTCGCGGTGGGCCGGATCGTTCGACAGGTCCTTCATCTGGTAGGGGTCGGCCACGTGGTCGAACAGCACTTCCTTGCGTGGCAGGTTCTTCGGGCCCTCGCCCCGGAAGACCGCATACGTATAGCGCTTGTCCCGCAGCGCCCGCCACTCGTGACCATCCTCCCAGACGGCGCAGGCGCCGGTATTCATCAGGAAGGCCGCTTCCGGTTCCGGCCCGCTCTTGCCCTGAGCCGCCTGGCTCAGATCCATCCCTTCGACACTTTCCGGGATTCGCGAACCGAGCCCCGCCAATCCCAGCAGGGTAGGCATGATGTCCGGCGTATTCAGGCACGCATCCGAGACGCTCCCGGCAGGGATCCGCCCATTCCACCGCACCAGGAACGGCACCCGCGCCGCCTCTTCATAGAAGATGTTCTTCTTCATCCGCCCGTGCCCGCCGAACATCTCCCCATGATCGCTGCTGAAAACGATCAGCGTCTCCTCGCCCAGTCCCGCCTCATCGACCGCATCGAGAATCCGCCCGATATTCCAGTCGAGATTCGCGGTCATCGCGTAGTAATTCCGCATCCACTCGTTGATCCGCTCGGGGCTCTTCTCGATGTTCGACCAGCCATCTCCATAGGGGTCCATCTCGTCGGAATAGTTGGGCGGCATCTCGAACGTCACGTCCTCGAACATCTCGTAGAACTTGGCCGGCACGTTGCTCTTCACCCACGGATCGTGAGGCGTCCCGTACGAGACCATCAGAAAGAAGGGCTCGTCGGCGTCTTTCTTCTTCGCGACGAAATCGAGCGCCATCTCCGTCTGCGCATCGGGCTCGAACACGCCCTCGCCATAGAAAATCTTCTCGGGCGACTCGGTATGATAGTAGCTGCCGTAGTATTCGTGGTGGAAGTTGTACGCCGCCCAGTAGCCGTCGAAGCCCAGCCGATGCGCCCCGCGCGGCACGAACGAATTCGCCGGGTCGAAGTGGTTGCCTAGTTGGTTGGCGTACAGGTGCCACTTGCCGATGTACCCGGTCTCGTAACCCGCCTCGGTCAGCACGTGCCCCAGGCACCTCTGGTTCGGGTTCATCCGCAGCTCGTTGATCACCATCCCCGTCCCGCTGGTGTGCTTGCCGGTAAACAGCGATGCCCGGTACGCCGAGCAGACCGGCATGTGCGAGACCGCCTGCCGAAAGTTCATTCCCTCCGTCGCCAGCCGATCCAGACGAGGCGTGCGCGCCTTCTCATCCCCCGCGTACCCGCACGACTGATATCGCAACTGGTCCGCCAGCAGATAGAGGATGTTGGGCCGCTTCGACGCCCGACGCTCCGCCGCGACGATCGCGCCGCCCGTCAGTGCCCCCAGCCCCACACACGACAACCCCGATCGTACCAGAAACTCCCGTCGATCCATCCGACACCTCCCAATCGGCCGTTCACATCAATCCCACCGATCCCCGATCATACCCTTCCGAACCCCCACGCGCCAACCCGCCGCTCCCGTCGGGGTGCATGACCTTACTTGTGATCGGGTTCTGTGACATTCTGTCTGCCGGGCGCCGAGGGAGAGGGCTGGTAAGGGCAAATTCGAGATCCGAAGCGCGAAATCCAAATGCTCCAAACGGACACCGTTTCGCACCGGGATGACCACGCTGCGTGCAATAGGGTCGGTATTTGGAACTTGGATCATTGGGGTTTGTCTCGGATTTCGGATTTCAACATTCGTGCTTCCACAGTCTCGTAGGGTGTGCACTGCACACCGCCCTCATTGTCTCACCCTTCTGCCCTCTACGTCACCACCCCCGAATGTCCCGCAATCACCTGCCACGCGCCGTCGGCAGACCGCGCCCAGACCCGCGTGAACCGCAGATCGCCCTCAGTCGCGGTCCCCGCATAGCTGCCCGACAGGTGCATCCGCACCGACACCACCGCCGCCTCCCCGCGAACGAGAATCCGCCGCTCCGAAGGCGTCAGCTCACGAATCTTCACCACCCCGTCCCGATGCGCCGCCAGGTCGTCCGCCTTGCCCAGCACCTGCCCGAGATGATTCGTGAAGACCAGCTCATCCGCCAGCAATTCATCCAGCACGCCCACGTCGGAGCCCAGCATCGCCTCCCGCAACCGCTCCTCCGCTACCACAATCTGCTCTTCCATCCCGTCGTTCATCCCATCTCCCGTTCAACCATTCAGCGCTGCACGTCATTTCAAGTCGCTGCGTTTAATCTGGATGATGCCGTAGTCAGGCGCGTTCACGGCCGCCTTGGCCCGTTCGAGCGTGAGGTACCCGGTCAACGTCGCACCCGCCTTCATCATCGTCGCATATCCTAACCGCGCCCCGTCAGAAGGGCAATGTTCTTGCACGCTCGCACCGCACCTGTCAACATCGTTGGCTACGGATTTATTCAGAGAACTTGCCCGAAGCGACTGCGGTGACCTCTGATCTCCCCCTCCAGCCTCCGGCTTGGGATTCGCCGGAAGATTGCGGTTGCGGATCGCGATGGCCCGCGATATGGTCCGATCCTGATACGACACGATGAAAGGGCCTTGCGATGCTGCGATACGCGATGCTGATGGCGATGGTTTCGATGCTGGGCTTTGGACATGGTTCGACCGATTGCGCGTGGGCTGCCGCCGAAATCTACGTGATTCCCCAGCCGGTCTCAGTCGAGTCATTGAAAGGGGTGTTCCGCATCACGCCTTCCACACGTATCGTCGCGCAGGGACCTGCGACCGTCGAAGCACGGAAACTCGCCGCTGCCCTGTCGCCCGCTACGGGATTCGAACTCCCATGCGTAACCTCGGCGCCACCCACCGATCGCTCCATCGAGTTGCACCTCGACGAAAGCCGCTCGACGCTCGGTTCCAAAGGCTACGAACTGCACGCTGCGCCCGATCGCCTCACGATCGTCGCGCCCCGGCCGGCAGGCCTGTTCTATGCCATCCAGACCCTGCGGCAGCTTCTACCCGCCGCGGTCTTCAGCAAGACGAAAGTCGACGACGTCGCCTGGGATGTACCCTGCGTGAAGATCACCGACTCCCCGCGCTTTGCCTGGCGAGGGGTGTTGCTTGATCCCGCTCGCCACTTCATTCGTAAGGCCGACCTGCTGGCCTTCATCGACACCATGACCTTGCACAAGTTCAACAGCCTGCAACTGCACCTGACCGACGACCAGGGCTGGCGGATCGAGATCAAGAAGTACCCCAAGCTCACCGAAATCGGCGCCTGGCGCCGCGAAACGCTCATCGGCCACGCCGGCCGCCGACCCTATCGCTTCGACGGCAAGCGTCACGGCGGGTTCTATTCCCAGGACGATATCCGCGAAATCGTCCAATATGCCGCCGAACGCTACATCCGCATCGTGCCCGAGATCGAAATGCCCGGACACGCCACCGCGGCCATCAGCGCCTATCCGTTCCTCGGAGTCTTTCCCGAGAAACAGCGGGACCTCGAACCCAAGACGTGCTGGGGCGTGCATCCGGACATCTTCGCCCCGCGACAGAGGACGATCGAATTCCTCCAGGACGTCCTCCTCGAGGTGATGGATCTTTTTCCGAGCAAGTACATCCACATCGGTGGCGACGAAGCGGTCAAGGACCAATGGAAGGCCAGCGAAGAGATCCAGGCGATGATCCGCGACAAGGGCCTGAAGGACGAGGCGGAACTCCAGAGCTGGTTCGTCGAGCAGATGGACGCCTTCCTCACCCGCCACGACCGGCACCTCGTCGGCTGGGACGAAATCCTCGAAGGAGGCTTGGCCCCCGGTGCCACCGTCATGAGCTGGCGAGGCGAGCAGGGGGGCATCGCCGCCGCCAATGCCGGTCACGACGTCGTGATGGCCCCGACCACGCATACGTACCTCGATTACTACCAGGGTCCCGCGGAATCCGAACCGCTCGCCATCGGCGGCAACCTGCCCTTGGCCAGGGTCTACTCCTACGATCCCGTCCCCAGTGCCATCGCACCCGACAAGGTCCACCACGTCCTCGGCCTTCAGGCCCAGCTCTGGGGAGAGTACATCGCCACTCGCGAGCACCTCGAGTACATGGCCTGGCCGCGTGCCGCCGCCATCGCCGAAATCGGCTGGTCGCCCAAGGAGGCGAAGGACTATGAATCGTTCGTCGCCCGCCTCCGTCCCCACCTCGAACGTCTCAAGGCCCTCGGCGTGAACTTCCGCCCCCTCGACTGACGCAGGGCGAACGTCCCCGTTCGTCTCGGCGTCGAAGTCATGCCTGAATGGGCGACCTGTGGGGCGAAGAAGCTGGAGTGTGGAGTCTTGCAGAAATGGACAGTAGGCCTGCTTTGGGAGGGAAGAGCCTCGGTTTTGGCTCTTCCCTCCCAAACCTTGCGACCTGGCTGCAGCCAACTCAGACCGTTCTTCAAGGAAATCGGAAAATCGATTTCCTTGAAGAATACAGGCCTACTGTCCATTTTTGCAGAAGTCCACACATCCGTAATGTGCTCTTGCCCCTTCGTCCATGAGACCCATATTCTCAGGAGCAAAGCCCTCCTCTCCTTGTCATCCCGAGTGGAGCGAAGCGGAGTCGAGGGATCTGGCCGGGGAGAAGACAGGTGCCTGGATTGCGATTACGGCTCGTTGTCCTGCGCCACCAGCTCGATCTCGTAGATCTTGGGCCAGCATTTACCCGTCACCAGCAGATGCTGGCTCTCGGGAATGTAGGCAATCCCATTGAGGACGACGTTCGATGGACTGTATTGAGGCGGGATGTAGAGCCCCGTCAGATCGACCCAGCCTGTCACCCGACCCGTCTCGGGCGAGATGATCGCGATGTAATCGGTCGGCAGCACGTTCGCGTAGATCTGCCCGTCGATGTATTCCAATTCGTTGATCTGCCGCAGGGGCCGCCTCCCGTTAAACACCCGGATGCGCCCCATCTCGGCGTACGTGTTCGGGTCGAGGAATCGCAGCGTCGAGGTCCCGTCGCTGAGAATCAGCCGCGTCCCGTCGCTCGTCAGCCCCCACCCCTGGCCGCTGTACGTGAACTGCTCCAACTCGCGAAACGTTGTCTTATCGTAGACGAACGCAATCTCCGACTTCCACGTCAGTTGGATCACCTTCTCGCCGAAAACTGCCACGCCCTCGCCGAAGTACTGGTTGGGCAGCCGCAGCCGCTTGACGATGCGGTCTTTTTTCAGGTCGCGCTTGATCAGCATCGATTGCTTGAACAGCCCGGTTCCCTCGTAGAGAAACCCATCCTCGTAGACCAGGCCCTGCGTGAAGTTCTGCGTGTCGTGCGGATAGGTCTTGATCACCTTGTAGCGGTAGTAGGCGATCGGCGCTTCGGCAGGCTCCTCCTCGCTGCCCGCTTGCGCGGCGCCCAGGAGCACGATGCCTGCCCCGATCGCCAGCAGCGCCGTTGCCCGCAGACCCGCGCGCAGGGACGAAACCCACCCGGCGCGTCCGCCCCCATCCACTCGCTCTGCTATGGCATCTCGATCAGACATGGCCCATTCTCTCGCGGCAACACCGCCGCACGACACCCCCTCATCCTACTGCCCTGCGCACCCCCCCGTCAACCATCCTTCCTCCCGATCCTATCCAGGGGTGTGGTCGGCATAACGCGGGGGATTCCCGCAACAGGGCTGCCGGTCACTCGACCGCTTTCCGCTATCGCATCGCCAGCAGGGCGAGGTCCACGCCAGAGGGGCGAAATGAACTTGACGAGCAAGCCACGTGCCGGTACCTTGGCGCCTGAGGTGTTCAGCCAACGGGTCCTTCTAAGGTGTGCGTTTCGAAATGCGACGACACTATGAGCGATGTCAATCGAAACTCAGGGGGGCGAATCCACGACGGGGGCAGGAGGTGTGATATGGGTCGCAGAGTCTACATGGGGATCTTGGTTCTCTTGATAGTCGGCCTGATACTCGCCGGTTCGTGTACATCGAATCGCCTCTGCTGCAAACCGCGGCGGACTAATTTGCTCCTGACGGGCCTGGTCGGCTGGCAGCAGACCGGCGATCAACCGAACTACTGGCAGTTCGATAACGGCACACTCGTCGGCCGAGCCGCACCGCCGGGAACCTGGCTCGCCACTGTCGACCAGTACGCCGATTTCACCCTCTCACTGGAATTTCGCATCTCGCCCGGCGCCGAGGGCGGCCTCTACCTTCGCGCCCCGCTCCGTGGCGACCCGACCTACATGGGAACCGAAGTCCAGATCCTCGACGATGCCACGCGCGACTGGGGAGATCTTCCCGCCAACCAGGTCACCGGCAGCCTCTACGACGTCCAGGCGCCGTCCGAGCGGATGGGCGCCGAGCCCGGTCGCTGGCAGCAGATGCTCGTCACCTGGCGGGGGCCGCGCATCGTCGTGGTGCTCAATGGCGAAGAGGTGGTCGATACCGACGTGACCTACTATCCGTATCTGTACGACCGACATCCGGGCCTGACCCGACGCACCGGCTATATCGGTCTGCGCGTCGGCGCCGGCACGATCGAGTTTCGCAATATTCACATCGAGTCGATCCCTTAGCGATCGGCACAGACTGCAAGATTGGGGTGCTGCAATGAACGACGGAATCAAGCAAGATGGAGTTTCGCGACGTGATTTCATGAAAGGGGCGGGGGCCGCAGCGTTATCGATGGCTGCCATGTCGGGCTTGAGCCCGCGAGCGTACGCTGCCGGCAGCGACAAGATCCGCCTGGGCGTCATCGGCTGCGGCGGACGCGGCACGCACGACACCACTCGCGCCCTGCTGGCCGACGACAACGTCGAACTGATCGCGATGGGCGACCTGTTCCCGGACTCGCTGAACGCCTGCCGCGCCCGACTGACCCGCCAGCCCGAGGAAGGCGAGAACCCGATCCGCGACAGGGTCAAGGTCACCGACGAGACCTGCTTCGTCGGGTGGGACGCCTACAAGAAGGTGCTGGCGACCGACGTGGACATGGTGATCCTGACGACCCCGCCGCACTTTCGCCCGATGCACATCCAGGCCGCCTTTGAAGCGGGCAAGCACGTCTTTGCCGAAAAGCCCGTCGCAGTCGATCCCGTGGGCGTGCGCTCGGTGATCGCCTCGGGCGAGCTGGCCGACCAGAAAGGCCTGACCTTCGTGGCCGGCACGCAGATGCGACGCATCTCCCACCTGGTCGAAGCGATGAAACGCATCCACGACGGCGCTCTGGGCACGATCCAGAGCGGCCAGTGCTTCCGCCTCGGCGGCGGCATGCGAGGCTGGGGCCCCCAGCAGCGCGACCCGAGCTGGTCCGACATGGAATGGCAACTGCGCCGCTGGCTGTTCATGACCTGGCTCAGCGGCGACTTCATCGTCGAAATGCACGTGCATGACCTCGACCTGATCAACTGGGCCATGGGCGGACCGCCCACCCAGTGCTTTGCCCTGGGCGGCCGTCAGCAGCGCGTCGAGCCCGAATAT
Organism: uncultured Pirellulales bacterium; assembly: GCA_964612985.1. Classification (GTDB taxonomy): domain Bacteria; phylum Planctomycetota; class Phycisphaerae; order Sedimentisphaerales; family Anaerobacaceae; genus Anaerobaca. The sequence continues at coordinate 8,623 of CAZTGH010000118.1, forward strand.
GGCGATTCCTACGATCACTTCGCCGTCGAATACGACTATCCGAACGGCGTGAGTGTTTCCTACAAGGGCGCCCAGCAGGACGGGATCGCCAACCCGCACTATGGACACATCGTCGGGACCAAAGGCGAGGCACGCCTGGACTTCGGCCGGGCCGTCTTCCAGGGGGCCAGCGCCGAGACCATCGCCTGGGACCAGCACGATCCCTGCCTGACCCAGCACGCCGACCAGTTCGCTGCCATCCGCCAGGGCAAGAAGCTCAACGAGACCAGGCGCATCGCCGAAAGCACCATGACCGCGATTATGGGCCGTATGAGTGCCTACACTGGACGCGCCCTGAAATGGGACTGGGTCATGAAGGCCTCCAAGCTGGACCTGACCCCGCCCGCCTACGAGTTTGGCGACCTGGCGATGCCCGAGGTGGCCATCCCCGGCAAGACCCGACTGATCTAAGGGGACCATCATGGAGAAGAAAGGACAGCCTATGAGACGGATTGCAAGAGTCAGTGCATTGCTGTTGTTGGCGTCGTTTCTGGCCTCGCCCGCCATCGCCGCTGAATCCACGCCCGTCGTGCCGCAGGAGAAGACGGTGCTCTTCAACGGCATCGACTTCACCGGGTGGAAGCTGTTCCTCCGCGATGCGGACGCCGACGTCAAGGAGACCTGGTCCGTTCAGGACGGTCTGCTCCGCTGCGAAGGCAAGCCTGCCGGCTATATGCGGACCGAGACGCCCTATGCCGACTACCATCTGCACGTCGAATGGCGCTGGCCCGCCCAGCCGGGCAATAACGGCGTCCTCGTCCATATGAGCGGCGAAGACAAGGTCTGGCCCAAGAGCCTCGAATGCCAACTCCAGGCGGGCAGCGCAGGCGATTTCTGGGTCATCGGAGGCGTCGAAACCGCCCAGCACGCCCGAGGCGGCCCGCGCGTCCGGGGCCGGCGCACGATCAAGCTGCACGACAGCAGCGAAAAGGAGCCTGGGCAGTGGAACGCTTACGACATCATCTGCAAGGACGACTGGGTCGTTGTCCTGGTCAACGGCGTCCTCCAGAACGTGGCCACCGAGTGCTCCGAGACCGGCGGCAAGATCTGCCTCCAGAGCGAAGGCGCCGTCATCGAGTACCGCAACCTCTGGCTCGAACCGGTGCAGTAGAGCCTCCGCGGGGTCTGAATCGCACCTTCGCTCGCGAAATTAAGTAAGACAGGAGGAAGATCGGAAGCGGGTCGATGGGCTCGCTCCCGCTTTTTGGCTCGGACCGGGCGGTCGAGCGCTGCAAGGAAAGAGGTGTCCGTCGGATATGAAGGTATTGGTGGCAGCGAAGTGCGGGTTTTGCCCGGGGGTGCGCAATGCGATCAGCATGGCGGAAAAGACGCTCGAACAGTCCGGAACCGAACAGTCGGTCTATTGCCTCGGTCCCATAATTCACAACAAAGACGAGGTGGAACGCCTGCGGACGTCCGGTCTGCACACCGTCGATTCCGTCGATGAGATGGACTCCGGGACCGTCCTGATCCGCTCCCATGGGGTTGCTCCCGACGAACTGCATCGGCTCAGAGACGAGGGATTCCACATCGTCGACGCCACCTGCGTCCTGGTCAAACGCCTCCAGCAGATCGTCCAGCAACTCGAAGCCGAGGGCTACGAGGTCGTGATTATCGGCGAGGAGAACCACCCCGAGGTCCAGGGCGTGGTCGGCTGCGTCAGCGACATGGTCGTTGTCGCCGGCGAAGACGACCTGGACAAGCTGCCCCGCAACGGCCGGCTCGGCATCGTCTGTCAGACCACCCAGAGTCCCGAGCACCTCGGGCGGATGCTCGACGCCATCGCCCGACGCAGCTTCAGCGAGCTCAAGGTGATCAACACCCTCTGCAAGGAGGCGATCAAACGTCAGGAATCGGCCATCGACCTCTGCCAGCAGGTCGATATCATGTTCGTCCTGGGAGGGCTCCACAGCGCCAACACCCGTCGGCTGGCCGATCTGTGCAAAAAACACAACCAGGCCACCTTTCACTTGCAGAATTGGGAGGAACTTGATAAAAAAGTGCTTTTCGGCAAGACGGTCGCCGGCGTCACCGCAGGCGCCTCGACCCCGAACTGGGTCATCGAGGAATTTGTCAAGCACCTCGAGCGGTTTGGCGAAGAACCGTAAAGGTACGGGCTTGATGGATTCGGCTACGAAGACCCTCTGCTGCGTGAGCAGGGGGATACGCATATCAATATGGATTGCTGCAATGCGGCATCGAGGCCGGCTGATGTCTATGTGGAGCGTCGGGCGGTCGCACTGGAAAACTCCACAGGGGAAGCAAGTTCTATGGTAGATCGAAATCTGGTCAACAAGCTGGGCCTGTCCGACGACAAGCTCGAAGAGCAGATCGGCGAGATGTTTGGGGACGTCGAGAACCAATATCTCGAACAGATGCTGCAAAAGAAGGTGGATTCGCGTCTTCCCGGCACCATCCTCACGGGCACCATCGTCTCGCAGATCGGCAACGATGTGATCGTCGAAGTGGGCCTCAAGAGCGAAGGCGTGGTCGACGCCGGCGAATTCGGCAGTCCCGACGAGATCGCACCGGGCAGGGAAATCGAGGTCCTGCTCGAGGACACGGACTCCGACGGGGGCCTGATCCTGCTGAGCAAGCGCAAAGCGGACACGATTCGCGGCTGGGAACACATCATCAACACCAAGCAGGAAGGCGACGTGGTCAGCGGCAAGGTCATCCGTCGGATCAAGGGCGGCCTGCTCGTCGACATCGGCGTGGCGGTCTTCTTGCCCGCTTCGCAGGTCGACATCCGTAAGCCCGGCGACATCAGCCGCTTCATCGGCAAGGACGTCGAGTGCAAGATCCTCAAGATCGACGTCGATAATCGCAACATCGTGGTCTCCCGTCGCAAGCTCATCGAGGAAGAGCGACGCGCCAGCAAAGAAAAGATCCTTGCCGAGATCGAGGTCGGTCAGCTTCGCAAGGGCGTGGTCAAGAACATCGCCGATTTCGGTGTCTTCGTCGACCTCGGCGGTCTCGACGGGCTCCTGCACATCTCCGATCTCAGCTGGGGCCGCATCTCCCATCCCTCCGAGGTCGTCGACCTGGATCAGGACATCGAGTGTGTCGTCATCGGCGTCGACAAAGAGAACGAGAAGATTTCGCTCGGTCTCAAGCAGAAGACCCCGAGCCCGTGGGAAAACGTCGAAGAGAAGTACCCCGTTGGCGCCAAGGTCCAGGGCAAGGTCGTCAACGTGATGAACTACGGTGTCTTCGTCCGTCTCGAGGATGGCATCGAGGGCCTCGTGCACATCAGCGAAATGAGCTGGACCCGACGCCTCTCGCACCCGAGCGAGATGGTGAATCTCGGCGACGAGATCGACGTCGTCGTCCTCAACGTCAACAAGGAAAAGCAGGAAATTTCGCTCGGCATCAAGCAGACCGAGCAGAATCCGTGGGAACTGGCGGCGCGCAAGTACCCGCCGGGAACCGTGGTTACCGCCCACGTGCGCAGCATGACGAACTTCGGCGCCTTCGTCGAGATCGAGCCGGGCATTGACGGCATGGTCCACATCTCCGACCTGAGCTGGACCCGCAAGTTCGGGCACCCCAGCGAGGCCCTGGAGAAGGGTCAGGAAGTCAAGTGCGTGGTCCTCGAGGTCAACGAGGCCAAGCAGCGCATCTCGCTGGGCATCAAGCAGATGACCGAGGATCCCTGGATTCGGGCCATTCCGGAAAAGTACATCCCCGGCCACATCATCAAGGGCAAGATCGCCAAGCTCACCAACTTCGGCGCCTTCGTCGAGCTGGAGCCCGACCTCGAAGGCCTGCTCCACATCTCCGAGCTGGCCGATCACAAGATCGACAAGCCGCAGGATGTGGTCAAGCCCGACGATGAGGTCGAGGTCAAGATCCTCAAGGTCGACCCCGAAGCACGCAAGATCGGGCTCAGCCTGCGACGCGTACAGTGGGCCCACGAAGAGCACGCCGCTCCGGCGGCTCCCTCGTCCAAGCCTCAACCGGTGGCTCGTGAGGAAAGTTCCTATCCCTCCGGCGGCGATACGCTTGGCATCACCCTGCGGCAAAAGCCCCAGTCCGAAGAATCCGAATCCGAGGGCGAAGGCGAGCAGGCGGACGAATCGTAACGAGATCCACAGGCGCCGCCGCCTGACGCACACAGCAAACACAAAGGGCTCTCCCGAACACCGGAGAGCCCTTTGCCATGCGCGGGAAGGGCGAGCGCCCCCGCTCGCCACGTCGTACCGTCCTCGCAAGACCATGCCCCGTTCGTAGTGTGCTCGTAAGAGCATACTTCCTCATGACACCCACCATCCCACGGCCCATCCTCCCCCGGCGCCCGCCTGCCTGTGGGGGGAATCCCTTCACTCTTCTCAGCAAACCCCGCATGGACATGCGCAGGAATCCTCCGTAGCCTCAACGGAATGTTCGTGCCAAAAGCGTCATTCTGCAGGAGAACCTGGCGGCGAGCGGCGGGGCCTGCGAATCCGCTCCGATCCCTGCTCGCGCCGAACTGGAAAGGACCGCACATGTCAAGCATGCCACGAATGCCATTCGTCATCGCACTGATCCTCCTAGCGACCCTCTACGCACGGGGCGTGAGTCGCGCATCGGACGCCAGCCATGGGCACTCCGACCAATCGACTGCGTCGCGGGAACAGCCCGCACCGTTCAAGACGCCCGAAGCGATTCGCCTGGAGCACAAGCACCTGCACGAACAACTGGCTGCCGCACAACAGGTGGGCGGTCGCACCGCACAGGCCGCCCTTGCGCTGGAAAAGACGATGGCTGCCCACTTCGCCGAAGAGGAGCGGTACGCTATGCCGCCGCTCGGACTGCTCAGCCGCCTGGCGACCGGACAGCAGACCGCCGGCGCCCAGCAGGCCATTGCCATGGCCGACCACGTACGTCAGAACCTCTCGCGATTCCAGCAGGAGCACGAGCAGATCAAACAGGCCCTCAAGACCCTCGGCAAGGCCGCCAGAGAAGAGAACAAGCCCGAGCATGCCGAGTTCGCGCACCGACTGATGCTGCACACCGACCACGAGGAACAGGTCCTCTATCCCGCGACCATCCTGATCGGCCGGTTCCTCGAACTGCATCAAGAGAAGTCCGACGGTTCGAATTCGCCTGATAGTGCTGCGCCGTAGGACCGGATGGACATCGCGCTCGCCAGTTCGTGGTGTGTTGACAAGAGCACACTATGCCCGGTTCGTAGTGTGCTCGTAAGCGCACACCCTCTCATCACGCCCAGCCTCCCGCCGCACTTCGCTATACTCAGAAAAAGGGTGCGCCGGCGCGTGTATCCGGGAATTGGGCCTGTGGATACGCTCGCGCCGGCACCCTTCGTGTAGGAAGCTTGTCACTTCGCCTGGATGTCGTAGCAGAAGAGGACGTCCTGATCGCGGATGTACAGTTTGCCATTGGCAATAACCGGGTGGGGCCAGGCCGGCGCGCTGCTGCGGTCCGGCTGCTCGAAACGTCCATGCTCGGTGTACTGCTTCGGGCTCGGCTCAATCAGGACCATGGTGCCGTCTTCCATACGGTAGTAAAGTCGGCTATCCGCGAAGGCGAGCGACCCTTTCGCGCGACGACCGGCGGTGCCCCTCTGGTCCCACATGATCTTGCCCGTATTGAAATCCAGACAGACGAGGGCGCCACCCTCATTGCCGCCGCTGGCGCCGTAGAGATAACCGCCGAC
>CAZTGH010000119.1:0-11259 GCA_964612985.1 uncultured Pirellulales bacterium
TACACTATATTAAGCGAGCACCCGTTTCGCAAAGATGTACAGGCCCGGAGCGTGTGGAAAACAAGGCCCGTGAGGCCCGGGAGGCCTCGTGGGGTCCCCAGACCAAAGAGGGTGCGCATCGGCAGCGCCAGATTGCAGCTGGCCACGTGAATCAGCAGGCGTTTGAGAATCCGCCCATGGCCTTTCAAGTGCTTGCACCGCATGCCCCCGGTCTGCTGCGTATGATATGCCGCAGCGACCCGGGAGAACGGATCGCTGCAGCCTGCGAGTCCTTGCTGGTGATATCAGATCTCGCTCCACTGCCCCGGGACGGGGACCTCGAACTGCCCCTTCTCATCCGCCTGCACCGGGGCCGGACTGTCGTAGTCCAGGTCGTCGAGGTAGTTGCAGAACTGGAACGCGGAGTTCATGATCTGGTCCCACGTCACTTCCTGACCGGTATGACACGCGGCGCGCCCCATGAGCGTGGCCAGATCCGAGTAGACGGCGCGTTGGATTTCATTGTGCTTGCGGTCGGTGCGAATGCTGTGGATGAACTCGTTCCACTCATACTGCCACGGGCTGTAGCGGTCTCGCGTCGGGGTCCACGATATGTTGCTCTGCTCGATTCTCTGGTCCTTGAACATATGGACGGTCGCGCGGTGGGTTTGGCCGGAGAACTGGGCCGCACATTTGGTTCCATGAATGAATGTGGCGAACTCGCTACGGGTCTTGGGTATCCGGCGAAAACCGCAGAAGGCCTTGGCACCGTCGGCGAACGTGTACTCCATCGAGTAGACGTCGATGTTCTGCCCGTGGTCGGTGCTGTTCGGCACGCGGCCGCCCATGCCGACGACGGAGACCGGCCACGCCCCTTTGATCCAGCAGCACTCATCGATCTGGTGGATCAGATAATCGACCATGTGCCCCGAGCCGATCCAGAACAGATGGATTCGGCCGAACCGGAGCTGGTCCATGAGATTGTTGGATTTGTCGCCCTGACTGCCCATCCATCCGCCGCCGCCCAGGCGGTTGGCACGGATCAACGGGATCTCTCCCATTTCCCCGCTGCGGATCTTGGCAATCAAGGCCTGGCGGGCCGGAGAGTGACGGCACTGCAATCCGGCGGCCGCCTTGACGTTCTTCCTGTCGGCCATTTCGCCGGCCCGGAGCAATCGGTGGAGACTACCGGGATCAGAAGCAAACGGCTTCTCGAAAAAAACATTGATCCCTTTCTTGACCGCGTACTCCACGTGGACCGGACGGATATACGCACGTGTCGTACACATGGCAATGTCGCCCGGCTTGAGGATATCGATGGCCTTCTTGTAGGCATCGAAGCCGACGAACCGGCGATCTCTGCTGACGTTCACCTTGTCCGGGAAACGTTCCTGCAGTGCTTTGAGGCGCGATTCAATCGAGCCCTCGTGGATATCGGCCATGGCGTAAAGCTCGACGGGCCCCTCGTTGGGAACGCTCAGAGCATCTCCCACGGCACCGGAACCGCGACCGCCACAGCCGATCAGGGCCAGGCGAATCGTCTCATCGGATCCGGCGAACGCCACTGACGACAGGCTGCCGAGCGTTGCCGCACCCGCGGCGACCGCACCGCTTTGCCTTAGAAACGCTCGACGATCAATGCCGGAATTCTTGGCAGACTGAGTCATTTGTACCTCCAGGATTTGCGACGGGACTATTCAGAGCGCCTTCCGCGCAGATTCACGATATGACGAAACTCTCCCTCCCCAAAGGGGTTGTCTACTGTGTCCGATACCACAAATAATGCTGCGGAACTCATCGCCCGTATCATACACGGTATGGCATCCGGTTGCAACCGCAACGAACGGCAATCTAATCCGTGGCTCTGCCCCCGGTGCAAGAGGTTACGATGCGACAGCATTTGCAGGCTCCGGCCTTTCCGGCAGATGTACAAGCCATGCGGATGCCCAGAAGCCTTGAAATCGGGGCGCAATTTTGGTACTGGTGACCGTGTTACGTGCAGGGCTGGCAGTTACGGCGTTCAATGGGAAAGCACGATGGGTTCAAAGAGGAGTCACCTCAATGCGATTCGCGACCCTGTTGTTTACTGGTCTTATACTCATGTTCTCCTGCGTTGCCCAAGCCACCGGCACGCGGAGTATCAGGGAATTCGGCGTGCTGCCGGACAATGATCCCGGCTTGAACCACGACAATCTCCAGAAAGCCATCGACTGGGCTCATCCCCGCGGTGGGGCACTGTTCGTCGATCCTTCGGAAAGGCCTTATCCGGTGGCAGGTGGGCTGATCCTGCGGGCCAACGCCTCGCTCATCGGCGTGCACGGTCCGGTGGGGCGGGGTACGAGCAATCGGCAGGCCGGTCACCCGGTGGGCAGCATGTTCGCCATCACGGATCGCGAGAAGCCCTTCATCACGGTCGAACACGCGACGCAGATTCGAGGCATCCAGTTCTGGTATCCCGAGCAGACCCGCACCGATCCGGCGAAGGTCATCGAGTATCCCGCGACGATCCAGTGCTCCAAAGAGAAGGGGGCGCAGGGCGTGACGCTCTCGTGTCTGACGTTCTACGGCGAATTCCTCGCGATGGACTTCAACGCCTCCCGCGGCGCGATCGTCGAGCAGATCCTGTTCGAGCACTGTTACGGCTATCCGCTCGGCGGCGAGTTTGTTCGGATCGACTACTGCTACGACATTCCGCGGATCCTGCACTGCCACGTGAATCCGGCCAACATGCGGCTCTTCTCCGGCGGGTTCAGCCGGGCCGTGATCGACTCGGTGGTCGCCCGCAGGACGTTCACCTACCGCATCGACCATACCGACAACGCCCAGATGATGGATGTCTTCACCTTCGGCGCCTACGGAGGGGTCTACCTGGGGGCCGCCTCGTACGGCCAGTTGACTAATTTCAACCTCGACTGTGTCACCGTCGGCATCCACAAGTGCGGCGACAGCGCGAAGAACCGCAATTGGCAGATCGCCCAGGGTTCCATCATCGCCAACACGGGGGACGCCATCGAGAACATCCATCCGATCATCATCGAGGGGCAGGGGCATACGGCCCTGTCAAATGTTGAGGCGTTTTCCGGCGGCAACGGCGCGTTGACCACGCTGAATGCGTCGCACGACTACATGCTGGTGCGTGGAGACCAGAAGCTCACCATCTCGCTGTTCGGCTGCCGGATGCGGAACTACATCGCGGAGCATCCATTCACCATCGAGAATTCGAAGGCCCTGATCCAGGCGGTTGCATGCATCGATAAGGACGAGAAGTTCTTCAACTATCCACCGTTGGCACTGGAATTCGATCGGGCCGTCGATCCTGCCGGTGATCGCTAACGAGGATGTATGAATCTATACGCTACAAGTCCGTCTTTCCAGAAATGGCTCCTCGCGTGCCTGTGTCCAGTTCTGTTCGCGATGGCATCCGAGGGAGTGGTGCGTCCGCAAGAGGCGCTCCGAGGTCGGTACGCCGGCTCGGTGAGCTGCCGGGAGTGTCATGAGAGCTTCTACGAACTCTGGGCGCCGTCGCACCACGGCTTGGCCATGCAGCCTTACACGGCCGAATTCGCTGAGTCGGAGCTGATCGGCCACGAACAGGATATCCGGATCGGTGCGTCCTCCTTCCGCGCCTTTATTGGCGAGGGAGAGGGATACGTACGAGGGATCCGCCCTGACGGAGAGGACCGCCATCCGATTGCGCAGGTTCTGGGCGGCAAGAACGTCTATTACTTCCTGACCCCGATGGAGCGGGGCCGCCTGCAGACGTTGCCCCTGGCGTACGACGTTCGGAATCAGCAATGGTTCGACACGGCCGCCAGCGGCATACGCCATTTCCCCGGCACCGAGACGGATGAGGCGGTGCACTGGACCGATCCGCTCTATACGTTCAATACGTCGTGCTACAGCTGCCACGTCAGCCAGCTCTCGCGGAATTACGATCTGGAGAGCGATACGTACCACACCACGTGGGCAGAACCTGGCATCAACTGCGAGACGTGCCACGGCCCGAGTGCCGAGCACGCCGAGATATATCGCCGTGCGGAGCGAACCGGCGAGGAGCCGAATGACCTGAGGCTCATTAGCACGGATACATTCTCTGCCGAGCAGATGAACGCGATGTGCAATGCCTGCCATGCAAAGATGAGCCCGATTACTGCCTCCTTCACGCCGGGGGAGAGGTTCTTCGACCATTTCGACCTGGTGACGCTGGAGCATCCTGATTTCTATTCGGACGGTCGTGATCTCGGCGAGAACTACACCATGACCGGCTGGCGCATGAGCCCCTGCGTGAAGGCGGGCGACCTCGACTGCATGCACTGCCACACGTCCAGCGGACGGTATCGTTTCAAGAACGCCTCGAATCCGAACGCCGCCTGCCTGCCTTGCCATCAGGAGCGGGTTGAGAACGCCACGACCCACACGCGCCACGAGGCCGACAGCACGGGAAACCGCTGCATTGCCTGCCACATGCCCATGACGAGTTTCGCCCGGATGAATCGGAGCGATCATTCGATGCGACCGCCGACGCCGGCAGCGACACTGCGATTCAAGTCGCCAAACGCCTGTAACATCTGCCACGAGGACCGGGACGCCGAGTGGGCGGACCGCTGGGTCAGGCAGTGGCACAAGGAGGATTACCAAGGACCCGTACTGGAGGTGGCGGGCCTTGTCCAGGCGGCACGCCAGGGCAAATGGGACCGGCTGGACGAGATGCTGGCCTATGTCGGTTCGCCCGAGCGAGATGAGGTCTTCGGCGCAACACTGGTCCGGTTGCTTCGCACCTGTGAGTCCGACGCCAAATGGCCGGTCCTGATTGACACGCTCGAAGAGGACACATCTCCTCTCATGCGTGCGGCGGCGGCCCAGGCCCTGGACGGGCACTTGACGCCCGAGTCCCTCCATGCACTCCTGGCCGCTGTCGGTGATGACCGTCGATTGGTACGAGTTCGCGCGGCGGCGGCACTAGCCGCAGTCCCAGAAGAACAGCTTCCAGACGCCTATCGGGCGCGGGTCCACCGTGCGACGACGGAGCTGATGGGCTCACTTCAGGCACTGCCCGACGATTACACGTCGCACTACAACCGAGGCAATTTCCACATGGACAAGGGCAACCTTGAGAAGGCCCTGGACGCCTACCGAGTGGCGACCAGGCTTCGGCCGGACTTCATGCCGCCCTATGTGAATATGGCCTTCGCCTACAATGCGACGGGAAGCAATGACAAGGCGGAGGACGCCTTTCGCAAGGCCCTTGCACTCGATCCCAACAGCCCGGTCGTTCACCTGAACCTCGGCATGCTACTGGCTGAGTTGGATCGGCTGAACGAGGCGGAGCACGCCTTCCGTGCGGCGCTGCGGGCAGATCCAAACCTGCCCGTGGCCGCCTACAACCTCGGCGTATTGCTTGCTGAAGATCGGCCCCAAGAGGGCCTCGAATGGTGTCGGCAGGCCTTCCTCCTGGAGCCGAACGACGGGAAATACGGCTACACGTACGCTTTCTTCCTTCACCAGCACGGCCAGACCGCTCGAGCGGTCAGCGTTCTCGAAGGCATGGTCGGTCGAGCAGTGCCCTCCGCCGATGCCTATGCTCTTCTCGCCTCGATCTACCTGCAAAGGGCGGAGCGGGAGAAGGCCATCGGCGTCTACCGTGCGGCTGCGGCCAACGAGCGCCTCGATCCACATGCGAGAAGCGCGTTCCAGGCAATGGGGCTTAGACTACAGCAGTCGAGATGACGGCCAGAGAACAGAAGAGAAGAATGCAGACGAACAAGCAGACGACAGTCGGGTCGACGCAGTTGCTCCCCGGCCTGGGCCAGACACAAAGACACCCTTGCACGGTGCCTGCCTCGGACGGATTGGCGGAAATTGATCACCCCGCAGCGGCGTTGAGGGAGGATCCGCACAATCAGGAACGGATCGATCAGTACGTGCAATACGAGTCTGAGAATGCGCAGAAACAGATTGAAGAGCTTAAGCACGGAAGGTAGAGACCCGGCGGCGTATGTCCGGCGACGCGGATATGATCCCTATCGTCTTGAGTTGGGAATTGTTGAGGTTTGGGAATGAAACAGTCATGGCTTCTTCTGGCCTTGTTCCTTGCGGGAATGGGTGTCATCTGTCGTACTCGCCCGGCCGGGGAGTTGCTGCAACAACGATGGCAAAGTATAGAAAGGTTGAAACGATGGGACGGTTATCACGCAGAGCGTACCTGAAAGCAAGTGCTGCCATGGGGGCTTCGTTGGCATTGCCCCGTTTTGCCATTGGCCGGGGAGGTTCCAGCCCCCATTCGAAACTCAATGTAGCGCTCATTGGAGCAGGGGGCATTGCCAGGACCTGCTACCGGGATTGCCGGGAACACAACGTCGTCGCCCTTGCCGACGTGGATGAGGTCCGAGGCGCCGGCGGATTCGAGGCGTTCCCGGAGGCGAAACGGTACAAGGATTTCCGCAGGATGCTGGATGTCCATGGCAAGGAACTGAACCTGGTCATTGTCAACACGCCGGACCATACCCATTTCCCCGCGACCTACATGGCCATGGAACGCGGCATTGCCGTCCATACCCAGAAGCCCTTGACGCACAATATCTGGCAGGCGCGCACCCTACAGAAGGCCTATCATAAATTCGGTGTTCAGACGGTGATGGGGAACCAGGGACATAACTTCGAGGGCATGCGTCAGATACGGGAGTGGTACGAGGCCGGATTGATCGGTGAGGTTCGCGAAGTGCACGCCTGGACGAACCGGACGACAAACAACACGCTGAACGCCAAAGTGACGTTGCCGGCAGAGCCCATTCCAGAGACTCTCGATTGGAATCTGTGGACGGGCCCTGCCAAACTCAATCCCTACAACAGCAAGCTCTGTCCCTCCGGGTGGCGCTGGTGGTGGGACTACGGACTAGGCGGTCTGGGCGACATCGGTTGTCACACGCTCGACATCCCCAAGTACGCCATGGGACTAGGGTATCCGAGCGTGGTCTATACAGACCACTCGATCAACTTCCAGCGTCTTTACCACGACGAGCCACCCAAGGAGGCTGGAGCTACCTATGTGTACGAATACCCAGCCCGGGACGCGAAACCGGCTGTCACGATGTATTGGTATGAAGGAGGACACTTGCCGAGACTGCCCGAAGGTACGGTTGAGAAGTACGGGCTCAGGACGATCCTGAACGGCGGATGTCTGCTGGTGGGGGACAAGAATACGATCTACTCGCCAGGGATGCGCCCCAACGCCCCCCGTCTGATCAAGGACTGGAACACGATACGCAGGGCCTTGCCGGAGAAGACCGTTCCCCGCGCGGTCGGCAACCCCGTGCAGGAGATCATGGCAGCGATTCGCGGTGACATCGACAAGCCGGGCTCCAATTTTGACTACGCGGTTCCGCTGACCGAAACCGTGATTCTGGGCACCATCGCTTTGCGTTCGGGCAAACGGGTAGAATACGAGCCCGAAAGTATGACCTTCAGGGATAGCTCGTTGAATGCCTATATCAAAGAACCCGTGCGTACCGGTTGGGAGTGCGGTGAAGGCCTGCTGAGATGAGAAGGTATGAGCTGGAAAGGTGGCAATATCAAGTATGTCGAGGTGGATCGTGACCTCAATCCCTTGAGGCGCGAAGGCGAACGCTCTGCCCTTATGGGTCCGCCACCCGAGCCGCCCTTGAAAGACCGCTACCATGGAGCCGGGTTCTACTTCGAGAACTACACCCTGCACCTGTATACTAGTGGCTCCTCCCAGCCGAGGATTATTGTCTATGCCACTGCAAAGGCTGTCGCAGACCCAAACAGCGCGGTAGGAGCAGGGGAATGACGCAGTGATCATGCCGACGGCAGAATGGCACAGAATGTAACCGGGAGACAATGAGCGATGAAGAAGGAAGCTATCGTGGGAATGAGCCGGAGACGATTTCTGAGACAATGTGCTGTTGCAGCCGGGGCATCCGTGCTTGGTGTTCCGGCACGTGCAGGCCATGCTGCCCATGGCAAGCGCATGAATGTGTTGTTCCTGGTTGTGGATGACTTGAACTCCTGGCTGCTGGGGGATCGCAATCGATATGCCGGCAAGGTCGTGGCTCCGCATATCCGGCGACTGGCCGACAGCGGGGTGGTCTTCACGCACGCTTATACCGCCAGCCCGTTTTGTTGCCCGTCCCGAACCGCGTTGCTGTCGGGGGTCAGCCCCTGGAAATCGGGCATTTACCAGAACGGCCAGACTGCGAGCGAGAGCCTGGTTCTCCAGCAAGCCACATCCTTACCGAAGCTCTTCCATCGGGCGGGTTATTATACCTCATCGTACGGAAAGATCGCGCATGGTTGGGATACGCGCGAGGCCTGGGACGACCGCATACCACACAAGCGCGATCCGGTTCCGCCGAACGCGCCGCTGACACCCGTGGGCAGAGGGGAGCAGGATTGGGGCCCGACGCATCTGCGCGAGGACCAGATGCGCGATACGACGTATGCGGACGCCGCTATCAAGCAGTTGCAGAGGAAGCACGACCGGCCATTCTTCCTGGCCTGCGGTCTCTTCCATCCGCACATGCCGTGGTATGTGCCCCAGAAGTACTTCGATATGTTCCCACTCGAGGAAGTCACCACTCCGCAGCTCAAGGCCGATGATCTGGACGATGTGCCGCCCCTGGGCCGAGCCGTGACAGCAGGCAAGAGCCGGTTTGTGGCGTCTGTGCTGGAACACGGTCTGCACAAGCAGGCCGTGCAGGCCTACCTGGCGACCACGGCCTACGCCGACGCCCAGATGGGACGCGTACTGGAGGCCCTCGAAGAAAGTCCCTACCGAGACAATACCATCGTGGTCCTGATCAGTGACCACGGCTTCCACCTGGCCGAAAAGAGCCACTGGCAGAAGGGCACGCTCTGGGAGGAGGCCACGCACAGCCTGATGATGTGGCGCGTGCCGGGTATGACCCGGGCCGGCGGTGTGTCCGAACGTTTTGTCTCCCTACAGGACATTTATCCCACGCTCGCCGAACTGTGCCGCATTGACCCCCCTGAATATGTGGACGGCCGATCCCTGGCGCCCCTGCTCAAGCAGCCCGATGCCCCCTGGCAGAGCACGGCCATCAGCGCACTCTACAACCGGTACATCAGCATTCGCACGGAACGGTTCCGCTATATCCGGTACAACGATGATCAGGAGGAGCTCTACGACTGCGCCGAAGATCCGCACGAATGGGTTAATCAAATTGGGAACGTGCGGTATACCAATGCCATAGAGACGCTGCGCAGCGCGGTTCCAACTCTAGCGGAAATGGCCCTGCCCGTTCCTTCGAAGAAAGGGAGAAGAAGATGACCAACATCAAGCTGGTTTTGGGCAGTTTGTTGGCGAGCGGGTTGTCCTTGACGGCCATGGCCCAGGAAAGGCCCAACATCGTTCTTGTGATGGCGGATGATCAGGGCTGGGGACAGGTCGGATACAATGGTCACCCTGTGTTGAAGACGCCCAACCTGGACGCCATGGCGGAGGCGGGCCTTCGCTTCAACCGCTTTTACGCAGCCGGACCTGTGTGCTCGCCCACGCGCGCGTCGGTATTGACCGGGCGCACGCACAATCGCACGGGCGTGCCCACGCATGGCAAGCGCCTGTGCCTTCAGGAAAAGACTCTGGCCCGGGCCCTCAAGCAGGCCGGCTATGCCACGGCCCATTTCGGCAAGTGGCATCTCAATGGCGTGCGCGGCCCTGGTATCCCCATCCTGGGGGACGATGAAAACCATCCGGGCCATTATGGGTTCGACACATGGCTCTCGGTCACCAACTTCTTCGATCTGGATCCCCTGATGAGCCGCAACGGCCGATTCGAGGCCTTCAAGGGGGACTCGTCTGAGATCATCGTTACCGAGGCCCTCAAGTACATGGCGGCCCAGAAGGATGAGCCCTTTTTCGCCGTGATCTGGTACGGATCACCACACAACCCCATGCGGGCCCTGGATAGAGACCGAGAGAACTTGCCCGATGATAAACTCGGTCATCATCTGGGGGAGATCGTGGGCATTGATCGCAGCATGGGCATGTTGCGGCAAGGATTGCGCAAACTCGGCATCGAAAAGGACACCCTGCTGTGGTACTGCAGTGACAACGGTGGACTCGACATTGACCCGGACGCCTGTGGCCCGCTCAGGGGGCACAAGGGCTCCGTGTTTGAAGGCGGTATCCGTGTGCCCGGGATTGTGGAATGGCCCGGTCGCATCACACCCATGATCACGGACGTGCCTGCCTCCACCATGGATATCTTTCCCACCCTCGTCGACTTGCTCGATCTCCCTGCAGACGCCATGTTGTCCGTGCGGGACGGAGAGAGCATCCTACCCCTGTTTTCAGGAGAAATGCCCGAACGCAGCCGTTCGATCCCGTTCGTGTTCCTAAAGAACGCGGCTCTCATTGACGGGAACTACAAGCTGCTCAGTCAGAACCAACGCAAGGACGATGCGTGGGAGCTGTACGATCTGGGCAAGGATCCCGGTGAGACCAGGGACCTGTCGAAAGACCTTCCCGAACGCTTCGCACAGATGAAGGCCCAGGCCCGGGCCCTGCTCCGTTCGGTGGAGGCCAGCGCCGCAGGCCAGGACTATCCGGAGGGGCGCGTGCTGCAACCTCAGCGCAGCGCTTTCTGGCGTGACATGGACGCATATCAACCACATTTCGAGACGTTTGCGCGCCTCAAGCCGGGATTCGTGGCGCCGGGCAAGCAGAACAAGAAGAAACGATAGAGGGCTATTGTGACGACGACAATATACCATTGGACTCGCCTCGGGCCCGTCATGAAGATCCTCTTGCTCGTTGCACTGGGCTGCTCCAGCGCCACGGGGGCCTCTCGGCCCAATGTGATCATGATCATGGCCGACGACATCGGCGTAGAGAGCCTGGGCTGCTATGGCAGTCAGATCTCCACCACTTCGAAGTATGAATCCCAACGCCAGCGTCTGCAGGGAATTCTGGACGGCTTCCTGGCGATCACGGATGAAGACGGAGGAGCAACGGAGTCCAGCACAGCAGGCGAGCGTTTCACAGACGGAAAGAAATAGCAGAGAGCAGGATGACCAATGAACCAATACTGTGACCGATTCACCATGCCAAGGACGCATCGTAGCAGCCTGTGTGTAGGCACGATAATGCTGATGGCGTGCGCACCTACTGCACTCGGTCAAGAGAAGAGCATTCCCAAGACAGGACAGCCTCTGATGATCGAGGCCAAGAAGAAGCCGCATCACACGTGGGTTCCGAGGGAAACGTATACGATCCGTCAACTGGTCGGGTATACACCGAAG
>CAZTGH010000119.1:11359-14270 GCA_964612985.1 uncultured Pirellulales bacterium
ACTGCCTCCTGGTCAGACAACGACCTGCTCAGGACCGCCAGCAACCGCCCGGTGTATACCCAGAAGTGGAGTTTCATGTCTTCGTATGCGACACAACGGGGCGTCGCCAAGATGGGTTCGGGCAACCACAAGTACGAGGGCAGCGTGATTCCTGTTTTTGACCCCGAATTTGCAGCCTTTGCCGATGAATACGCCCGGCAATTGACCGCCACCAGGGATGATCCCTACCTGCTCGGTCATTTTTCCGACAATGAAATGCCCTTGCGCACCAATGCGTTGGATCTGTGTCTGAAGCTGGATAGAGGCGAGCCTGGTTACCAGGCCGCTCTGGCCTGGCTGCAGGACCGAAAAGGCAAGGACGGTGTCATGGAGAACGACATTACGGACGAAGACCGCGATGCCTTTTACGGCGTGTATGTGGAGCGCTACTTCTCCATTGTCTCCGCGGCCATCAAGAAATACGATCCGAATCACCTGTATCTGGGGATCCGCCTCATTGGTGTGAGCAACAACGGGACGGTGATGCGCGTGTATGGCAAATATGCCGATGTGCTAAGCATGAACTGGTACGGCGCCTGGATGCTGGAAAAGGAGCGCATGGATAACTGGGCTGTGTGGACGGACAAACCGTTCATCATCTCGGAGTGGTACGCCAAGGGTCACGACGTGCCTGGTCTGTCCAACGAATCGGGGGCTGGTTGGCTGGTGCATACGCAGAAGGAACGCGGCTGTTATTACCA
This sequence comes from uncultured Pirellulales bacterium, assembly GCA_964612985.1. Lineage (GTDB taxonomy): Bacteria > Planctomycetota > Phycisphaerae > Sedimentisphaerales > Anaerobacaceae > Anaerobaca. The sequence continues at coordinate 12,100 of CAZTGH010000119.1, forward strand.
GAATATGGCCCTGAATCTGCTCGCGCGCAAGCACAATGTGGGCTGGCATTGGTTCAAGTACCTGGACAACGACCCTCAAGATCTTACCACGGATCCGTCCAACCGGAATTCTAATAAGGGCATCGTCAATGTGAAGTACGAACCGTATACCGAGCTGACCGATGCCATGCAGGAGTTGAACAAACAGGCCTACCGGCTCATCGAATTCTTCGATGACGCCTCCTATTCAGAGGCGGCAGCACCTGGAGTGCTCAATGACGTGAAATAGGAAGACTGGAAAGTATTTATGTCCTTTTCGAGACCTGAAAGAAAACACATGACATACGGAGTTTTTACATGTGTGGTGGTACTTGACATTGTCTGTTCTACTACAGTCCGTGGCGCCGACCGGGCGAGTGCCGTGGATTTGCGTTGTGAACACCTTGTCAATCCTCCGGGGATCGATGAAACACAACCCCATTTGAGCTGGAGGATTGCATCGAGAATCCAGGGTAATCCGGCGCCGTTGTTCCGCAAGGCATTTGCTCGCGTCGCGTCACCCGGCTCCGCTCTGGTCACCATACACTCACCGGCGTGTTCTGAATCGTATATCGATGGCGCCAAGGTGGGGGGCGACGTGTACTCCCTGGATCTTCAGGTGGGTCGGCTGCTTCGGAAGATCGACGAACTGGGGTTGCGTGACAATACCATCGTCGTGTTCTCCAGCGACCAGGGGCCCGCTCCGGTGTTGACCAAGAACAAGCCCACGGGCCCCTCGTTCGGAGAGGACCCATCACGGAACATGTTGGGCCATGCCGGGGGACTGCGTGGCGGCAAACACACCCAACCGCATACACCAAGAAGAGATAGTGGAACGTAACTGTCCAGGGAAGAGGCAACGTTCCCGGAGAAAGGAGTGCATTATGATGCGACGTTGGTTCGTAGTGGTGTCCGGCCTGGTCATGACGGCAGGCTGTTACGCGGCACAAAAGCCCAATATCGTCCTGTTCTACATCGATGATTGGGCGTGGAACGGATCGCCGGTTGCTATGGATGACTCCATGGAGAATTCCCGGATGCCGGTCCTGCAAATGCCAAACGTCGAGAAGCTGGCGAGCCGCGGAATGAAGTTTCGCAATGCCTACGGCTCGCCGCAGTGTTCCCCTGCTCGTGTGTGCGTGCAGACGGGACAGTCGAATCCTCGCAGCGGGTTCACGGTGTACCTGGGGTCAAAGGAACCCTACTACGACACGCAGAGACAGTATGCCAAGTTTCCGCTTGTGCCGAACGTGTCTGACATGGAACTGGATGAAGACGCGGTCACCATTGCCGAAGCCCTCAAGCCGCTCGGATATGTCAGCGCCCACCTCGGTAAGTGGCACATGAGAGGTGACCCTGGAAAGGAAGGCTATGTATTGCATGACGGGGCTACCACGAATGGCGAGGGCAATACCCTCAGGGCAAGCCTGCAGCCCGGCGAGCCGATGCCCAAGCGGCTCCCCGAGGACATCACCGATCCCAAGTTGATGTTCAGCATCACCGAAAAGGCGATTGGCTTCGTCGAAGAGCAGGTGGAAGAGGGCAATCCTTTCTACCTTCAGATATCTCACTATGCCATGCATGAAGGTCGGGAGTGCCTCAATAAGACCCGCGAAAAATATGTGGATCACCCCCTTGTGCAGGCTTGGTACAAGGAGAACAACAAGGACCCTGAAACGGTCACCCGGAGGGACGATCCCGCGAATTGGCTGGCTATGGGCGAGGACCTGGACGGTCGGATCGGCGCGGTGCTGGACAAGATTGAGGCACTGGGAATTGCGGATAACACCTATGTCGTCCTCGTCGCCGACAACGGCTACCGACACGAGGAACTCGAACTCCAACCGGACCTCACGCAACCGCTGCACGCAACGAAATGGTGGCTGTGGGAGGGGGGTGTCCGGGTACCCATGATCGTCAAGGGCCCGGGAATCGAGCCGGGTTCCGTATTCACCGGCAATGTTGTCAATTATGATCTCTTGCCCACTTTCGTCGATTGGGCCGGCGGCGACGCGGCGGAATTGGAGAACATAGACGGTGTCAGTCTTGCGGATTACATGGGGGGCAAGAAGCCGGACGAAGCCTTTCTGAATCGGTATCTGTATTTCCATTATCCCCATTATCGGAGTAGTGTGCCGCACTCGGCCATCATC
>CAZTGH010000120.1:0-14148 GCA_964612985.1 uncultured Pirellulales bacterium
GACACCTATTATTACTACCACTACTTTGGCGATTAGAGGAAATTATCTTGAGAAGACGCGTCGCTGTCATCTCGTTGCTTCTGGTGCTGATCGCCGGGGGCGGCGCCTTTGTAGGTTTGGCAGGGCGTCCCGAGACGATCGACCATTTCACAACGGTCGACCGGGCGCCGCGGATAAGGCCCGATTACCGTGACGCCGTGATCCCGCCTAACATTGCGCCGCTCAACTTCCTCGTGGAAGAGCCTGGTTCGGCCTATTGCGCGCGAATCTCGTCGGCCCAGGGCCCGACGATCGAGGTCCACAGCAACAACGGTGTCATCGAAATTGATGAAAAGCCCTGGCGCGGTCTGTTGCAGGAGAACCGCGGTCGGGAGCTTCGCATCGATGTCTTCGTCAAGAGGGACGGGTCGTGGCAGCGATTCAAGACGGTGACGAACCGGATCGCGGAAGAGAACATCGATAACTTCCTGGTATACCGCAAGATGCATCCGACGCATCTGCGGGTCAAAGGCGAGATCGCGATCTATTCACGCGACCTGACCGGCTTCGATGAATCGGTTCTACTCAGCGGCATGAGCTATGAGAATGGCTGCGTAAATTGTCACTCTTTTGCCGCCAATCATCCCGACACGATGCTGCTGGGGGTCCGTTCGACCAAGTACGGGGTCGGGACGCTCCTGGCAGACGGGGGGACGGTCCGTGAGATCGGCAGCAAGTTCGGCTACACCTCGTGGCACCCCAGCGGACGGCTGGCCGTCTATTCGGTGAACAACCTGCCGATGTTCCGCCATTCCGCCCGAGACGAAGTGCGCGACACGGTCGATCTGGATTCGTTTCTCGCCTGTTACTCCAATGATGACAAGAACATACGGGTCGATCCCAACCTCGCGAGGAAAGAGTGCCTGGAGAACTGGCCCGCATGGTCGGGTGACGGCAAGTCCCTGTATTTCTGCAGCGCCCCGAAGCTTTGGCCCGACGGCGCCCCCAGCCCGCCGGAAAAGTACGATCAGGTCCGCTACAGCCTGATGCGGATACCTTACGACCTGGAGAGCAACCGCTGGGGATCGCCGGAAGTCGTTCTCTCAGCCGAGGATACGGGCAAGAGTATCGCCATGGTCCGGTGCAGCCCGGATGGGCGATGGCTGTCGTTCTGCATGTGCGATTATGGGTATTTCCCCGCCTGGCAGGCCAGCAGTGACCTGTATCTGATGGATCTGGCGGCTCGCGACGAGACGGGAAAGTTTCCCTACCACCGGCTGAAGGTCAACAGCGACGCCAGCGAGTCGTGGCAGACATGGTCGAGCAACAGCCGATGGCTGGTTTTCAGCAGCAAACGCCTTCACGGTGTGTTCACCCGCCTGTTCATCAGTTACGTGTCGGCGGACGGCACGGTGCACAGGCCGATCGTGCTGCCCCAGAAGGACCCGGCTTTCTATGAATCGTGTCTTCTGACCTTCAACACCCCCGAGCTGGTCACCGGGCCTCCTAAAACCAAAGGAGAGATCCTGGCCCGGGTTTTTCGGGGGCACGACGAGCTGGCGGTACAGATGCCGATCAGCATGGCCACGCCGAAGGTCGGTCAGGGATCTGCGGAGGCGGCCTGGCAGAGCGCCGGACAGCGCGAGTAGGCCGCAGCAAAACCGCTTCAACCCGAAAAATCTGGGCCAAGGGCTCTGCCCCAGCATGATGGGGGCAGCGACGCATTCGCAGGCCACAGAGCTTTTTCAAGGATTTTACTTGAACCATTCCCGTTCGTGCGTTAGTATTTAGATATTCGACCTGTGATATAGCAATGCTTATCGGTCCTCGCATGTCTTTGGTGCGGTAGGAGTGTTGACTGCCTTCTTGACCCGGGACTGCGTCGAGCAGCACACCCGGAGAGTGAACGGTGCCCAGCCACAGGGTGCTGAGATGGGAAGGCCATCTGAAGGACCGAGACACGTGTTCGCGCGCGGTCCGTGCGGGAACGCGCTCGTAGGAAACGGCTGCTTGGCTGCCGTTGGCCTGATCGTAGCAGCACATGGGTCCAGGAGGTTCGTGAGAGAGTGAGTGATTCAGCCCCATCTGTAATCAGAATCGCACCATCGACATCGATTGCTTGGACCGTGGCATTGCGGCTCCTAACCGAGCACCGAGTCTGTCCCAATCCAAGGAGGGTACATCGTGACCGAGAGCGTGCGCTGTCGGTCTGGACATGACGGAGGCATGTTCCGGGCGTCACGTGCCCGGCGCTGGCAGGAAGGAAGGAGGTGGCGATCGGCGAAGGGGAATGTGTAGTGTGCAACGGAGTGTGCGGTAATGTAACCCAAGAATGTATTTTTGTCCGGGGAGGACGTGTTATGAGAAAGTCAGCTTTATTGGCACTATTGGTATGTGTGGCGCTGTCGACGGTGTCGTCGGCCGGCGTGCTGCGGGAAATCTGGTGGGGCGGCGCAACGATTGAAGAAGCCATCGAACTGGTCAACAGCGGGACCCCCGCCGATCAGCTCGACATCCTGGCGGAGCCGAGCTGGGTGAACATTGCGGACAACTACGTCGCCCGGATGAGCGGCTGGTTGACGGTTCCGGCCGACGGCGAGTACACCTTCTATGTCTCGGGTGACGACTACCAGAGGCTGTACGTGAGCCAGGACGACGATCCGGCCAACGCCGAGCTCGTTGCTTTCGTGGATGGCTGGACCGGCTCGCAGGACTGGACCAAGTACGACACGCAGGCGGCGGAACCGATGACGCTCGTGGAAGGCCAGGTCCTGGCTATCGTGGGCATCATGCAGGAAGGCGGCGGCGGTGACGGTCAGGACTGGGGTTGGATTACTCCCGATTCGAACGACATCACGCTGATTCCGGGCGAGCTCTTCACCCATCCGTACGAAGAGATCGTTTTCAAAGGCTCGCCGGCAGACGGCGCCACCGGGGTGATCGACGTGGTCGCAAGCTGGGAACCGCCGGCCGTTGGCGAGGATTTCGTCTATGACGTGTACTTCGGCACCGATCCGGCCGCTCTGGCGCTAGCGGCTGAAGGCATCGTTGAGACGGAAGTGGTCGTCGGAACCGCTGGAATCGATCTTGATTTTGAAACAACCTACTACTGGCGCGTCGACGCCAACGGCAAGGAAGGTCTGGTCTTCAGCTTCACGACCGAGCCGATGACGTTCGCGGTTGAGAACATCGTTGCCACGAGCAACGGCACGCCGCAGGAAGGCTCGGGCCCCGAGAAGACGCTGGACGGTGTCGTCTCGATGGAAGCCACCGATCAGTGGCTGGCCGCTCCTCCGGAAGGCGAGGCCCTGTGGATTCAGTACGAATTCCCGCGTGCCCTGAAACTGGCCGAAATGGCCGTTTTCAACTCGAACACGCAGTTCGAGTCGATGCTCGGTTACGGCGCCAAGGACGTCACGGTCGAGTATTCGGTGGACGGCGCCGAGTGGATGGTGCTGGCGGACGTCGAACTGGCCCAGGCCGCCGAGACGGTGGTCGATATGGCCGGTGTGGCCGCCAAACTGGTCCGCCTGACGATCAATTCGAACTGGGGCGGTCTGTTCCCGGATGCGGGTCTGACCGAGGTTTCGTTCAGCTACATCCCGACGTACGCCCGTCTGGTTGGGCCGGCTGACGGCGCTACGGGCGTGGACCCGGCTGCGGTACTCGACTGGTATGCCGGTCGTGATACCGTTTCGAGCGACGTCCTCATCAACGGTGAGCTGGTCGCCACGGTCGAGGACAGCAACTTTGACCCCGACCTGATCTACGGCATGGTCTATGATTGGCAGGTCAATGAGAACGACGGCGCGATGGTCTGGGAAGGCGATGAGTGGAGCTTCACCACCGCCGAATTCGTGCCGGTCGCTTCGGACGTCCTCGTCTACGGCGAAGACGCCAACGACCTGGTCGTGGACATGGAGGGCGCCGATTTGACGCAGTACGCCCCCAACACGCTGCGCGTGGCCTACCAGGGCAACCCGGTCGGTTTCATTGAGGAAGACGGCGTGGTCACGATGGGCGCTTCCGGCGCCGACATCTGGGGCAACGGGGATCAGTTCCGCTATGCGTACCAGACCCTCAACGGCGACGCTGATTTGATCGTCCGCGTCGACAGCCTCGAGAACGTCACCAACAACTGGGCCAAGGCGGGCTTCATGATCCGTCAGGATCTGACGCCTGGTTCGGTTAACGTCATGGTCCCCATCACTGGCGGCAGCGGCGGCGGCGCCTCGTTCCAGTGGCGGGCCGAAGCAAATGCGGCTTCGAGCAGCAACCGTGCGCTGGAGGGCGTTGTGGACGTCGATCCTGGGTACTATGCTCGCCTGGTCCGCGAAGGCAACACCTTCACCGGCTACCTCTCGGCCGATGGCGTCGAGTGGCTGGAAGAAGGCACGGTTGACGTCAACATGGTTGACCCTGTGCTCGTCGGTTTGGCTGTGACCAGCCACGACGCCGGCAACTCGGTAATCGTTCAGATGTCCGAGATTTCCATGGTCGGTGACATCACCGGCGATGTGGCCGTCGAAGCGATTGGCGCGGAGATGCCCTCCAACGATGCGGCCAGCCTGTATGTGTCGGTGGAAGACGCCGCCGGTGGCGTGGCCACCGTCGTGACGGAAGATGCCGCGGCAACGCAGGCACTGGGCACGCAGAACTGGAACATCCCGCTGGCCAGCCTGGAAGGCGTGGATCTGGCGAACGTCGCGACGATCACCGTCGCCGCCGGCGCGCCGGACGCTCCCGCTGAAGGCAGTGGCACGGTCAATGTCACGATCAGCGTCGGTACGCCGCTGAGCCACAACGTGATGGCGGATGTCACCAGCCCGGCCGATGAGGTCGTGGGTGTTCCGAACGACGGGCTGATGGACGGCGATAACTTCGGTTGGCCCGCGGCGGAAACGCCTGATCTGGCCATCGACAACAACGTCGAGACCAAGTTCCTGCACTTCAAAGGTGAATTGGAACCCACGGGCATCCAGGTGACCCCGGCCGTCGGCCCCACCCTGGTGACGGGAATCGCGTTGACGACCGCCAATGACGCGGTGGAACGCGACCCGATCATGTTCGAGTTCTATGGCTCGAACGAGAGCATCGACGGGCCGTACGAGTTGATTGCCAGCGGCGACATCGTCGACTTCGCCCAGGAAGAGGCCTGGCCTCGCTTCACCGAGAATGCCACGCCGATCACCTTTGAGAACGAGACGACGTACACGCACTATCAACTGCTGTTCCCGGTCGTTCGGGACCCGGCTTCTGCCAACAGCATGCAGATCGCCGAGATCGAGTTGATCGGCGTCTCGTCGTACTAAGGTGGTAACGGGATCGCTTTGGTAAGCGTACCGTAGTTTTGTCTCATCGCGGGGCCCATGTCCAATGGACGTGGGCCCCTTTCTTATCACCCGACATCCGCCGGAGATTCCGGTAAAGTCAACGGACGAAAAGACCGATGGGAGTCACGGTCGCTCCGTCCTCCGGATGGAGGCGTGGACGCGATTATAGTCCAAGAAGATCTGCATTGCCGCGACCAGAGACATAAGCGGACCCGGTTGGCGCGGCGATTTCCAGGTGTTTCTTCTTGAACGGAAAGATCGCTTATGATAGACTCAGGCTATTCGACCTGCGGTATCATCGTGTTTGGCAGTTCTTACGCATCTTTGCTGTGAGGGTATTCGTCTGTTTCCGATCCGAGAAACTTGTCCGAGCCAGACCGTGACAGAACATAAGCACTTACAGTTGAAAGAGTTAATCACGTCACGCCCAAGGTTGCCACACCTTCTGAGAGATGAAGGCCGGCGGTTTTCGCTGCGCCGGAACTCGGACAAACGAACCGTGGTGGATTGATCTTCATGGGTTTTGTGACGCTCGCGGACCGGTCGTCACCAAACCGTTGGACCATTCGCGGTCACGGAGGATCTCGTTTAGCGGAGAACCCTCGTTCTCGGCTCAACCTAGGTGAATGTTCATCCGGGCGTCGTTGGCCCAGGGCAATCACGGGAAGGAGGTGGCAATCGAGCGACGGTGAACAGGGAGTATGCTGCGAATCGTGAAATTGGATGTATTGTCATGTGACCTGAAACGAAAAATGTTCGGGGAGGACCCATTATGAACAAGAAGATGACTGTAGTAGCATTGCTGATCTGCCTGGTGCTGTCGGCGGCCTCGTCTGCTGACGTGCTGCGCGAGATCTGGTGGGGCGCCGCGAGTATTGATGAGGCGGTCGCTCTGGTTAACAGCGGCACGCCGGCCGACCAGGTGGACGTGCTGGCCGAGCCGACCTGGGTCAACATCGCCGACAACTACGTGGCGAAGATGAGCGGTTGGATCCTGGTCCCGGCAACGGGCGAGTACACCTTCTACGTCGCCGGCGACGATTCCCAGCGGCTGTTTGTGAGCCAGGACGACGATCCGGGCAACGCCGTGCTCGTCGCCTCGGTAGACGGCTGGACCGCCTCACAGGATTGGGACGCGTATCCAAGCCAGAAGGCCGAGCCGATGATGCTCGACGAAGGCCAGCTTATCGCCATCTATGGCGTCATGCAGGAAGGCGGCGGCGGCGACGGGCAGGACTGGGGCTGGACCGGACCTGGCGTCGAGAGCATCACCGTGATCCCGGATGCGGTCACCTACGCCTTCCATCCGAGCAAGGCCAACAAGCCGAACCCGGCTGACGGCGCCACAGGCGTCATGAGCGGTACCCTGAGCTGGGGCGCTCCGGCCACGATCGAAGATCCGACCTACAGCGTCTACGTCGGCGCCGATCCCGAATCGCTCGAGATGATCGCGGACGGCCTGACCGAGACTTCGATTGAGGTCGGCGTTCTGGGTGTGGACTTCGATTTCGAGACCACCTACTATTGGCGTGTTGACACGAATGGCGAAGAAGGCATGGTCTGGAGCCTGACCACCCAGCACGGCCGTCCGATCATCACCTCGGCCAAGGGCGACGCCCTTGCTGAAGGTGGCGATGCCCAACTCGTTTGCGAAGCCATCAGTGCGGCCGAAGGCGAGCTGAGCTACCAGTGGTACCGTGAGACCGTCATCATGATGGGCTTCGAGCTGAAGGACGTTCCGCTGCCCGAGGGTGTGGAATCGGTGCTCAACGTCACCGGCGCCACGATTGACGATCAGGGCTACTACTACTGCGTCGTGACCAACGACAACGGCTCGACCACCTCGCCGCTGGTGTTCCTCGACATCCAGACGGGTCTGATTCACCGCTGGACGTTCGATGAGAGCGCCGATGGCGTGACCATCCCGGACGTGGTCGGCGGCGCCGATGCGACGCTGATGAACGGTACGGGCAACGCGGTCATCGCCGACGGCCAGGCGACGATGGGCAACGACGGCTCGCAGAATTCCAACAATGCGACGGCCGGCGACTACGTCGACCTGCCCAACGGGATCCTTTCGCCGCTGACGCAGATGACGCTGGAATGCTGGACCACCTGGGACGGCACCGATGCCATCTGGCAGCGCGTCTATGACATGGGTACGTCGAACGGCGGCGAAGACGTCTCCAACGCCGGCGACCAGACCACCTGGTTCATGTTCTGCCCGATCAGCGGCAGCCACGTGGTTCAAGTCGAATACCGCCGTCTCGGCGTGGCGAACAACCTGCCCATCAGTGACAACGGGATCTTCCCGGCCAACGAAGAGGTCCTGATCACGCACGTTCATGATGATGTGGCCGGCATCGTCAAGGTCTATATCAACGGCACGATCATCGGCGCTTATGCGGCCCCGGCCATGCTCAACGAGTTCGTCGACAACAACGTCTGGCTCGGGCGTTCGCAGTGGGGCGACCCGCTGTACACCGGCTCGTATAACGAACTGCGCATCTATGACACCGCCCTGTCGGCGGCCGAGATCGCAGCCAACTATCTGGCCGGTCCCGATGCCATCGCCGAGCCCGCCGCTCCGTGCGAAATCAACCTGGTTGGCGATCGCAACGGTGACTGCGTCGTCGACTTCGTCGATGCCGCGATCACCGCGGATCAGTGGCTCGTTCAGTCGCTCGAAGAGGAATAATCCGACGCGATTCGGATTGCCTCGCGGTGTCCTAAACCGGGACACACGGAAACACTTCAGGGCCTGTACCTCCGGGTACGGGCCCTTTCTTCATCCGCTCCCAGACTTCCGAGCCGGACGGTCTCGGCCAGGGCCCATCACAAATCCCGTGCAATCCGCTGCACTTTTTGCGGTACTTCTTGCGGGAGAGCCGCTATGATATTCTGTTCAGTGGCGTAACCATCCGGAGATCCCGGAGATGCCTTGCACCGCAGCTCATGGCCCCAGTGGAGCCGCCGATATGACGATCACGCTGAAGCACCGCGATCTGATCGACCTCTTCCATCAGTCGATGGCGCGGGCTGACTCATTGGACAAGGTCTGCACCGAGATCGTCCGTGCCGAGAGGCGCGAGACGTTGACCTTCGGGCAACTGCGGCGGCGGTCGCAAGCCTTCGCAAATGGGTTGATCCAGCGAGAAAACATCGTTCCGCAGGACCGGGTGGCCATCGTCTCGAAGAACCGGACCGACTGGGACGTCGCCCTCTGGGGCGTGTTGCTGGCGGGAGCGGTTCCGGTGCTGATCGATCCGGAGCGCGGTCCCCAGGGGGTGATGGCGCACCTCGAAGCCACCGACGCACGCGTTCTGATTCTGTCCGACGATTACGCCAACCCGAGCGACCGCGATGAGCTGACCGGGCACGTGAAGGCCGCCGGACTCCCGGTAATTCCTATGACCGACAGTCCGCTCGGAGAGGACGGCAGTCAGGGAACATCCGACCTCGACGCGATCCACCGTAATCTCTGTCCCGATGATACGGCGGTCGTACTCTGTACGTCAGGAACCACGGGCGATCCACGCGAGGTGGAACTGACCCACACCAACCTCGTTGCCAATCTCGAAGGCTCGGTTCGACGCGTCGACCTCGGCCCGCAGGACGTGCTGGGACACATCCTGCCGCCCCATCATTCGTTCGGGCTGACCGTCGGAAAGCTCCTGCCGTTGCTGGCGGCCGCGACCAGCATTTACACCAACCGATATCGCGAAGTGGCCGATTTGATTTGCGAGAAGCGCATCACGATCTTCATCGCCATCCCCGCCCTCTTCACCACGCTGGCCCGCAAGCTGGAAGACGGTCTCGACCGCCAGAAACAGCAAAGCGTCCTGCTGCGATTTCTCGATCGATGGTTCCCGCGATGCGTGGGCCGTCTGATTCGTAGGAAGCAAGGCTGGACCAGCGTACGGTTCTTCCTCTCGGGCGCCGCTCCCATGCCCCGCTGGGTGCTCGATACGCTCTGGAAACGCGGCTTCCGGATGTACGAAGGCTACGGCACCACGGAGAACTCCCCCGTCTACGGCTTCAACGAGCGGCAGGACAAGCTCGGCTCGGTGGGCAAGCCCATTGATACGCTAACGGTCAAGATCGTGGATGAAGAGAATCAGAGGCAGGAACCCCGGCGGAACGGCGAAATCTGCCTCGGGGGTTCGTGCATTATGAAGGGCTACTACCGGAACGCGGCGGCTACGCAGGCGGTAGTGGATACGGACGCGGATGGAGTCCGTTGGCTGCACACCGGGGATCTCGGCTATCTCGATGAAGACGGCTATCTCTACATCACCGGACGCAAGAAGTACCTGATTATTCTGCCCGGCGGCAAGAACGTGAATCCCGAGCGCGTGGAGACCGCGCTGTCCGAGGCGCGGTTCGTGAAAGAGGTCCTGGTGGTCCCTACCCGGCGGACCGACCCTAACGGCGTCATGGAGGAGACCATGCGCGCCCTCGTCCAGCCGGCGTGGGAGATCCTCGAGGGGCACACGCGTCGCCCCCGGAGCGAGCTGCTGACCGAGCTTCAGACGGTCAAAAGCCTCATCTGGGAGAGCATTCGGGACTGCCAGCGCAACAACAAGCACCTGTCGGGATTCGAGAGAATCGCCGCTCACCAGCTCGAGATTCACACGAACGAATTCGCCAAGACCTCGACGGGCAAGATTCGCCGCGAGCAGTACATCGACCTGGAGCATCTGGCCGCCAAGCACATCCCCGTCTCCGGCTACGTACGTTCACCCGCTCGGGCGCGCGATGCGGACACCACCACCGTCTGACGCTCGGGAAACGCATTGCACGAGACGCCAGGGACGGTATAATCACTCCAGTGACGTAGGGTGGGTTCTCAACCCACGCGCGGGCCCGAGGCGCACCCTACCTCGTGGTGTCGTCCAGAAGATTTGAAAGGAGGACCGCCCAATGCCAGCACCACCGAATCCCGCCCTGCCATCCGATGTCTCCAGGAACCTGAGCCGGCGTCGCTTCGTGGCGGGTGCGGCAGCCGCATCGTTTGCCGTCATTGCCCCCGGCGCCGTCCGGACGTTCGCCGCCAACAGCAAGATCGATCTGGGCATGATCGGCTGTGGAGGACGCGGCACCTGGATCGCCAGGCTCTTCAAGGAACACGGCGGATACAACGTGGTCGCCGCCGCCGATTATTTCCAGGACCGCACCGACCGGCTGGCTGACGACGTCGGCGTTCCGGCGTCGAATCGCTACACGGGCCTCAAGGGCTACCTCAAGCTTCTGGACAAGGTGGACGCGGTGGCGATTATCAGCCCGCCTTACTTCCACCCCGAGCAGGCAGCCGCCGGCGTCGAGGCGGGCAAGCACGTGTATCTCGCCAAGCCCATTGCCGTCGACGTCCCGGGGTGCCTGAGCATCGAGAGCAGCGGCAAGACCGCGCGGCAGAAGAAGCAGTGCTTCCTGGTCGATTTCCAGACGCGGGTGGACCCGTTCTACATGGAGGCCCTGCGGCGCGTGCACGAAGAGAACGCTTTGGGCAAGTTCGCTTTCGGTGAGTGCACCTACCACGCGGGCGACCCGTTTACAGGCTATTACGACACGTGGAAAGCCGACCCGGAGAACCCCGAGAACCGCCTTCGCGCCTGGGGGCTCGACCGGGTCCTGTCGGGCGATATCATCACCGAGCAGAACATCCACACGCTCGACGTGATGAACTGGATCATGGATGCCCCCCCCTTGTGGGCGGTCGGCAGCGGCGGACGCAAGTTCCGTCCGGTCGGCACCTGTTACGACACGTTCAGCGTGCTGTTCCAGTACCCCAACGACGTCGCCATCACCTTCAGCTCGCGACAATCCAACGGGTACGGCACGCAGCCCGAGGGCATCCGCAACCGCATGTTCGGCACCGAGGGAATCCTGGAGACCGAATACGGCGGGCAGGTCCTCATTCGTGGCGATCACTTCTATCGGGGCGGTAAATCCCCTGGCATCTATCGGGACGGCGCCGTCGCCAACATCAAGAACTTCTACGACAACGTCACCGGCGGCCATTTCGAGAACCCGACCGTCGAGTGCAGTGTCCGCAGCAATCTGATCACCGTCCTGGGACGCACCGCCGCCTACGAAAAGCGGATGGTCACCTGGAACGAGCTGATGAGCAGCAAGGAGAAGCTCGACGCCGATCTCCAAGGCGTCAAGGCATAGAATCGAGAATGCATCGTGCGTGTGGCTTCGCGGCACTGCCGGTCACACGTACGACCCTTCATGGAGGTTTGTGCGTGGACAAACGAATCCTGAACCGCCGCGAAATGCTGGTCGGGACCGCGCTGACGGTCGCGGGCCTCTCGTTGACCAGTTCGTGCACGTCGTCATCCGGAGGGCGAACCGCGAGGAAGAGAGCGGCCGGCTTCAAGCTGGGCGTCTGCGATTGGACCATCGGTCGGACGTGCCAGCCGGAATCATTCGACGTGGCCAAGCGCATCGGGATCGACGGGGTACAGGTCGATTTCGGTCGTGGAAAGGACACGTTGCCACTCTTCGACCCAGGCATTCAGCAGAGTATCCTCGATTCGGCCGAACGGAACGAACTCCAGGTTGCCTCGCTGGCGATGGGCACACTCAACGAGATCCCCTACAAGAGCGACATTCGCGCCGAGCAATGGGTCGAGCGGGCCATCGACGTCTGTCCGAAGATGAAGACGAACATCATTCTGCTGGCCTTCTTCGGCAATGGGGACCTGCTCGACGATCCGGTCGGCATGGAGACCACCATCGAGCGTCTCAGGAAGGTCGCCCCCAAGGCCGAGCAGGCCGGCGTCACGCTGGCCGTCGAATCGTGGCTCAGCGCCGCCCAGCATATGGAAATCATCGAGCGCGTCGGGTCCCCTGCGATCAAGGTGTATTACGATGTCGGCAATTCGAACCTCAAGGGCTACGACATCTACCAGGAGATCCGCACGCTGGGCAAACACATCGTCCAGTTCCACGCCAAGGACTACGACAACCTGTATGGGCGTGGCTCGATCGATTTCCCCCGCGTGCGAGAGGCCATGGACAACATTGGCTACCGTGGGTGGTTTGTCATGGAAGGCACGAAGATGCCGCTTGGCGTCGAAGAGAGCTGCAAGTACGACGCCGAATATCTGCGGACGATTTTTCCGTCCGAAGTCTGAACGAACCCCAGCGAACCCGTCGAGGGAGAAAGGCACGTTAGACGATGAAAACGCGAAGAACCACGACCATCCTGCTGACGTTACTGGTTGCTTCTCTGGCTGTCGCTACCCCGCTGGACGATTACGTGGCCCAGCCGGACCCGAGCTATTGCTACAGCCTGGTCCGCACGATCGACCATCCGCAGGGCAAGATCTACGTCCTGGACATGACCTCGCAGAGCTGGCGCAGCGAGAACGAAGTCAATCGCACGCTCTGGAAGCACTGGCTGACGATTGTCGTCCCGGACAACGTCGCGTTCGACACCGCCCTGCTCTGGATCACAGGCGGCAGCAACGACCGCCCGGCTCCAACCAGGCCCGATGACATGCTGGGCAACATCGCGCTGCGTACGCGGTCGGTGGTGGCGGAGCTGCGCATGGTGCCCAATCAGCCACTGGTTTTCCCCGACGATCCGGACAACCAGCGGTACGAGGACGCGATCATCGCCTATACCTTCGACAAGTTTCTGCGGACCGAGGACCCGACCTGGCCTCTATTGCTGCCGATGGTCAAGAGCGCAGTTCGGGCGATGGACACGGTCCAGGATCATCTCGCTAAGACCACCAACGGCAAGCCGGCGATCCAGAGCTTCGTCGTTTCCGGCGGTTCCAAACGAGGCTGGACGACCTGGCTGACGGCGGCGGTCGACAAGCGGGTTCGAGCCATCGCGCCCGTCGTGATCGACGTACTCAACATGGACGAGCAGATGCGGCACCATTTCGCCGCCTATGGCTTCTACTCGCAGGCCATCGGCGATTACGAACAGATGAAGGTCCTCGACCGTCTCGGCTCTCAGGACGGCGCCGCCATACAGAATTTCGTCGATCCCTACAGCTATCTCGACCGTTACACAATGCCCAAGTTCCTGATCAACTCGGCGGGTGACCAGTTCTTCCTGCCCGACTCGGCCCAGTTCTACTTCTGCGATCTGCCCGAGGACAAGTACCTGCTCTACTGTGCCAACACGGACCATGGCCTGGACGGCTCCGAGGCGGACAAGGCCCTGATGGTGTGGTATCAGTCGGTCCTCACGGGCCGCGATCGTCCGCAATTCTCATGGGATATTCCCGAGGAGGGGCACATCGTCGTCACGCCGAAGACGCGCCCGCAGAAGGTCACGCTCTGGACGGCGACCAATCCGAAGGCCCGGGATTTCCGCCTGGAGACGATCGGCAAGGCGTGGCAGAGCCGTTCGCTGACGCCGAACGATTCCGGCGTCTATGACGTCCAAATTCCGGCGCCGGAGAAGGGGTGGACCGGTTACTTCGTCGAACTCCAGTTCGACTCGGGGACCCCGGTGCCCTACCGCTTCAGCACCGAGGTTCGCGTCACGCCGGACACGCTGCCCTATGCGGACCAACTCCCAGGCAACTGACGGTCTGAACAAAAACGGGAGGTCGTAGTGGCGCCGTAAGGCGTTACCTGCTCACGTATGCCCTGACGGGCACACTACAAACTCTATTTCTCGTTGCCCCATAACTGACGCTCGTTGCCATGGTTCTTGCGCCATTCGTCCCGCCAGCGGTGGATGTCCGTGACGCCGATGAACGACTTGGGCTGGCGAACGTCCTTGCTGGGGGCAGTGGGGAGCTTCTGTAGAGGTGGCGCCTGATACCAGTAGGCGACGCTGGCCAGATCGAGGGTCAGGTTGTTG
>CAZTGH010000121.1:0-14033 GCA_964612985.1 uncultured Pirellulales bacterium
AGTGAGAACCGAACACTGAGAACTGAACACCGCCATGCACGCTCCGACGAACCAACCTGGGCCCGAACACAAGAAACGAGGGACTGACCTCGTCGCGTCGATCCCGACGAAGGAGGACTGGATCCAACTGTATACCAGCCGCATCCTGCGAGTCTGGTTCCACCAGGGCGGTCCGCTCGGCCTGGCCTACGCCTACGCCAACTGGATCCGAAACGACCTGGCCAAGGCCTACGAACACCCCCTGACCCGAGCCTTCATCGAGGATAGCTACTGAGCGCTGCGAATGGTGCCAAAGGAGGAGGGCTGCGAGCCTCGCCCGCAGCCCTCGCCTGACACATCTTCTCTGGCGCGGACCGCTGGTCGCGTCGTCCCTGACGCGATCAGCAGTCCAGCAAATCGGTAGAACTTTCTAAATCCCGGACCGGCCGGACTGATGTACTGCGCGCCATGCGTGCCGGTGCCTCCCAGAATAGCTTGTCTTGAATCCTTCGCAGCTACTTCAGCGGCACAGTGATCTCCGTTGGCCACTCAGGTCCGTTGACATAGCTGGGTGTCGGGAAAACACTCGGGGGGTAAACACTGTCGAACCAGGGTCTTACGGCTACCTTGACCCAAATCTCCGTCGCGCCATCCGCAACGATATCCGTGAGATCTACCTTGACATTGGCAGTACCTTGGCCGTTAGCGTTCACCTTGAGGCAGTCAAGGATAGTAACGGGGGCAGCGGCATCGACCCAGACACGGCAATCGTAGGTTCCTTCGTCGATATCCTCGGTGTCAGGGTCGTTTTCCAATGGAATGGCATCATCCATATTGACCACGACGATCAGTATCCCATTTGCAGTAGTGTTGAGATTCAGCGACCCCACCTCGGCACCTACCTCTTGCTCGTTGTCGGCCTCGTCATGTACTACCATCGCGATTTTGTTTACGGCCCCTTTTCCACCGGCGAGGGCCAGGCCGCACAGGAGAAAGGTTACTGCGAGAAGAATCATTGCCTTTTTCATGGGTTCATTCCTTTCAATTCAGTTTCTGTTTGTTGGAACGCTTGGATACGCTTTTTCTTCTCCCGCCGTGGATTGCGCCAGTGGCTTCGATGCGGATGCCTCCTTTCTGGACTCTGACGGAAAACGAGACTGCCATTGTGCTGTGAAACGAAAACCTTCACTGATATTGGTTATGGGGAAACTGATGGACTCATCCATTGGAGGCGGCACTTGGGATCAAACCCAATCACCCCCTCGATTTCAGCTCTACATAGCCAGTCCGAATTCGACCGATGGCATGGGCGCCTGGCTGCCAACGCTACACGTGATAACCAATCCTTTTCGTACTCCTGCTGCTGTCCCTTGCGGGTCTCGCTGACTTTCTCACGGCACGTCAATCTCATGCCGAAAATCAACCTACGCAGGAGTTTTTGGCGTGTGCCGAAAATCGTCAATGCGGGAAAATACGTATTTTGGGTGTGGACCAAGCAGGTGGCGAAGGCGGAGACCGGACTGTCGAGTACGCCTTTGGGAATGGCTCTCTGCGATTACGTGTGGGCGGAGGACTTCAGCGAGCTTCAGAAATAGTAGGCGAGTTCGAGACGGGCGAAGTCGTCGTCTCGCAGGTCGTGCAGGACGCTGCTCTCAGCGGTATCGAGGAAGAGCCATGCCTCGAGGATGAGCCTCCAGTTGGCGCCGAAGCGTCGGCTGGCCTCGATGCTCATGGCGTTCTCGGACTGCTCGGTGTCCTGGGCGAAGCCGACGAGCAGTTGCGATCCGGCGGCATCGTTGGGCGTCAGACGCATGCCCAGGAACAGGTCGTTCTGGAAGAGGGTCAGGCCCCCGTCGTCGCGCTCGTTGTAGGCGTACTCGCTGAGGACACCGAGGTCCGTATTGCCGCCTCCGACGCCGAAGAAGGTGTATTCGAACCCGCCGACCGCCGCGAAGTAGTCCTGCAGATATCCGTTGCGAAAGTACGCCTCCAGTTTCCAGAGCCAGTTGCCACTGGCGTATTGCACGTCGGTGCCGAACTGGTTGATCTGCTCGTAGAAGGGGATGAGTCGGGAATCGTCGGTGTCGTCGGGGTCGATCAGGTCGGGCGTGGCCAGCAGGGGGTCCCGGTTCGTGCCTCGAAAGACGTACGCGCCGAAATCCATGCCGCCAAACGTCCGGCTGTACCGCAGCGCGACGTCCACGTTGTTCTCTTCCGAGGTGCTCTCGTAGATCGGGTCATCGACATCGACCACGCGCGAAGTGCGCAGCCGGCCCTCCCGCCCGGGGAAGGTCCGCTCGCGAAAATAGGGCAGAAGGAAGAAATCGATCGTCCCCCAACTGGGCGAAATCGAGAACTCGACCATGGGCTGGCCCAGCTTGTCTTCGGTGTCGATGTGCTCGACCAGGTCGGTCTGGTTGATGATGTCCACCAGGTGAACGAATTCGGTGGCGCCCCAGAAGACCTTGCCGACGCCGAGACGGACAAACCAGTTGTCCTGGCGGTAGAGGTAGTTCAACTCGCGGATATCGGCGTGCGTGCGCTCCGAGTCGGCGCTGTCCAGACGCCCGAAGGGGACGAAACGAAAGCTGGAGCCGTTTTCCCAGGCGTGGTAGTACTCGGGCTGCGCGGCGATCGAGCCGTTATGGTGTTCCTGGTCTTCGTAGAGCGGATCGTGAAAGAAGGCCCTTGCCTCCACGGAGACCCATCCGGAAATCTCTCCCGCTCCGGCGGCGCCCGCCGCAACGATTCCGATCGACATCCCTGCCGCCAGCGCGGCTGCCAAAATCCTCATGTGCATCCATGCCACCTTAACTGCGTCATCGAAATGAACTTCTGCAAAAGTGGATAGCAGGCCTACTGTCCATTTTTGCAGAAGTCTTCATCGAAGTAAAGTCAGGCTGTGCCTCTCGAAGTCGATTTCCCTGAGCCCCGTTCCAAAGGCAAAGTCCGACCAGGTCAGTGTTGTGCTCTTGCCCGTCTGGTGGTTCACCATCTCCATCCTCTCCGCTCGCCAGAAGCGATCGAGGTACTTCCGGTAGCCCTTGAACGTCAGGGTCTTGAGAAGATCGTTCTTGCGATCGTAATATTCCACCTTCCAGGTGCGATAGTGCGCCTGGTCGATCCAGGCCACCTGCCGGCTGTAGCCCGAATTGGCCTGGTCCACGGGGGTACGCTCGATCACGTAGCACTCGTTGCCGTCGTAGGATTCATCGCCCAGCCAGCGGTAGGTGTATTTCGCCAGTTCCTGGGTCGCGATGTCTTCGTAGGAGAACTCACTGCCCATGAAGGAGCCCGACTTGTTCTGGGCGGCGATCCGACGAATCCGTCGCAGCGCCGGCAGGAAAAGCCACTGATCGTCCTCGCTCTGCTTGTGGGTGTGGGTCAGCAGGATGGTGCCCTTGACGTCGGCGGGCGTGTCGAAGATGCACAGGCTCCTGGTGCCCTCGCCTTCGACTTCGAGCGTCCGGATGCGGATTTCGCGCTCGCTGGTCTGGCCCTGCTTGTTGCGGAGCACCATGCGCAGATTGGCGGTGCTGTCGCCATAGCCGCTGTTGAGCCGGTCCGCCTCGGTGGCGATGGCCAACCCGCGCTGCTCGGGCGACGGTTCCGCTGCGATGGAGGGGAACACTGCGTAAATGACAACGATTGCAGCGGTTACTGCAAAGGCCCAATATCTCATAGACGATTCACCTGAAAATCCATTTGCGTTTCCTGATCGGCCTTTACACTACCATCTTTGCGGTCCAGTTTCAGCAATAAAGTGGGCAGCAGCAGAAAGTCCATCAGCAGGGCCAGGGCAATGACGATCGCGCACATCATGCCCATTTCCGAACTCATCCGGTAGTGCGAGAGCGTCAGCAGAGAAAACCCCGCTACCAGGGCGACCGTCGTGACCCACATGGCGGTTCCCACCGTCCCGAAGGCGTATCGCACCGCCTGCTCGGGCGCCATCCCCTGTCTGCGCCTGGCCCGGTCGTACTTGCTCAGGAAGTGGACGGTATCGTCGACGACAATGCCGATGGTCATCGCGACGATCACCGACAGGGCCAGACCCACCTGGCCGTCGATGAACCCCCAGACCCCGAACGCCATCGCGGGCGGCAGCAGGTTCGGCACCAGACTGATTACTCCGAGCCTCAGGCTGCGAAGGGCTATCGTCATGATCGCCGAGATCAGAAACAGCGCCCCGAACGAGCCCTTGAGCATGCTGCGGATATTGCGATGCGTGATGTCCGCCCAGATCAGAGACAATCCCGTGCCGGAGATCTGCATGTGAGTCGGCGCATTCGCTTCGAGCCACCGGCGGGCCTTGGCGTCCATCTCGTGCAGTTCCTTGGCGCTCATGCTCTCGAACATTACGAGGAACCGGCTCGTCTCGCGGTCGACATCGATCACATTGTTGAGATCCTGCCCGAACGGCAGCGACAGTTCGTAGAAGAGCAGATACTGTGCCGCCAGTTCCCGACTCTCCGGGATGCGGTAGAACTCTTCTGCGCCTCCGTGCATGTCGCGATTGAGCCGCTTCATGGTATCGGAGATCGTGGTCACGTGGATCACCTTGGGTTGTTGCCGATACCACCGAGCGAACTCGTCGAGCGTGGTCAGGTAGTTCGGGTCCGCGATGGCCCCCGACTCGCCTGAACTGAGAGGGTACTCGATGATATCCCAGCCCCCGAGGTTCTCGATCATGAAGTCGGTCGCCCGACGGAATGGAAACGTCCGGTCGAAATACGTCAGGAAATTGTCGTTCAGCTCGATGCGGAATATGCCCAGGCTCGTGACGAGACCCAACGTGAGCATCAACGGTAGAAGGACGCGCGCCCTGTGAATGACAAACCGGGCCAGTCGATCGCAGTGGATCCGGATGACGTTCCTCTGGTCGGGTCCGGCGCCGCAGGGCAGCACCGCCACCAGCGCCGGCAGCAGCAGGATCGAACAGAAGAATGCCGCGGTGACGCCGAGGCCGACGATATTGCCCAGGTCGCGGAAGGGCGGCGATTCGGAGAAGTTCAGACTGAGAAAGCCGATCACGGTCGTGATGCTGGTGAGAAAGACCGCCTGGAGGTTGATCTGCATGGCTCGGGCGATCGCTTGCCGCCGGGGTGTTCCTTCCCGCATCTGGTGCAGCATGGTGCTGAGGATGTGCACGCAGTCGGCGACCGCCAGGGTGAGGATCAGGCCGGGACCGCTGACCGAGGCGGCCGTCAGTGGAATGCCCAACCAGCCGGCCAGGCCCATTCCCATGACCATCGACAGGGCGATCACCACTAACGCGGCCAGCACGCCGAAAAACGACCGCAACGCCAGTCCGATCAGGACCGCCATCGTCACAAACATCGCCGGCGCCAGCGTCGCAAAGTCCCGCTTGCTGGCCTCGCCGAAAGCCTGATCGACCATGACCGAGCCGGTCAGGTAGAATTCGATCTGGGGGTAGCGCCCCTTGAAGTCTTCCAGGATCTGGGTCGCGCCGCGAGCCACCTCCGGGGTGGCCTGGCGGTCTTCGGTCGGCATGGCCAGCCCGACGAACACGCCGGCCACGTGCCCCGACGGGCTGATGACACGGTTGAGGATCGTCTCCTCGGAGAGCGCCACCTCCCGAGCACGCTCGAATTCGGCATCGGACATCTCGGCCGGGTCCTGGATCAGGTCCTCGACGATCAGGTCCTCTCCTTCGCCCCGGGTGTACTGGAAATTGGAGACCGAACTGACGCGAGACGAGTAGGGAACCTGCCAGCCTGCCTCCGTCAACTCGGCAATGGCGCGCAGCGTCGTCCGGGTGAAGACGTTGCCGTCCTGGGGAGCGACGATGAACAGGACGCTTTGTTCTTTGCTGAACGTGTTCTCCAGGGCCTTGAGCGACTGGTACTGGGGGTTCTTCTCGCCGAAGAAGGCGCGGGTGTCGCTATTGATTTGGAGATCGCGAATGCCCAGTGCGGCCAGACCCATGATCGGCACCGTCAGCAGAATGATCCACCAGCGATACCTGACCGTCCATTGCCCTATGCGATTCTCGATCCATGTCATCGTGCGTCTTGCTCTGCGAACGGAATCCCTGCCGAAGCGTCGTAGCCACCCATATGGCGTTCATGAGGCTCACACTCTAGCGGAATTCGTGGCGCTTCACAAGTCTATTCGTGAATCCCGAAAACGCAGGTGAACGTACAAAGTCTCGGGCGGGGATATTTCTGACCCGCTGGCACACAAAGGGCGGGATCGTCTCACACACGCGAGCCCGCAGAGATGCACAAGGGAGCTGCGCTGCACGTTACGGTATGAAGGGTTTGCGTAATCGCTGGACCAGTTGCGGCAGCAGATCGTATCGGCTCAGGCGCGCTCCCAGAGCGCCGGCGCCGGGATGCAGCTCGACGAACGGAGGATCGGGCGAGAGGCCGAACCGACGGTAGAACGCCGCACCAAGGAACTGCTTGACCTCGGCGGGGACGGCCTTCTGCGTGTCGAGGTGCACCTGGAAGTAATCTCCCTGGCCGGCGGCATTGACGCGTACAGCCACTGCATCGGCGCCGAAGGCCCGCTTGAGCATTGCCTCGGCCAAGTCGATCAGCGCCAGACCCCGGAAGAAGTTCGACCCCTTCAACTGGTGGAATTGCGGCCGACGATCGGGCGACAGCGAGCGGTCGTCCAACTCCCGGTTGTAGTCGAAGGGCGTCGCGCCGCAGTACTCCAGCCAGAGGTCCATCCGCTGCGAGCCGGTGGCGCCGCGCTCCCACCCGGTCTGGCCCTCCATCTGGCGACGCGAGGGCAGGCGTTCGAAGGCGATCTGAACGCAGCGATCGCCTCGTTGCGAGCGGGTGATGTACTCGATCCATTCGTCGGGGTGATGGACCAGATAGAAGCACTTGGCGACCTCTCCGAAGAGATAGGCGACCATGGCCCGCAGGGGCACGCCCGTCTCCGTCGCGATCTCGCCGCTGTCGGTGCCGCGACGCTGCACGGGATCCCGCCATCCTGAGAAGAGCGTCTCCAGGGTCGCGTCGGCCTTACGAGCGGCCGATTGCGCGTCGAGGTGTTCGGCTTCCGCCAATCGCTCGACATACCAATCGCGCTCGGCCATCACCCGCTCGCGAAGCTCCTGCTGCGAGACCAGCAGGGGCAGTTGCCGCAGGATCGAACAGATCCAGTCCCGGCTGCGGTCCGACAGCAACCCGTCGTCCATCAGGTCGTCCTCGATCTCCTTGAAGAAATCGGTCTCCAATGGCAATCGGGTCAGGATGGCGGCCAGTTCCGCGGCTTTGCCGGTCATCTTGCGCGCCTCGCCTGTGGTCAGGGGCCCGGAGCCGACGACCTCGGCATACGCTCCCCAGGACCATCGCCAGGCGCTGCGGTCGCGTTCGACGCTGTAGGGAAAGATGATGTGAAAGCGGTCGGAGGGGACCGGGTAGGTCCCCAGGATGCGGTAGTTGTCTCTTGGGTTCGAACTGATGAGCGTTCCCTGCCCCGCTCGTCCCTTCTGTTCCGTCGCCTGATCCAGCGAACCAGCGCGGACGCCGGTGCCGTATTCCGCCTGGCAGGCCAGGTGAACGAGCATGTCCGGCGGGATCCCGATCTCGAACAGCCTGTTGATCGCGTTCTTCGTGGCCACGGTGACCGCCGACGAACTCGAGAAACCACCCTGTGGGATATTGCCCGTGCTGACCAGGCGCAGGCCCGTGAATTTTCCGTGCCCCAGGTGTTGACGGATCTTGGCGCCCAGGGTCCCGCGACGCAGGGTCCGCATGGAGGCGATCGCATTGCCGACCAGCGCGAAGGGCCGGCGCATGTTGCTGCTGACCCAACAGGAAGGCGGAGGCAGCGGAAGGCCCCGGGCGTGCCGCCGCTCGATCTCCTCATCACTGAAGTATCCCAGCGACAGCAGCAGCAACTCGCTCATGCGCGTGCCGAACGTTTCGTAGGCGTGCAGGTCCGAGATGCTCTCGTCGGGGTACATCGCGCTGTTGTCCGAGGCGATGGCGTTGATGTCCTCGCGGTATTCAGGATTGGCGGGAAACAGATGGATCTGGCCGTTGTTCGCCTGCTGGGCGAGCAGCACGATCTGTTCGGTTCCCGCCGCAGTGCCGGCGCCGATGGGCATCTGCCAGGCGGGACCGAAGAAGCGAACCATGTCCGGGTGCATGAAGGCGATTCGCAGACGACCCCCCGAGATGCCGATGCCCACAGGACGGTCGGGCTTGAGATCGAGCCGTTCGTCGCGAACCAGATTCTGCAATTCCTCCAGTTGCCGAATGATGGATTCGACCTGTTCGGCAGGGCGGTCCGCGCGAATCGCGTCAGCGACGTCCTCCACTTCCTGTTCCTGCGGAGACGGCAGGCGTCCGCTCGAGGCCAGGATGCCTTCGAGCAGCGCCAGGTCCGCCGGGCGCGTCACGTCCGAGCACAGCAGATCGTATTCGGGATCGTTGACCCTCGTCGTGATCGTGCGAATCTCACCTCGCTCCCGGCTGATCGCCTCGATGATGTCGGTCAGATAATACTGGCCTTGCGCGTTGGCGTTGGTCAGGTCCTGGAGATGCCGCAGCAGGGTCGCGGCGCGAATGATGTAAAGAGGGCAGTTGCCCTCCGTCAGTCCCAGCAGGGCCTCTCGCCGGGCCTCGTCCTGCTCGGCGGCGATGTCCTTTTCTTCGATGATCCGGATCACCCGCCGGTTCTCCCCTCTCAGCACGCGCCCTTTGCCATGGTTCCGGGGCGGTTCGTACTGGGCGGTCAGGAAGGTCAGGTCCGCCTCACGTGACCCTGTGCGATGCGTGTCCCAGAGCCGCCGAAATACCGTCGCCGGCACGATGCGGTCGCCCATGGTGATGATGATCGGCGGGTTGGCCTCGAGCAGTCCCGGCGCCGCCAGGGCCTCGAAAGCAGCCAGCGCCGTCCCGCCGGCGGGATCGTCCGAGAGGACGTAGGTGTTCTCGTCACCCAGCGCCGCCGAAACCTCCTCGTGGCGATAGCCTACGACGCAGATCACCGGCCCGGTGCGGAAGCGGCGGAAACCTTCGATCGAGTGCCGCGCCAGCGGCCTTCCGTCCACGGGTTGGATGCACTTCGGATCGGCGCCGAATCGGGTCCCTTTGCCGGCCGCGAGGATCACCAGGACCGGCGCCTCCGAGGGGAACGGCCCGAAACGGGCAAGATTTTCCGGGTTCAGGGTCTTGCCCGCGCCGGAACCGGCGACTTCCTTCAGCCGGCGAATCGGCGCCGGTCCCGATCTGGCTCCATTCGTCATTCGTCGCACCTGATGCCCATGTGAGCGGGCGAACGACCCGCCGTGTCTCGTTCGAAAACCGCTCCAGAAACGATTCAGAATCCGGCAGAACGCGCCTCTGCCGACGGGCCGATTATACCGGATGGCGCGGTATCCGAATACCCGGGGAATCATTTTGGCCGACGTTACCGTCCGCCGAAGGGCTCAGCCGCAACCAACGGGCGGTCATCGGGATCGACGCAGGCGTTGGGCTGTTGGTGGTTATTGCGTCACTGCGAGCGCAGTGGACGGGGGAAGGGGTGTCTGGTAGAATGGGAGGTGGACGTGCGGAGAGACAGTATGTCCCGAGAGGTAGCGACAACTTGCTTGATCCGGGTGAACAACAACCAGGCGCACCCGTTCGCGGTTGCCTGCAACTGCACATTGAGCTTTCCCGCTGGGGGAAGGCGGGCGGATTGGGTCGTGCGAGGGGGGCAGGGCCCGGGGCGACCCGAGTAGATCGGGAACATCTTTTTTTTGCAGGTAATTTGATTTTTCCCTTGCATATTTGATTTAAGGCAAATAGTATTGGGAAAAATCAAAATCTAGGGAGCTGTATTCATGCGTTCATCGAAGAAGGGCCAGGCGGGTCGGCGGAAGAAGGCGGTGGCGGAGATGACGGAGGCCGAGTGGGAGATCATGCAGGTGGTGTGGGAGAAGGAGCCGTGTGCGGCGGGCACGGTGCAGGAGGCGCTGGCGGCGACGCGGAACTGGTGTTATGCGACGGTCAAGCTGACCATGGACCGCATGGCGGGCAAGGGTTTTCTGGAGATCGAGAAGATTCGCAACCTGCAACTGTTCCGCTCGTGCATCAGCGAGGTCGAGGCCCGGCGAGGCGAGCTGCGCAAGATGCTGGGACGGGCCTTCGGCGGGGCCCTGACGCCCATGCTGAAGTTCCTCATCGAACATGAGGGGCTTTCGAAGGAAGAGGCCACCGAGTTACGGGAGTTCGTCAGGAAGGCTGGGGAGGGCAAAGACTGACCCTCTGGATTCACATGAGTGGGAGATCCACCAATGGTCGAGATCATCAACGAGTGTCTGAGCGGCTTGAACGACCTCGGTAGCACCTTCAGCCGCTACGCTGTTGGGGCATTTCTGCAATCGGCCCTGCTGGTCATCGTGCTGTTCGGCATCGATCTGCTGTTGCGCAAACGCGTGCGCGCGGTCGTTCGATATTGCCTATGGCTGCTCGTGCTCGTGAAGTTGATTCTGCCGCCGACCCTTTCCCTGCCGACCGGGATTGGCTATTGGGCGCCAAGTCGAATGCCGGCTGTGGCTGAGGTATCGGACGGTCTTACGCCTGCCATCGAATTCGAACCAGTGACCCGAGAGGCTCCTCCTCGCCCACACTCGGCAGATGTGCCCGCCCCGGTCGAATCTGCTCCGGTCAATCCAGTGGAGTCGCATTCTGCCGTGGCCCCTGTTCCTGTGAGTCTGACTCCCATCACTTGGCAGGCTATTGTCCTGCTGTTCTGGCTGGCGGGGATGCTCGCTTTCGTGGCACTGCTCGCTCAACGGCTCAGGTTCGTGCGCGGGCTGGTCGCGACAAGCACCCCGGCTGAGGGGCCATTGCTCGTCTCGTTGGAAGCGTGTCGCCGACAGATGGACGTTCGGGGACAAGTCGGATTGCGAATCTCGGAGGCCTTGTCCAGCCCGGCCGTCTGCGGCCTGCTGCGACCCACCATCCTGATGCCGAGTTCGTTCGTGGACAAGCTCTCGCCCGAGGGCCTCAAGGCGACCCTGATCCACGAACTGGCCCACATCAAGCGGGCCGACCTGTGGGTCAACGCGGTGCAGACGGCCCTGCAAGTCGTGTACTTCTACAATCCTTTCTTGTGGTTTGCGAATGCCATGATCCGCAGAACCTGCGAGGAAGCGGTCGATGAAACGGTCCTCGTGGCCCTTGGCGGGCAGGCGAGTGATTACAGCAATACCCTCATCAACATCGGCGAGATGGCGTTTTGGAAGGCCGACTTCGGCCTGCGCCTGGTGGGTGTAGCGGAATCGAAAACGGCCCTGAAACGGAGGATCAGACACATGGTGACACGACCCATACCCCAGACTGCGAGAATCGGAGTCCTCGGTATCTCGGCAATCGTTCTCATCGCGGCTGTCCTGCTGCCCATGGCCAGAGGCGAAAGATCCAGCCAGCAGACGTCCGCGTCGTCGTCGGCAGCGATGACGGAAGCGAGCGAAAGCGTTTCTTCTGCGGAGGTGGGCGATGTGATTGTCGACCCGAACACGGGGGTCAAGTTCGTATTGGCCAGGACGTTCTCCAACGGGGTCAAGACGACCAGCGGGCTGATGCTGTCGCCCGATGCGCGTTTCCTGCTCTATTGGGGCTCTGTCATCCCGCTCGATGGGACGGAGACATTCCGCTACACCGAGCATGACAGTGATGTCCGCGTGGTGGCGGTCTCTCCCGATGGGCGCTACGTCGCCCATGGATGGAATACGGTCTGGTTGCAGCCCGTTTCTCCGCAGACGCTGCGCCCGAACGGCCCCGCGAAGAAGCTCCTGGACTTGGTAGGAGATGGTCACGGAACCCATGCCAACTGGTCAGAGCCTTTACGCTTACGCTGGACGCAGGACTCTCAGGTTGTCTTCTTCCGGACCTACGCCGACGGCCAGTTCCACCAGTACGCCTTCTCGGCGTCGACCGGTGAACCTGTCCCTTACCCGGACGCCGCCTCCACGGGGCTACCCTCTCCCGATGGGAAGTGCATCGCCCTGACGGATATTATCGACGGGTTCTGGGTCAAGCCGATGGGCGACGGCGCCGCACGCGTGCTCTGGGAGGAATCGGACCAAGGAGAGGCTGCGTACCCGAAGTGTTGGTCGCGAGATGGGAAATGGCTGATCGGATTCCAACCGTTTGGCTCCTTGAAAGGCGCACGATTCGTGAGCTACCCTGAGGGCCAAGTGTACCCCATCTCCTTGCCGAAGGACGTGGCGAAGGATGACAATGCAAATTGGGTGGGGGCATCTCCCGATCGAGAGACACTCTACTTCTATCAAACGGGATACAAGGTCACGCACGGGGTCTGGGTCGTGCCGGCGGACGGTACGGGCCTGGGCGATATGAACGTTGGGGAAGGAGACTACCAATATCAATGGTCACCCGATGGAAAAGCCTTGTTTCACAAGAGATACCTATGGTCACGCACAACGGGTTGGAAAACGGACTTATTCCTGGCCGCTCTCTCTGGAGAGAAACCGACTCAGTTCGCGCTCGACCCCGCTCCCGCCACCGACGAAGTTTCCGTATCGCCCGACGGCAAGTGGTTGCTGTTTCTGTCGGGCGGAGAATCCGTCAGCAGGGCGATGGGTTTGAAGTTGATACCCCTGTCAATAGCCGACCATGGGGTGATTGGACCGGCCACGGTGGTATTCGGCGCCACACGCCTGGCGGCAGGAACCCGCAAGGCCTTCGTGTGGTCACCCGATAGCACGCGGGTGGCATTGACCTGCAGGGCGGATCCCACGGACGAGCAAGACATCTGGGTCGTTTTCACGGATGGCAGAACGCCGGTCCGTCTGACCCGGACGGCAGCGATTGAGCACCACCTGACGTGGTCGCCCGATGGGACCATGCTGGCCTACGTCTGCGATGATGCGGGCGCCGGGGAATTGAAAGTGATCCCAGCCGCCGGTGGAGAAGCGGTGGTGCTCCGTCGATGGGCCGGCTCGGAAACGCCGCTATGGGGATGGTCGCCGGACAGCAAGTCGCTGACCATTGCGGAGGAAGGCATGCTGGTGCGGCAGCCTTTGTCCGGCGGCCAGGCCGAGCCCCTCCTCAACTTGAAGGAGCACGGAATTGAGTGGGTGGGATGGCTGGGTTGGAGCCCCGACGGCAAACGACTCGCCCTGGCCTGCTACACGCGCGATGACAAAGGAGTGCTGGCTCCCCATGCACAACTTCTATTTGCACGCCTGGAAGGAGGTCGCTGGCAGCAAACAGGGGCAACGGATCTGGGGGATGCCAATTGGATCAGGAGGTATGCCTGGTCACCCGACAGCACGCGCGTGGCCTGTGAGT
This sequence comes from uncultured Pirellulales bacterium, assembly GCA_964612985.1. Lineage (GTDB taxonomy): Bacteria > Planctomycetota > Phycisphaerae > Sedimentisphaerales > Anaerobacaceae > Anaerobaca. The sequence goes on from CAZTGH010000121.1 coordinate 13,272, forward strand.
ACGAGGCTTTTATAGCTACAAACCCCGGGGGGCGGCTCTACACAGTGGCCGTGGACGACATCACGGAGAGAATAGAAGTGGGAGCGATTCCGCCAACAGGGCCCAAGCCAGCCGAACCCACCAGCGCAGCAAAGTCGGCGGAATCCAAACCCAGCCCGCAACTCGAGCCCATCACGGGTTCTGTCTTCTCGGACAACTTCGACAATGGGCTGTCCGAGTATTGGCAGATTGTGCCTGCCAACGCAACCCATGCGGTCGAAGACGGTCAGTTGATGCTCTCGAATTGCAGCGCCTGCCTCAGCCAAATAGGCTGGGCGGACTACTCCGTGACCGTTCGTGTCTGCGTGAATGAGGGAAGCTCTGGGCGGGGGGTCGCTTCCATTCTGACGCGGCTAACACCCGCAAACTTTGGTACCAACAAGATGGATAGGTACTGTCTCGCCTTCGTCTGTAGCAACAATGCTCCAACAAGCCGGTTGTGGCTCGGACTCTATTATCAAGACGTGTCCGGCGCGATCCGGCCGGCCACTCTGGGCTACAATCCCTGCCCCTTGGTCCCAGGCCAGTGGTATAAACTCGCCTTCGAAGTCCGGGGCGAGCAGTTGCGCGGGTATTTGGACGACGAGCTTGTGATGGAGACAACAGACGCGCGGCTATCCAAGGGCCCTGTATGGATCAGCGCTTCAGGGGCCCCGGTCCTGTTCGACGATTTCAGCGTGCGGCGACTGCCATAGTCGGGGTGAGCGGGATCGGGGGACAGGT
>CAZTGH010000122.1:0-14003 GCA_964612985.1 uncultured Pirellulales bacterium
GGACGCCCGCAAGCCGGACACTGGCAGGTACCTGGGCAAAATCGTAGCCGACCAGCGTCACCCCCGAAGGCTGCCGCCTGGTCGGCCCGGGTACGAGAATGAACAGATCGTTGCTGTCGCTGACCGCCGCCACCTCGGGCAGATCGGTCACGTCGGCGCCCGCCACGAGCAGATCGGGTCCCGCGGCATCTCTCAGCGCCGTCGCAAACTGCAATTGGACCCAGTGATCTTCCGGCAGAATCAGCGCCACGGTGTCGCTGTGCGTCCCATCGACCAGCACCGCCGGTGGATCGGTGGGCACCGGAAGCGTCTCCGGCTTCTTCAAATCGATACACGCCCACCCGTTCCCATCCGGATCGCTGCTGTCGCCCACCCGCGAGGGGTACGCAAACGCATCGGTTTCCTCGGCGATTGGCACGGTCCTTTCCATCACAGCCTCCGACCGGGACAGACCAGATGACAATCCCCCAATCGCGACGAGCACCGGCACCGCCACCGCCACGGCCGCCGCGCTCAGACCAGCCTTGGAACCAGCCGTCCCCAGAATGGCGGCGCCAAGGCCGGTCTTCATCGCGTCTTGGCCGATGAGCACCCCCGCCCCTGCGGATCGGCCACTGCAGGCAGTAATGGCCCCGAACACGGTCAGGCCCGAGACGAGGTGCATACGCCCGAATCCGTTCCGAGCGAGCTGGTGACGAAGCGACTTCTTGGCCCGGAAGAACAGCAGTCGGGCCCGAAGCTGAGTGCCCCCCATGACCTCCGCGATCTCCACGTAAGACAGATCGTTGAAACACCGCAGGGTCAGAACACTCCGGTAGTTCAGCTTCAGCGACGCCATCGCCCGAACGACTGCCTGGACAACCTCCTGGTGGATCAGTTTGTCGCAGGCTGAGGCTTCCGCCTCGGAGAGCCGTTCGACCAGCGCCGCATCGTCAAGCGCCTCGATGGATTGCCGCACCTTCGTATGCCGCGTCTGGCGGATGTGGTGCCTGATCTTGTTCAGGGCCGTTTTGTGAAGCCAGGCCCAAAAGGCCGGCGTACTCTCGATTCTCAACTCTCCCAGATGCCTGACCATCTCCAGCAGCGTCTCCTGGCACAGGTCCTCGCTGAGGTGAGAATCCAATGTCATACGATAGATATACGTCTGGATCCGCTTCTGGGCCACGCGGGACAGACGGGAGACGCTGTCCTGACAGCCGCTTTGGGCCCGGCGGATAAGGTTCAAATCCAGTTGCATCCCGTTCGATTTCATAAGCCTCTGGCCGCTCCTGGCCCGCCCCCTGGCAGGCATCCAGCGGATTCGCCGCTGGGGATCACGGCCAGGCTCCGCCACGCGACGGATTTGACCCGCCGTGATCCCGTCTACATGGACGACCCTTTCGCCCCCCCGTTACAATTTCTCCCAAAAATTCCTCCACCCCCTTCCCACCATGAATCCTCAATATTCAATAATCAATGGTGCCCCGCCCTCCTCGTCTCAAGGCCGATTGCCGTTCCCGTTTGATCGCCGGATCTGTGCTGAAGGCGCTTCGTCGCCTGATGCCCTCCGCTGGGTGGGTATTGTCTGTCCAGCCCAGCGCCGGTAAGATGACGCCCGCCGTACCGGGTGGTTGCTCGTGGAGGTTTTGCTGTGACGGATCGGCGCAGGATCATCTTGTACTTCTTGTTCGTGGTCGGGCTCGCCCTGGCCACGCTCTGGGCGCATTCGACCGGACTGTTGAAGCTGGAGACAATCCAGTCTCAGGCCTCGTCTCTGCGCCGGCAGGTGCAGAACGCCCCGGTAACCTCCTCCTCGGTCTTCGTAACCGTCTTTATCGCGCTGACGCTCGCCCTGCCCGTCGCCGCCCTCCTGACCCTGCTGGCGGGCTTCCTCTTCGGCCCACTGCTGGCGACCCTCTTCGCCGTCGCCGCCATGACGGTCTCCGCCCTCATCGGCTTCACCATCAGCCGTCACCTGGCCGGCAACTGGGTCCAGCACCGCTATCGCGACCGCCTGCAAGCGTTCAACGCCGAGATTGAATCGCGCGGCCCGATCTACCTCCTCGTCGTGCGCATAGTGCCGGTGATGCCTTTCGCCGCGGTCAATCTGATCGCCGGCCTCACCCGCACGCGATTCCCCACCTTCGCATGGACCACCATCGCCGGCTCCTTCCCTGGCACCGCCATCTTCAGCTATGCCGGCTGTCGACTCCTGGCCATCGATTCCCTCCAGGACGCCTGGACCCCCGGAACCATCCTCGCCGCCCTCCTCCTCGTCCTCCTGGTCGCCCTCGGAACCGCCGCCGCCCTCCTTCTCAAACGCCACCGCTCGTAGTGGGCGGTAAGACGCTACCCCCCGCCACCTGCACCTCAAACGCCGCGTGTGCTTTCGGCAAGGGTGCATGAAATGATTGTGGCGGCTGGGTATTCTCGGTTGGTGCCGGTGGATTCGGCTTGATCGGCGGCCTGTGGAACGGGTCGTCGGGCGCTGCCGGCGAAGCCGGCAGCCCAAACGGACCCGCCTTCCCGCCGATCTCTGGCAGAAGGCCGTGCGTCTTGCCCGCGAGCACGGGCTCAACAAGACAGCCACGGCGTTGGGTCTGAGGTACGACTCGCTCAAAAAACACCTCGAGGCCGCCGGCGCGCCGGAGGGGTTGGACTCGGCAAGCGTGCGGCCCACATTCCTTGAGCTTCTACCGGGCGGACTGACGGCGTCGCAGCCTGAGTGCACAATCGAGTGGGCCGATGGCGGGGTCGAACCCATCGAGTTGAACCGGAGCGAGTTGGAGGCGATTACGTACATGCGCAAACACTGGGATAAGATAACGCTGTTCCTGCGCCATCCCGGAGCCCCGCTCGATAAGAACATCTGTGAACAGGCCCTCAATAAGGCGATTCTTCATCGCAGGAACGCCTACTTCTACAAGACGGAAAACGGGGCGCACGTGGGAGACCTGTTCATGAGCCTGATCCACACCTGTGAACTGAACGGCGTCAACCCCTTCGACTATTTGACGGAACTGAACCAGCATGCCAGCGAACTCTCCGCTCACCCAGCCGACTGGATGCCCTGGACCTATCGCGACACAATGGCCAGGCAGACGGCACCCCAGCCCATCTGATCCCCCCTCATCGCGACCCGCTTTCATAAACTCAGATTTTGCAGATCCGCCGAAAGGACACGAAGAGTGCACGAACACGTCCACGTAGAGCCACGGCAGTGGCGGTGCTTCGGAACCGATCCGGAGCAGCGGCCTGCCGCCCAGTCGTCGGCGGCCGGGTCAGTTGGCCTTTACGACTTCGATGTGCTTTTTGAAGCGCGCATCGTCCGTCTCGGGATAGTCCATGCGGTAGTGGACGCCTCGGCTTTCCTTTCGCAATTCGGCGGCGTGGGTGACCAGCAGCGAAACGGTGAGCATGTTCTGGCATTCCCATCCGACCGGCGCGTCGAAGATCTTGTCCATCACATAGCGATGCCAGAATCGGATGATCTCCTCGGCCTCGATCAGGGGTTGGGCCTTGCGGGTGATGCCGACGTTGCGCCACATCAGGGCGCGGAGGCTGTTGCGGACGTCAGCGGCGTCGAGCTGACTGCGGTCGGAATGCGGGATCTGGTACTTGATGAGCGGGTGTTTCAGGGAGGCGGCATCGGCGGGAGCCTTCTCCACCACCTGTCGGCCGGCGATGGTACCGAAGACCAGCCCTTCCAGCAGTGAGTTGCTGCCCAGTCGGTTGGCGCCGTGCAGACCGGTCGAGGCGACTTCGCCACAGGCGTAGAGATTTTCGAGGCTCGTTCGCGCCAAGGGGTCGGTCAGGACACCGCCGATCATATAGTGGGCGCTGGGACGAACGGGGATGAGGTCGTGACTGACGTCAATGTCGAAGCTCTCGCAGAGGTCGCTGATCAGCGGAAAGCGTTTGGCGAAATATTCCTTGCTGAGGTGCCGCACGTCGAGAAAGACATGCGTCGATTCGGTCTTGCGCATCTGGGCGAGGATAGCCCGGCTGACGACGTCGCGCGGGGCCAGCTCGGCGGCGGGGTCGTATTCGCTCATGAAGCGGTGGCCATTGGTGTCGAGCAGATAGGCGCCTTCACCTCGCAAGGTTTCGGTGATCAATGCCCGGGAAGCGCCGGCGATATAGAGCGTGGTCGGGTGGAACTGCACGAACTCGAGGTCGCGCAGGACCGCTCCGGCTCGGTAGGCCATGGCCAGCCCATCGGCGGTGGCGCCGGAGGGATTGGTCGTTTCACGGTACAACTGACCGACACCGCCGCTGGCGAGGATCGTAGTGGCCGCCCAGATGATCTGGAGGCCGCGTTGAGGCTCATATCCGATGATGCCGACGCAGCGTTGCTCGTCGTCGGTCAGCAAGTCGATGGTGAAAAAGTTCTCGATGATTCGGATGCCGGGGGTGTTACGGACTTTGGCGATCAGGGTTTCGGCGATGGCCCGCCCGGTTTCGTCGCCATGGGCGTGGAGGACGCGGGCGCGGGAATGGCCGCCCTCGAGCGTGATGTCGATTCGCCCGTCGACGAGATCGAAGGCGGTTCCCCACTGCTGCAACTGGCGGATGAGTTCGGGGCCCTGATGGACTACCCGTTCGACGATCTGCTCATCGCAGATGCCACCGGCGGTCTTGAAGGTATCGGCGATGTGGGACTCGAAGGAATCCTCCTGGTCGAGCACCGAGGCGATCCCGCCCTGGGCCTTCCAAGTGTTGCTGTCTTCGAGAGTGCCCTTGCAGACAACCACAACATTGCGATGATCGGCGGCTTCGATGGCTGCCCGCAGGCCGGCCAGACCGGCGCCGACGACGACACAGTCGGCGAAAAGCTGATTCGTTGAGATCGAATCTACGTTGACGAGGTACCGTCGGGGCTCGCCGAAACGGACCTGATCGGCTTCGGTGGTCCCGGGACTTCTGTGATGCTGCTTCATGATTCTGTGGCCTTCCCGAGTCAGCCGCTGCGGGCAGCGGCGGAAAATGTGAATGCCTTCACAGGCAAAGACCGTTCAATATACCGAAAATCGTCTGCCCTGCAAACAGGGAAGAAGGGCAGAGTTGCGTGATGGTTTCTGCGCTGTTCTGGGGCATCATCGCACATCGCTCGGGCATGTGCGAGCGCGGCCCACGGCCCTGTCGATGCCAGATTCCTCCATTGCCCCATTCGACTTCGCTCAGGGCCAAAGGCTTCGCTCCAGTCGGAATGAAAAAGCGGATACGTCAGGTTCAGGTGCCAGCCCATTCCGACCGCACGCTCGGGCTGGCTGGGCTGCTGCCGAGCCAACGCGCGGGCGGCGGGAATCCGACGTGCGGGCTACTGGGCTTTTCGTTCGAGGATGATCTCGTCGGCGAAGACGCGGTCGTCGTTGGCGTATCTTGCGAAGAACTGCTGCAAGTCCTGCGTCGAGGCGGTCAGAACGGGGCGGTCGTCGACGGATTCGAAGGCCAGCGGGCTGGGGCGGGCCTCCAGCAGAGCGGACATTTTCTCGTCGTTGGTCACCCACAGGCTCAGGCGGTTGCCGCTGAGGTTGACCTTGAGGAACGTGTGGGCGCGGACGAAGAAGAAGGCGTTATAGAAGAGTTCCGTCTGCTCGGGATCGTCGTCGCCCGAGGGGAGGACATCGGGAAAGACGTCCAGGAAGAGGCGGTTATCGAGCTTCACCAGACAGGCGAAGAACGAGCCCTGGCGTCCCTCCGGGTCCGTCAGGCTTAGGTGGTAGACCTTTTCGGCATCGTTTTTCAGGGCATCGGGAAGCGTATCGGCGCCAGCCTGGGCCAGACGGGTGAACCGCCAGGCGCTGTTGGTGTCGCTGGGGTTCTCCAGCCAGGTGCCCAGGAGGTGCTCGTCGAAGACGAGGGTGTCCTGGGTGTAGAGCGGGTGGAGCGAGATGACCGGCACGCAGCCACCGAGGAGGATCGCCAGGCCATAGAAAAGCACATTCTTCGCCTTCATGTCCAATCTCCTTCCGTTCGAGGGTCATTGTTGAGCATGGTTCGGGACCCTTATGGTACCGCTTTGCGGGCTGATTGGGAAGTCACTTGCGAAGATGTGGGGGAATCGCTACAGTGCACGACCCCGAAGGGGGCCCAAGGGCATGGTGAACCTTTAGCAAGAACCGGAATTCGGCAAGAATGGACATGGCGGTCTTGAGCGATCTGCGGGTTGAGGACTTCAGCCACCCTCTTCTCGATAAAACCGCTCGGGGCCCCAGAGGCCCAAATTACCCCCGGGTTGCCCTAATCTGAGCCTCTGCCCAATCGGTTTTATCGAGAAGAGGGGGGCTGAAGTCGTATCAGGAAGGAAGAATGCCGGAATTGGAAGCTGTCGCCTGGATCGTCATCGGATTGTGCGCCTTCATCGTGGGGGCGGCGAAGACGGGGATTCCCGGGATCGGGATTCTTCCGGCGTTGCTGATGGCGCAGGTATTGCCGGCTCAGGAATCGACGGGGATGCTGCTGGGGCTGCTGATTCTGGGGGATTTGTTTGCGGTCACGTACCATCGGCACAACGCGGAATGGTCGCATATGCCGCGTCTGCTGCCGGCGGCCTTTGCAGGGATCGTCGCGGGGCATCGGATCATGAAGCACATCGGCGACGAGCAGCTCAAGCCGGTGATCGGCGTGATCGTGCTGGTGATGCTGGGTCTGAACTGGTGGCGGACGCGCTCGCGGGGCGAGGAGCTGCACGTGCCGACCCAGTGGTGGTTTGCGGTCGGGCTGGGCTTTACCGCGGGTCTGACGAGCATGATGGCCAACGCGGCGGGACCGGTGATGATTATCTATTTCATCGCGATGCGGCTGCCCAAGGTGGCCTTCGTCGGCACCAGTGCCTGGTTCTTTTTCGTGGTCAACTGGCTCAAGGTGCCCTTCAGCGCCAGTCTTGACCTGATGACGGCGGAATCGGTGAAAGTCAACCTGATGATGATTCCGGTCATCGGGATCGGTGCACTGGCGGGCGTGATCTTCCTCAAACGCATCCCGCAGAAGGCCTTCAACGCGGCCATGCAGATCCTCGCTGCCGCAGCGGCGATCAAACTTCTGTTCTGAAACCGCGTAGCAAGTACTAGCGAACAGAATCGACGAGAAAGCAGGCGAGGATCATGAGCAAGTCGACCAAACCGGACAGACTGGAGCAGGACCGAGAGCGGATGCTTCGGAAGGACCTTCAGGGGCGGGATATCACGGATCCGGAGGTTCTGCGGGCGATGGGGGAGGTGCCTCGGGAGGCGTTCGTGCCGGAGGAGTACCGGGGGCAGGCCTATGCGGACGGTCCGCTGCCGATCGGGGAGGGGCAGACGATTTCGCAGCCTTATATCGTGGCGCTGATGACGCAGTTGCTCAAGCTGACGCCGGAGTGCGAGGTACTGGAGATCGGCACGGGCAGCGGATATCAGACGGCGATTCTGGCCCATCTGGCGCGGAAAGTCTACAGCATCGAGAAATTCGAGGAGCTGTCGTCGCGGGCCCAGGAGGTGCTCGGCAGGCTGGGCATCGCGAATGTGGAGTTTCGGATCGGCGACGGCAGCGCCGGGTGGCCCGAGGGGCGCACGTTCGACCGGATTATTTTGACGGCGGCGACCCCCGATCTGCCGGCGCCGGTCGTGGCGCAACTGGCGGACGGTGGTATCATCGTCGCGCCGGTGGGTACGGGTACGAGTCAGATGCTGGTGGTCGCGGAGAAGTTTCGGGGCAAGCTGGTCGAGCAGCACGTGTGCGGCTGTCGGTTCGTGAGGCTGGTCGGGGAGCACGGATTCAGCGCGTGAGAGCAAGTCGTGCTGGCCTGAGGCGGGCGGTGCTGGTATGATGCCTGCCGCTATGAAGCCAGGAGAACCGTCAGGAGCAGAATCCGCGTCGCAAGCGGCTCAGCACGCTGAGAAGGTTGCACCGTTGCACGAGCGTGCCCACGATCGAGGGAGGATCACCGCTTCGACTCCGGTGCAGTACGTCAAGGGGGTGGGACCGGCGCGGGCCAAGACGTTTGCGCAGATGGGGGTCGAGACGGTCGGCGATCTGCTGGAATACTACCCGCGCGACTGGGTTTTCGCGCCGAGTCCGATCAAGATCGGCGAACTGGGGCCCAACGAGACGGCCAGCGTCATCGGGCTGGTGGAATCCACCGATTATCAGAACTACCGGCGTCCGCCTCTGTTCGAGGCGATGGTGAGCGACGAGACGGGCACGTGTCGGGTGGTGTGGTTTCACGGGGGGTATCTGCGGAATCAGCTCCAGCCGGGGCAGATCGTGATGCTCTCGGGTAAGGTCACGCTGTTCAAGCACCAGCTTCAGATGACCAATCCGAAGTTCATGGTACTCGACCAGGCCCAGGCACGGCCCGATCTGTACTTCAGCGGGGGGGTGTATCCCGCTTCGGCGCATCTGTCCAGCGGACAAATCAAGCGGATCATCGTGCCCCTGCTCGACAAGCTCGACGATCTCGTCTGTGAATTCTACGACGAGAGCTTCCGAAAGCAAAACCTGCTGATCGAGCGCAAGGAGGCGTTCGCGTGGATTCATATGCCGCCCGACGAGGAGAAGCTGGCCAAAGCCCAGCGCCGGCTCAAGTACGATGAGCTGTTCCTGATGCAGCTCGGTCTGGGGCTGCGCCGGTACCGGACGAAGCACTTTTCGTCGGCGGTGGCGTGCACGTACTCGGAGGAGATCGACAGCCGGATTCGCAAGCGGTTTCCCTTTCTGCTGACGGAGGATCAGAACGAGTGCATCGCGGAGATCGTCGCAGACATGGGACGGACCGAACCGATGAACCGTCTGCTGCAGGGTGACGTCGGCTCGGGCAAGACGGTGGTGGCGCTGTATGGGGCGCTGCTGGCGGTGGCGAATAAGACGCAGGTGGCGATCATGGCACCGACGGAGATCCTGGCGTCGCAGCACTTCCTCAGTATGGAGCGGTACCTCAGAAACAGCCAGGTCCGACGGGTGCTGATTACGGGAGGGCTGACGGGCAAGAAGCGCACGGAGGTACTGGAGCAGATCCAGCGGGGGGAAATCGACGTCGTGGTCGGTACGGTGGCTCTGCTGCAAAAGGACATCGCGTTCCGCAAGCTCGGGCTGGCGGTGGTGGACGAGCAGCACAAGTTCGGGGTGCACCAGCGGGCGGACCTGCGGAAGGACGGGACGCCTCACTGTCTGGTGATGACCGCGACGCCGATCCCGCGCACGCTGGCGATGACCGCCTTCGGGGACTTGGACGTGTCCATCATCCGGCACACCCCGCCGGGACGGGGGGCCGTCATCACGCGCTGGGTGGACCGGGAGCACCGCGGCGACGCCTACAACTTCATCCGCGAAAGGCTGCGTGCCAGGAAGCAGGCGTACTTCGTCTATCCGCGCATCGCGGCGGTCGAGGAGACGGGCAGGGACATCCAGGCGGCCACCGATGCGTGGAAGGAACTGTCCGAGGAGGTCTTCCCCGAGTTCAACGTGGCGCTGCTGCACGGGCAGATGCCCTCGACGGAGAAGCAGCGGATCATGGGCGACTTCCGCAAGGGGCGAATCAATGCACTGGTTTCGACCGTCGTGATCGAGGTGGGCGTCGATGTCCCCAACGCGACGATCATGGTCATCGAGGCGGCGGACCGGTTCGGGCTGGCTCAGCTCCATCAGCTTCGCGGACGGATTGGACGGGGGGAATCCAAGTCGTATTGTCTGCTGTTCGCCGAGACGGAGAACGAGGTCGCGCGGAGTCGGCTGGATGTGATGACACGGACGAACGACGGGTTCGAGATTGCGGAGCAGGATCTGCGGATTCGGGGACCGGGGGAGCTCTTCAGCGCCCGTCAGCACGGGCTGCCCGATCTGAAGATCGCGAACATCATCGACGACTCGGAACTGCTGGTGATGGCGAGGAAGCACGCCTTCGAACTGGCGGCGCGGGACCCGATGCTCACGCAAGCGGAGCATCGCAACATCCGGCGGGCGCTGCTGGCCAAGTTCGGCGATTCCATCGGATTGGCCGACATCGCCTGATCTGCACCCGGCTGGACGGTGACGCCATGGCCTCTCCTGCACACCTCCAGGCCTCCGGCCCTCTGCGATTTTGCTGGAAGTCCGTCGGGAAAACGTGTAAAAGGCCGCTGTGAATGGATTGACGGTAAGGACCTGACACGAAGCGACACCGATGCGCATCGCGTATAAGAACAACCGGATCGAGAAGAGCCTGACGGTCGTCAAGGCCGTTACGTCGGCCATGGTCGTGGCCTCGTTCATCATTCTCTTCGGGTTTGAAGAGCCTCTGCTGCCGGTGTCGATCCTGTTCCGCGTACAGATCGGCATGCTCAGCGTCTTTCTGATCGGCAAGGTCATCCGTTTCTTCAACGCCGAAAGAAAGCGGGAGTACCTGCATGCCAACTGGTTCGAGATCCCCATGCTGCTGACGCTGGGGATCGTGGTATTGACGTCGAGACGCTGGTTCGGGGACACCGAACCCGGGCGCGTGCGGCACCTGGCAGTGGGCATATACCTGATCATCGAAGTCATGGTGAAGATCTGCATCGCGTCGGTGACTCTGGCGGCCACGGGCAAAAACCCCACCAAGATGCTGATTGTCAGCTTCGTCGTCCTGATCCTGGCGGGCGGCGGGCTGCTCATGCTCCCGCGGGCGTCGGCGGTGGAATCGCTAAGCCTGGTCGACGCGATGTTCACCGCCACCAGCGCCACCTGCGTGACGGGGCTGGTGGTCAAAGACACCGGTCAGGATTTCACGTTCATGGGGCAGTTGATCATCCTGGTCCTGATCCAGTTGGGCGGGCTGGGGATCATGGTCTCCGGCGCTGTGTTCGCCCTGCTGCTGGGGCAGGCCTTCACGATCCGCGAATCCGTAGCCATGCAGGATTTGCTCAGCGCACAGACGGTCAGTCGCATCGGCAACATGATCTTCTTCATCTTCGTCTCGACGGTGGTGATCGAGGCGGTCGGCGCGATCCTGCTGTATCCGATGTGGGACAATATCCCCGCCTGGGAGGGAGAAGGCCATTCTCGGTGGTTCTGCAGCATCTTCCACTCGGTCAGCGCGTTCTGCAACGCAGGGTTCGGTCTCTTCAGCGACAGCCTGATCCGCTACAATCGGCAGTGGCAGAGCTATGCGGTCATCTGTCCGCTGATCATCCTGGGCGGACTGGGGTTCGGCGTGCTGTACAATCTGGCCAACATGGGCGGCAACCGGACAGTGCGGTTCTTCAAGAAGCGATTCAGGAAGCCCTATCAACTCCAGATGGAGTTGCCGCAGCGGATGCGTCTCCAGACGAAGGTTGTATTGACCATCAGCGCGGTGCTGATCGTATTTGGACTGGTGACGATCCTTCTGTTCGAACGCTACACGGGTCGCTCGTCGGCGGGCCGAAGCCCCGACGTGCTGGGCGCGTTGTTTCAGTCGGTAACGGCTCGGACCGCGGGGTTCAACACGGTCGATATCGCCGCGATGACGCCTTCGAGCAAGATCGTCCTGATGCTGCTGATGTTCATCGGGGGCTCGCCCGGCTCGGCCGCCGGCGGGATCAAGACGGTGACGCTGGCGGTGATCGTGATGACCGTGGTGGCGACGCTGCGAAAACGGGGTGAGGTCGAGATGTTTCGGCGGTCGGTGCGACTGATCGTCGTCGGTCGGGCCATCACGGTCACGCTGCTGTTCCTGATCGTCCTTTTCGCTACGACCTTGGCGCTGAGTGTAACGGAGGGGCCCTTGTCCGAGGAGTTTACGATGCTGGACATCCTGTTCGAATCGGGCTCGGCGCTGGGCACGGTGGGGCTCAGCACGGGGGTGACTCCCACTTTGACAACGGCCGGGAAGATCATTATCATCATCGTCATGCTCATTGGGCGTCTGGGGCCGTTGACGTTGCTGGCGGCGTTGACGTTCAATCTGAAACCGATCCGGTACAACTATCCGGACGAGCCGGTTATCGTCGGCTGATTCCGGGCGGGTCAGTGAACTTGGGGTTCCGCAGATCGACCTGTGCGACGGGCCCCCCTAGGGAGTGGATTGCATGAGACGATTTGCCGTCATAGGCTTGGGACGCTTCGGGCAGAAGCTGGCAATCGCACTGGCGATGAGCGGCTCGGAGGTCATTGCCATCGACCGGGATCGCAACGAGGTGGAGCTGATCGGGGATCAGGTCAGCCACGCGGTCCGGCTCGACAGCACCGACGAAGTGGCCATGAAGGCCCAGGGGGTCGATAAGGCCGACGTCGCCATCGTCGCGCTGGGGCAGGAGAGCTTCGAATCGGCGATTCTGACGGTGGTGAACCTGCGTCAGATGGGCGTCAAACAGATCTACGCGCGAGCGGAGAGTCTCATCGCGGGCGAGGTGTTTTCTAAGGTCGGTGCGACCGAAGTGATCTATCCGGAAATCGAATCGGCCCAGCGATGGGCGTACAAGCTGATTGCGCCGCAGATCGGGGAGAAGATCGATTTCGCGCCCGGTTATAGCCTCGCCAGGATCAAGGCGCCGCCCAGCTTCGACGGCAAGACGGTGATGGATCTGCAATTGCGGCAGAAGTACAAGGTGAACCTGGTGATCATCAAGCGCAACGACGAGGCGAAGGCCCGCAAGGACGAGAAGGAATCGATCATCAATATCCCGATGCCCGACACGATCGTCTACGCCGGCGACATCCTGATGGTGGCGGGCTCCGACACCGACCTCGCCAAGCTGCCGCAGGAATAGGGCCAATTGATTATGGATGGCGGGCGATACGTGACGTTTTAGCGTCTTTCGGCGGCACGTGGGGATTTTGGAGGCAGTGAGACGAGGCGTTCCGGATGCTCCTGCTCGTGTCGACGCAAATCGGCGGCCATGGCGCGCAGATCATAGTTGAACTGCTCGGCATATTCCTGGCGTGCCTTCCGGACTTCTTCTACAACAGGGTCAGTCCACATAACTAATCCTCCATCAATTCCTCAGGGGTGCAGATCACCGGACAGGCATAACCGGCGCCGCCCACGAGGGATTCCAGTTTCTGACGATGCGCCGCATTCGCCAAGTGCTTGCAGTTCCAGGTCAGCAGATAATCCATCCCATGGACGGCTGCCATCGCAACGTGCAGAGCGTCTGCAGCATATTCTCGCGGGATAGGACCACTGTACGTCAGACGTTCTGCGAGGAAGACCGCTTCGTCACTGATTCTCAGAATCTGGAGTCCGGCAATACGCTCCAGGCGTGTTCTGGCCGCTACTGTGTCTCCCCTGGCCGCTTCGCGCTGCACAAGTTCCGATGCAAAAAGCTCAAATAAGCGGGCTCGTTCGTCCCATTACCTCTGCGTGAGAGTCTCATGGGCAGCGACGACCCTGTCTGTGCTGGTCCGGCTTGTGAGATAGCTGACCACGGTGGTCTCTATGTAGACGCGTTCCTTCATGCACCCATTATACTCGGTCTACAGGGAAATCACAACATGAGTGAGAACACGTGCTACCAGCAGCAGAAACGATTCACGGGGTGCGGTGGTGGCGGAGGAGGGTGAGGAGGTGCTGCATGTCGTCGGGGAGCGGGGCTTCGAACTTGACGCGCTGTTCGGTGGTGGGGTGGGTGAATTCGAGGGTCCAGGCGTGGAGGGCGCAGCGGGTGATGACGGGCTCTTCGACCGTGGGCTCGGCGTCGGCGAGTTGCCAGGGGTAGACGAGCTTTCCGCCGTACATGTCGTCGGCGACGATGGGGTGCTTGAGGTGCGAGAGATGGACGCGGATCTGATGGGTGCGCCCGGTTCGGGGCTTGCAGTGGATCAGCGAGAATCCGCGAAAGGCTTCGATCACCTCATAGAAGGTGACGGCTTCCTTGCCGGTCTCGGGGCGAATCGCGTATTTCTCGCGGATCTTGGGGTGGACGCCGAGCGGCAGATCGATGCGGTCGGCGGTCAGTTCGGGGGTGCCGTGGACGATCGCGAGGTAGCTCTTCTCGACCTGTCGCAGCTCAAACTGCTTGGCGACCTTCCATTGGGCCATGTCGTGCTTGGTGACGACCATGACGCCGGTGGTGTTGCGGTCGAGGCGATGGACGATGCCGGGACGG
>CAZTGH010000123.1:0-3258 GCA_964612985.1 uncultured Pirellulales bacterium
CACGAAGTGCGGCGACATGTACCCGCGGTCGAACTGCATGCCCTCGACGAACTCCACGCTCGTCTCGAATCCCTTGCCGGACTCTACGGTGATCACGCCGTCGCGACCGACCCGCTGGAAGGCCTGAGCCATGATCTTGCCGATCTCGCGGTCGTTGTTGGCCGAGACGCTGGCGATGTTGACGATGTCGTCGGTTTTGCCGATGTCCACGGGCTTGGCCAGCGTCTGGAGCTTGGCGACGGCGGCCCTGGCGCCTTCTTCCATGCCACGTTTGAGGGCCATGGCGTCGGCTCCGGCGGCCAGGTTCTTGTAGGCCTCGCGGAACATTGCCTCGGTCAGCACGGTGGCGGTGGTCGTTCCGTCGCCGGCGACCTTGGACGTCTTGCTGGCGGCTTCCTTGACGAGCTTGGCCCCGAGATTTTCGCCCTTGTCGCTCAGTTCGATCTCCTCGGCGACGGTCACGCCGTCCTTGGTGACGCTTGGGCCGCCCCAGCTCTTGTCGATCACCGCGTTGCGACCACGCGGACCCAGAGTCGCTCTTACCGCCTTGGCCAGCTTCTCGACCCCGGCCAAAAGACTGGCTCTCGCCTCTGCCTGGAACGCGAGTTCTTTGACTGCCATAATTGCGTGCCTCCTTAAATTGCATGCGTCGTAAACGTTGTCAGGCCATACATATTGCGTAACACCCTCCAGCGTGCAAACGATATACCAGCGGGGTGTTGCGGGGGCGGGCAATTTGAGGCCGTGGTCCTAATGTCTTATGGCATAGGCCTTTAAGTGAGACAGGAATCCGGTTGTGCCAGCCGGGAAACGCCTCGCTGGCCTGTTACCAATACCATTTCCGGCAGGCGGCGGGGAGGCTGCACGCCAAGTTGACAGGCCTGCGACCGTCGCTCGTCGCTCGTATCTCGGGGCATCCCACAGGCGCTGATCGGGTTTTTGTGTACTTCGGTAGCTGCTGGGGACTCCGTCCCCAGACCCCTGAGATTTTCCGCTTTGCGCCATGAGCAACCTGAGCGCCGCAGCGGTCCAGCAGCATGGCGACGCCGCTATCATGGGGCGTCGCTCTTGTGCCCAGGTCATGCTATTGGCGCAAAGCGGAACATCTCCTCTTCACGCCCGTTTCGGGCGTGCCTGACCCAGGAAGTACGCAAAAACCGGATGAGCCTGAAAAGGTCAGGGGTCCGCTGGTACAGTCTGTCATGGAAACGGGCCTTCTGTCTGAGTGAAGAAATGGGTGCAACTTTTTGTCCTACAGCCAGTTAGGCCATTTGTCTATCAGAACACACCAACATTCGATGAAAACGTGCGGGCCAGCGGGGTGAGTGTCGTTCCCGTCGAGGTGACAAACGCAGATCTCGCGGAGCGGGAGAGGCTGGGAGTAGACCGCGTTCCGCAGGGGCGAGGCATGTCTCGCCCCTGCCTGCCGGTCCGGAGAGGGACCATCGCCTGTTCTTGCCTGCACGAAGACGAGGGACGGGCGTATCGCGGCAGGATCGGTTGGCGCAGGGTCTGTCCGACCGAGCGGTCAGTCCAAGGGCGTCAGGTAGATATCGCGGAATCGGAACCGGCCGCCGCCGGGGACCTCGGCCTGCAGCGCGATGAACCCCGTCTCAGGCCCCGCCAGGCCGTCCGCCTCCCACGCGGGCTGACCGTTGATTTCCAGCGAAGCCTTCGTGCCCTGCACGATGAGCCGGAAGCGGTTCCACTGCCCGTCTTTGGTCAGCCCTTCGCTGCGGGCGCCCTCCAGAGACGCGACGTTGCCTTCCTGGCCTTTGAGCAGATTGACCTGGTACCGTTCGGGCCAGGGCCGACCGGCGGGCACGGAATCATAGCGGAAGTAGATCCCGCTGTCCCACTTGTCTTCGCGCAGGGCTTTCCATTCGAGATCGAGAATGAAATCACCATACTGTTCTTCGCTCTGCACGAGGCCGTTGCCGGAGACAAGCAGGATGTCCCCATCGTCGACGGTCGCCTCGCAGTTGATCACGGTCCAGCCGTCCAGAGTCCGGCCGTCGAACAGCGCAACGCGTTTGCCCTGCGACGCATCCGAATCTCCCCGACTCATGATCCCGGCGCACGAGGTCAAGAGGGCCACCGCGATAACGAGCGCTACGTAGTAGAACACGTTCGATGTCTTCATACGATCTCCAGATATCCCTATGCTGCTCACTGTCGAAACCACCACATTCCGTGACGGGACTTCGGTCCCATCTGCCGCAGGATACACTCGAAGGCGGGACACAGGCAAGAGCCTGCTCGACGTTTTGCTGGGTGACAGCCTCACGCCACAGTAAAACGCAGGTTCGGCGATGGCTCTCGTGCAAGAGCCATCGCCAAGCGTCTCCTGAGGCTGCCACCCATAGCCATTGCTCGATGGACTACACGTCGCCTTTGCCCTGGCGCGGCATGGCGATCGTGCCGGTGCGGGCGACGCTCTTGATGCCGTAGGGCTTGCAGACGTTAATGAACGCGTCGATCTTCGTCTCGGGTCCGCTGACCTCGACCATGATGGACTTGAGAGCGATGTCAACGACCCGGCCCCGGAACATTTCGATCAGCGCGAAGATCTCCGGCCTCTTCTCGGGCGTCGCCGAGACGGTGATCAGCATCAAATCCCGCGCGACGACCGGTTGGCCCGCGAAGTCCTGGACCTTGACGACCGGGATGATCTTGGCCAGTTGTTTTCGGACCTGTTCGAGGACCTTGTCGTCGCCGATGACCACGATCGTCATGCGACTGAGATCGGGGTCTTCGGTGCGACCGACGACGAGCGAATCGATATTGAAACCGCGGGCGGCGAACATGCCGGCCACATGGGCGAGAACGCCCGGCTTGTTTTCGACGAGAGCACTGATGATGTGTTTCATGGGAAAACCCGCTTTCTATGCCGTAGGTTAGATGAGTCGTTCCAGGATATCCAGGCCATCCATTTCGTCGAGGCTCTTGCCGGCCGGAACCATCGGCCAGACGTTCTCCTCGGCCTCGACGTGGAAATCCACCACGCAAGGCTTCGTCTCGGCGAGCATCTGCTCGACAGCCTTCGGCACGTCCTCTTTCTTCTCCACCGTCAGGCCTACGGCGCCCATGGCGCGGGCCACGGCGGCATAGTCGGGATTCGTCAGATAACTGCCCGAATAGCGGCGCCCGTAGAACAGCTCCTGCCACTGGCGGACCATGCCCATGTACCCGTTGTTCAGCAGAACCACTTTGACCGGCAACTCATACTGAACGGCGGTCGCCAGTTCGGTCAGGGTC
>CAZTGH010000123.1:3268-10185 GCA_964612985.1 uncultured Pirellulales bacterium
GTTGAAGCTGTGGTCGCCGTCGATGTCGATCACGGCCGCGTCGGGCATGGCGATCTGGGCGCCGATGGCGGCCGGCAGGCCAAAGCCCATCGTGCCGAGCCCGCCGGAGGTGATGAACTGACGGGGCCTCGTGAACCGGTAGAATTGCGCCGCCCACATCTGGTGCTGGCCGACACCCGTGGTTACGACCGCCTCGCTCTTCGTCTGGCGGCACAGCTCCTCGATGACGTACTGCGGCTTGATCGGGCCTGCGTTGCCGTCATACTTGAACGGGAACTTCTTCTTCCATTCGGCAATCCGCTTGAACCACGCCTCGCGCGGCCGATGCTCCACTTCCTTCGTCAGCTCCGCCAGGATGTGCTTGGCGTCGCCGACCACAGGGATATCGACATGGACGTTCTTCGAGATGCTGGCCGGGTCGATATCGACGTGGATGATCCTGGCGTTCGGAGCGAACGTGCTCAGCTTGCCCGTGACGCGATCGTCGAATCGGGCGCCGACCGCGATCAGCAGGTCGGATTCCTGGACCGCATAGTTGGCGTAGGCGGAACCATGCATGCCGAGCATGTCCAGCGACTCGGGATGCCTCTGGTCGATGCTGCCGAGCCCGAGCAGGGTCATCGTGACGGGCAGATGGGCCTTTTCGGCAAACGCACGCAGCTCTTCGCTGGCGTTGGCGATGATGACCCCGCCTCCGACATAGAGCACGGGGCGGTCGGACTTGTTGATCGCCTCGGCAGCGGTCGAAATCTGTCGGGCATGGCCCTTCGTGCGGATTTTGTAGCCGGGGAGGTTGATCTCCACCTTCCCGTTACCCCGATGCCTGCTGACCTCGACGTCGACGGGCAGATCGATCAGGACGGGGCCGGGCCGACCGGTCGAGGCGATGTGGAACGCCTCGCGAAGTGTGCGCTCGAGATCCTTGACGTCCTTGACGATGCAGTTGTGCTTCGTGATCGGTCGGGTGATCCCCGTGGTGTCGGCCTCCTGGAAGGCGTCGTTGCCGATCAGTTCGGTGCGAACCTGCCCCGTCAGCGCGACCATCGGGATCGAGTCCATCATCGCGGTGGCCAGACCCGTGACCAGGTTGCACGCACCGGGACCGCTGGTGGCCAGCACGACGCCCACCTTGCCGCTGGCGCGGGCATAGGCGTCGGCCATGTGGCAGCCGCCCTGTTCGTGACGGGGGACGATCATTCGGATGGGGGCGTCATAAAGCCGGTCGAACAGGGGCAGGACCACCCCACCGGTATAACCGAACATGACCTCGACGCCTAGATCGACGAGCGTCTCGACGATAATCTGGGCGCCGGTCCTCTCTGGGGATGTTCCGGCAGCCGGGACCGAATCACGCAAACTCGATGACATGTTGATCTCCTTTCTGGAAGGGCGCGACGCCGGGATCAATCCCTGGCTGCACCCGATTGGCATATCGATCTGATCTCTTCAGTCTTTGATATCTCATCGTACAGGTCCCTGGCTCTGGGGCGAACGTCCGGAACCTACATGGCGTTCTCGAGTCGGCGCAGTCCTTCCATCTCATGGAGGCCTCGGCCTGTCGGGACCATTGGCCAGACATTCTCCTGAGGCTCGACGTGAAAATCAAGCAGGCAAGGCCGGTAACGAGATTGCACGCGCCGGGACCGCTGGTGGCGATAACCACGCCGGTCTTGCCACTGGCACGGGCGTAGGCATCGGCCATGTGGCAGCCCCCCTGCTCGTGACAGGGCACGACAAAGCGGATCGGCGTCTCGTAGAACCGATCGAGCAGGGGCAGCACGGAGGCGCCGGTATACCCGAAAACTGTGTCTACGCCGCGCGTAAGCAGCGCATCGACAATGATTTGCGCTCCGGTTTTGCAGACGGGGGCTGTGGCCGGTCCGGCCGGGGAGGGCAACTTCGACAACATGTGGTTTTTCCTTTCCCGATCAACACGTCGGGCACCTACCGTCAGGGGCCCTTTGGTTATTCCGGTGGATCGCGGCGTTCAACGCGCCTTCCGGCGACCAACTGCCCTTGCACTGAAGAGCAGCCGATGCACCCGAAGATATGTGCTTTGCCACGACCCCGTAACCATCCCAACCGTTCTGGGATGCACCAGGATCATTTCCCATGCTCAAACATGGAATACGTATCCTACGAATATCGGATCGTTTTGTCAATTCCTTTTGGAATGCGTCGCATGAATCTACGTATTTTTACTTATGTTATGTCGGCGCGAACGGGCGATCACGCTCGAGGGGCCTCGTGGCAGGATCTGCCGAACCCATCATAGCCTTTGGCTTGCACTGGACCGGTTTTGTGCTATAATACGACGTACGTTATGCATATTCTTCCCTGTCGCAGCCTTAAGGGCCTGGAGCAACGCGCCGTGGCAGAGCAGTATCGAAATGGCAAGTCCGACAAGACCGAAGCGGTAGCAGCAGCATCGACCCTTTTCCACAAATACGGCACGTTCATCCGGGCGGTCATCCGTTTCCAGGCGAGAAATGAATTTCAGGAAGACGATCTGTTCCAGCAGTTTTTTCTAGCGCTCGTCAGGAAACCCGTACCCGCAAACGTTGATAACATCAAGAGTTATCTATACCGGGCCATCGCCAACGACATCATCGATACCGCGCGGCGCAAGGCCCGTCGTCGCAGACATTTTGAAAAACTTGCCCAAGAATTTCGGAATTCCATCCACAAACGGGCCCCCTCGCACGCCATACTCGGTGAAGAAGACGACAATGCGGCGTTTGTATGCCTTACGCGACAGTTGCCCAGACGAGAGGCCGAAGCGGTTACACTGCGGTATCAGGACAACCGGAGCATCTCGGAGATCGCCCAGATGATGGGCGTCGATCGACGGACGGTCAGCCATTATCTGACCGCGGCGCTGAGGCATTTGAGGAGAATTTGTGCGATTGAATGAGGGATAAGGATGGTTGCGTTCGATGGAAGCGAATCGTGCCAGGAAGCGGAGGCGCACTACCACGACTATCTTGAGGACCCGTCGAGTCCTTCGGTTCCGGAGTCCATAGCGCGTCACATTGCGAGCTGTGCCTGCTGCCGCAGTCGCCTCCAGGCATTCCGGGAGGTTCTCTGCGCCGCTGACGGCGATCTCCAGGGGGCACAGGCCGAGAGGGATTCTCAGCTCATCTCGGCATTGCAGTCTCATTTTGAACGTCTGGATGAACCATTGGGCTGTACGGACATCAAGCCTTTTCTTTTCGGCCTTGCCTGTCCAGCCGTGAGAATCAGGATACCGACGCCGATTACGGTCCATGTGGACCAGTGTGCCCGGTGTGCGGAAGATCTCGATTCGCTGCGGCAACTGAGGCTGGGCCCCGAGCCGTCGAAGCGTCTGAGTCGGCTTTGCCGGGAACCTCTGCCGGAGGGTTCGCATCTGTGCCGACAGGCACGAGGCCATCTTGCGGCCTTTGCCTCCATGGCGTTCGAGACGATCCCGGCCGACCTTCTCGATCACATGTGGGTTTGTCCCCGTTGCCGGGATCGAGTGAATCGTTATCACCCGAATCCTATGGATGATGAAGGACAAGCTCGTCCGCGTTTCTGCGCGGAGATCCGCAAGATCGAGCTGTTCGACTGTGCCATTCCCTACGGGCGAGAAGCAGGATTCTTTGGCGCAGATCGGCAGCGAGCCGTCTGTGAGCACGTGCGGTCGTGCCCCGGATGCCTGGAAGAGGTGCAACGAATCCGCCAGACGGTCTTGCGGATCGTGGCACGTCCGGATTCCGACGTGGTCACCGTATGTTCCGTGGAGGAGCATGCACAGACAGATCACGACAGCAGCCGAGCAGCCTTCGGCAGTACGTATCCCCCTGGCGCTGGCGTCAGTTGTGGCAATGTGGGCACGATGACCGGACTCAAGAGTCGCGCCTACCGTAAACGCCCTATCTCGACGGTGAGAACCAAAACCTTGGGCCGGATCGCGTTTCTGACCGCGGCGATGATCCCGCTGGCGTTGTTGTTCTTGCTGAGCATGCCGTCGGCATCCGGCCTGAGCGTCCGACAGGTCGATTACATCCTAGGCCAGGCTAAGGCGGTCCACGTATCCGTCTTTGGCGATGGCGAGACGGAGCCCTTTCACCAGCAGTGGATCTCGCGCAACAGCCAGATCATCATATCGGAACTCGAAACGGAACGGACGATCTACGATCTGGGCAACCGCCAAGCCACGGTGGTCCAGCCCGGGGTCGAAGTGGTGGATCGTTCGGCGATGAGCGATCAGCAATACGAGGCCGCCCGGCGCACAATGCAGCGGCTCCTGGCATCCTCCCTGGATGGTGCGCCACTGGATGCGGAACTGACTCACCAACCCGCTGATTCGGAGCCGGCGCAGGGCGATCTGGACGTCTACGAGTTAACTTGGGATCGTTCTTCCGGTGCGGGGATCCCGATGCCGAGGAAGCTGAAGATCTACATCGATCCGGCCACCCGACTTCCCCAGCGACAGGAATTCTCCATGTGGGTCCCTGGCGTCAACGACTGGCGCGTACAGACCATGGTGTACGAGTATCCGGAGGAAGAGGTAATCGTCGCCCGTCGTCAGGCTCTGCTCTCTGAGAAGTAAAATCCAGCAGGAACATAGGCCTGATTCCATTCCTGCAGAAGTCCAGTGGGAACTGGGATCCGCCTATTCGGGGTCCCAGAGCGGGGTTCGGTTGCGGTAGACCGACGTCTCCGCCTCGCCTGTTTTCTCCACCTCCAGCGCCGAGGCCTTCTTCCGTTCTACGTGTCCGTCGGCAAAGCCCACGTTGACGGTCTTGTTCGGGTGTCGTCCGCCGATCGCATCCTCGATCTGTTCGGGCAGCAGTTCCCGTTCCAGGTTGATCTCGAGACCTGGGATGTAGACCGTATCCAGCGCCATGGTGCCGGAGTAGCGATTCGGTGGATCGAGTGTGGCATCCCACCAGCAGATCAGAGCATATCCGCTGTCGGCCAGCAGAAGCGTCGAGCCCGGGTGGCGGATCCGGCTCGTCGACAGCGAGGGAGCGCCGAACGCATTGGCGAAAGGCCTCACGTCGGCCGCGCTGCGACACAGCGAGCGATTGACCCCGTAGTTGCCCCACAGGATGCTGCGCGGAACGTCGATTCGCTTCGATGGACACTCCAGAATCCTCCGGTCTCGCTTTGATCGCGAGCGGACCGCCCCGATGAAGTTGGGCCAGTACCAGCCGGGCAGATCGTAGCGCGGGTCGCTGATGTCGCCACCGGGGGGGGTGCCCCGCATCGCCCAGATCCCGTAAGGAAGGGTCTCGTGCTCGGCCTCATACTGGTGGAATTCGATAGCCAGTTGGCGGATGTGAGCCTGGCAGACCGTCGACCGAGCCTGCTGGCGGGCGCTGTGAAGAACGGGAAACAGCAGCGCCGCCAGAAGTGCAATCACCGCGATCACCACCAGCAACTCGACCAGAGTAAATCCGCTGGACCTCATGGTCGCCATTGTATGCCCGTCCGGCCCTGCGTCAATCGGACGCCATGCAACAAGAGCAGGCGAGGACTGGTATCCTCGCCTGCTCCGTTGTATCGGTCTGTGATCCGGTTCGCTCTACTTGCAGGCGCTCATGCCATACCAGTCCCAGATACCGGTTACCAGGCATCCCTCGATGGGATCGGTATAGCAATCCGATCCAGCCATTCGCGCCAGGGACTCGAGCGTGCAACTGCCGCTGGGAGCGGTCTCACAGCCCCACCGCTCGAAGTACCACTGGAAGTACCCGTAGCAACTGTCGCCTCCGCCATCCTCGCACGGCACGATGTCTTCGCTCTGCAGCAACGCGGTACAACTGTAGCCTTCGCCTCCAGCAACGGTGTACAGGATGGCATCGGGTACATCTGCGAATTGACCCTTGACCGGCTGATCGGAGACCAGCAACGCGATGCCGTCCGTCCAGTCGCCGGCCAGGAAAGCCTTGTCCCTGCGGGAGTAGAAGTTGCCGCTGGACAGGTCAACGATCCATGCATACCGACCATCGATCTGGTCGAGGACCACGAAATGATCCTGTGCGGGGATGTGCAGAATCGCTTTGCAGGCGGACAGGGTCTCCAGGGTCGCTACATCCGTCTGCACCGCCCGACAATAGAGACCCAGGCGCTCGGCGCACTGCTTCAGGTCGTACATCGTCGTCTGTCCGTCGGCGCCGATCATCTGCGCCAGATCGCTTGCCGTCGGCGTCTTGCCCATCTGTGTGGCGGCGTACCGGAGCGAGGCGGTGGCACAATTCTGAGACCGGCTGCCTTCACCGGCAGCGTAGGCAAGCCGTTCGGCCAGCAGCAGGTCCGCATCCACAGCATTCGAATAGTGGTAGATGGATGCTTTGCTGGATAGTGGCGAATAGTATTCCACGACGGTGTCGGCGCCGAAGGAAATATCGAGCTTCTCCGAATCCGGCACCGCTGTGCTGACGGTACCCAGGTCCCACTTGTCCGAACGCAGCAGGCGGCTGGTGAATGCATCGTACTGCTCGATGAGGACCCCCCTGGGGACCCAGCAGCCTCCGACATTGCGGTATCCCGAACAGGTGGTAAAGGCGACCATGCTGCCGCCCGAAATCTTGGCCGACAGCGTCGCGAAGTCCTTCGATGGATCCAGGACAAAGCTCATGGAGGAACCGTCCCCCGGTTCGATCGTCATGTCGATCTGGGTAATCCCATCGCGCAGGATCTCGGTGGCCGATATCTTGGCGCCCAGCAGGCTTGGGTAGGCGAGCGGGCCATGCCCCCAGGCGGTGATTCCGGCCGTCAAGGGCCCGGTGACGGTGCGAGGGAGCTTGTAGGCGGCATCAACGATGGCGCCGCCCGCTGAGACGGCATAGATCGTGTATTCCTGCCCATCCCAGGCGAAGATCCGCCGATCGTTCCAGTTTCGGTTGAAGTAGTTGACCGCGTAGTTGCCGAACAGGTCCGCCGAC
>CAZTGH010000123.1:10195-13975 GCA_964612985.1 uncultured Pirellulales bacterium
ACGGGGTCACCGAATCGCTCCGTGACGACACGGAGACTTCCCAGTAAAACCTTTCCCCGTCGTATCGTACGATCTCCGAGGTGGTCATGCTCGATTCGTTGGCCAGCTCGTACTCGACGTTGAACGGGATCGCATCCAGGACCATCTTCTGAAATTGGGCAGCCTCCTCCGCCTTGTCGGGGGTGTTCTGGTGCTTGCTGACCGCCTGTTCGATGCTTCGATCCACCAGGGCCGAATCGGTGGTTCTGGGAGCTCTGTACTGCTGGTGCCTGCCCTCGATCGTTCCCGCCGGGATCCAGGTCTGTCGCCCCATACGGGTGAGTTCCTCGACGATCTCGCCGATCTCGGCCTGATTCAGCGACCTCTGGCCATAGAGGGGTAGCCCCATCGCCACCGCCAGAATCAGAACCATGGTGGAATTCGCGACCCTCATAGCTTACCTCCTTTTCTTGAATGGATTATGGCCGCTCTACACACGCGATACTTCGGCAGAAACGAAGCCCGTGTCTATGTGCCGGCAGAAGCGGCCATCATAAAGCGATTTTGATGGGGAAAATGTGGACACGAATCCCGGGAAGATCCGAAAAAAGTTTACTCCGCCTCGTTGCCGGGCAGGCGGTCGCGGTGAGTTCTCGCTCAGGGCACTGCAACCGCCATATTGGGCTCGGGCGCAGGGGTATGAGCCTGCGTCCGTTCGAGCCAGTACTCGCTGAAAAGCGCGATGTCGCGCGCATCGATCCAGTCATCCCCATTCAGATCGATCTGAGGCACTGTGTTCGGATCGCCGACGCCAACAACACGCCATCGGTTCGCCAACATCGCGAAATCCACGAAGTTGACGAGCCTATCCTGGTCGTAGTCACGAGACGGAACATGGTGAAAAGACAAGACCTGGATAAGATCCTCTTGAAAGGGAGGCGGATCGCCGGGCCAGAGGGTTGGGATATCCGCAATGTCCTCGTCACGTGCGGCAATGGCGAACATGCCTATGTTGCAGATTCCGGGGGCGCGCCCCTCATAGTCCAGGACGAAGAGCTCCCCGGCAGTTGCATTCCAACTGGTAAGTAGATCTATCGTAATCCCGCCGTCATGAAAATTCATATTTACGAGGGCCTGGTTGCCCGCGGCCGGCAAACACGACTGCTCATAATTTCGGCTGTCTGCACTGTAACCTCTAGCGGAGAAGATGCCCTGCTGCTCGTCTTCCCACGAGAGCCACATCTTCCCCTCCCAATTTCGGGCGATGTCGGAGCTTACGAAGATGGTGAGTCGGGTTCCGACCATGATGTCGCGATAGACATCGGGGACGTTGGGATCGGCCAGGGGCAGAGGAGTCACCTCGTCGGACAGATAGACATCCGCCCAGACCCTGGCCGAGGCGGTCGAGGCAAGGGGACCTGCCACAGCCAGTGAGACAGCCACCAGCACAGTCACGAACGATTTCGTCATCTGGTCCTTTGGACCCCCAACAGCGTACCAGAACTGAAGGCTCGGTGCCCGACTACCACCTTATCGCGTGCATAGCTCTCATTCGGATCGTCCGCACAACGACATGAGCAACATTATAGGAGGTTGCCACGAGCGAGTCAAGCCAAACGCTATGCCGCCGAGCCAACAGCCAATCGAGCGAATCACGGCTCGATCACAGGGGCGTTCGGTTCGCGGGCGTCGGTCCGTTCCAGTGTGAACGGCGGTGCATCCTGCTCATAGGGATTCGGATTGCCCGCCGCGTGGACTTCGTACAACCCGACGCTGCACGTGCCCACGGCTCCGGCCTTGTAGTCCAGGACGAACCACTCGCCGGGCAGGGCATCCCACGCGGAAAGAAGCGAGACCAAGACCCCATTGGAGGCTTCCTGGATGTGGACCAGGGGATTGCGCCCGGCCGCCTTGAGACAGGATCCCTCGTGGTTCCGCGATGCCCTCTTTGGATCGTATCCCCGCCCCGAGAGAGTCCCCACACCAGCGGCCTCAGGGCCCGGATCACCTCTCCTCGCAAGATACAAACTCCTCGCCCAAGGCGTTCGGCACGTTCGAATGGGCCCGCCTCTGCCTGTGACTACGTTCGATGCCTCTCAAGTTGAGAAGGCCACATCCGCAGTATAGACAACCTGGGGGACCTAGTCAAGAAGAATGGGCGAGGGACAGATCGATCGAGGGATGCCTTCTCCTTTGGTGAGCAGGGATCCTGCTTCGCCCCCGCGAGGGTATGAGCTCAACCTGCTCTGGTCACGGTCGACAGACCGCCTACCGCTGGAAAGCCGACTCGCGCCTCAGCACAAAGTGGCTGCACGTGTCGTCGGCCCACGTGAACAGGCCCTTGGAGCGGTTCTTATCAGCCTGCAAGGAGGTTGCCCAAGTACAATGGCCCCAGGTAGGCTTCTCAATGCACGTGCGTGCTGCCACGAAGTACCGGCATGTCTCACACCGTTGGTCGGTCATCATAGATTATCCGTTTCCCACGAGCGGGCCATGGCCCGTTGCGTCTTGCCTTACTGGAATCTGCCAGAGGACGATAGAACCCTGCAGTTCGTCCTGCCGACTGAGAGGGCGCTCGTGGGAGAGCCGATGTGGATGGAAAAATCGACAAAGTGCCGAATTTTTCGTCGGCCTTCCATCCCGACGGCGCGGGCCGGAGCGGTTCGAGCGCTGTTTTTGGGAAATCCGCCTTGACAGCCCTGAGAAGAGCCACTATACTGACCCGACTTAGCTGAATCGGCGGCGTAGCTCAGTTGGTTAGAGCGTGGGATTCATAAGCCTAAGGTCGGTGGTTCGAGTCCACCCGCCGCTAATGGTGTTACTCGTCGCCTTCGTGGCGTTTCGACGAATTTCGCGCCATCGTTTACTTGGTGCCCCCTTCGTCTAGTGGCCTAGGATATCAGGTTCTCATCCTGGAGACAGGGGTTCGACTCCCCTAGGGGGTACTTCTTTTATTTTCGATTGATGATTGATGATTGCCCCCGCCATGCTTCACCACACTGGTGATTCCGCACTGACCGACTCTGATGAACGATATATGCGCAAGGCGATCGATGCGGCTTTGATCGCTGAAGAGAACGGGGACGTGCCGATCGGGGCGGTCATCGTCTACCAGAATAAGGTGATCGGGCGGGCGTGGAACCAGCGCGAGCAACTCACCGACCCGACCGCGCACGCGGAGATCATCGCTCTGACGCAGGCGGCCAGTTTCATCGGAAGCTGGCGACTGCACGGCTGCACGATCTACGTCACCCTCGAGCCCTGCCCCATGTGCGCCGGCGCCCTGGTGCTGGGCCGGCTCGATCGGCTCGTCTACGGCTGCCCCGACCCCAAAACCGGCGCCTGCGGCAGTCTTTACGACATCGTCCGCGATGAGCGTCTCAACCACCGACTCGAGGTCACCTCCGGCGTCCTGGCCGACGACTGCGCCGCCCTGCTCCAGAGCTTCTTCCGCCAGCGCCGAGCCAATAGCGGCACCGCGCCTGCCCGTGGTGAGTCCTGAAGACCAAGTTTCTGGGCTTCTGCAAAAATGGACGGCAAGCCTGATTTCCGTTTTTGCAGAAGTCCACGTCCATGGGCGCCCGAGCGTCGCACAGCGAACCCCCGAAGCCGCCGGGGATATTCCTTAGCACTTTGCAGGATTGCCCCCGTCTTTGCCCGCAACCTCCTTTTCGCTTCAGTCGTATCATGATGGTAGATGGGTTCGTATGGCAGGCTGCCCGAAACGGTATTCTGTGAGAGAAGGATATGTTCGGAAAGAAGATTCACCTGTTCACGCTACTGGGATTCAGCGTCGGCATC
>CAZTGH010000124.1:0-13793 GCA_964612985.1 uncultured Pirellulales bacterium
GAAGCTGAAGAATATGACTTTTCAGGATTTCGTGCATCTCGCCATCATACCATCGACCGCAAGCCCTTGCAGAAGGCAAATGCGAAGGCAAGCCGTAAAGGCGAGGTATCGGTGGCGGCGGCCCGTCGATCGGGAGAGCTGGGGATTCAGCCGGCGACGCGGGGGATGATGTCTTCGACGCGGGTGAAAACGTCGCCCGGGGCGTGGGCCTGGAGGGCCTCGGGCGTGGTATAACCCCAACTGGCGCCCCCAAAGGCGATGCCCAAATCCTTGGCCGCCTGATGATCGCGGATTTCGTCGCCAATATAGATGGCCTCGATGCCAGGGATGCCGCTTTGGCGGAGGATCTTGCGGAGTTTGGCCTCCTTGCCGAATACGGAGACGCCGCATTCGAAATGGGCGATCAGACTGGCGAGTTCCGCCCCGAGAACGTGGCGGATATTCTCAGCGGAATTGGAGCTGACCACCGCCAGGGTCGCCCCCATCTGGGACAGACGCCGCAGCACGGTTTCGACACCCTCGAACAGAGCGATGTGATGGATGTCGGCGCCCATGAGCTTTCTCATATGCCCCGCAATCAGGGGGATCTTCCAGAGAGGCACGCCAAGGTACTTGAGTACGGATCGGGCGTCGAGGCCGCGCATCGTCTCATACTCGCTCGGATCGACCTGCTTGAAATGGTACCTGGCGGCGATGGTGTTGAGCGCCGTGGCGAACCAGCCGAACGTGTCGGCCAGGGTCCCGTCGAAATCGAATATGATCAGCCTGTATCTCACGAAATACACCCACTTCTCTACTACGACTCCAACGCGCTCATGCCCTTGCCCATACGTCGCGGCCATCCTATGGTCGAAGGGCCGCCGAGGCAACTGAAATGCGGGCGTCCGTCTGGAAAGAAAGCGCAGGGATTGCGTTTGACGGCCGATCCTCTACAATGACCGAGAACTTGTTTCTGGAGCACGCATGGACGATGGAACCAAAGGAAATCGATGCATTTAAGACGCTCTCGTGAGCCCAGTCCAGCGGGCGGCATTCTGCCGGTTTGCGGGGCATTCATACTCTTGACTCTGTCCGTCGGCGCGAGCGGCGGACCGGCAAGCCTCAGCGACCAATGGGTAGCGACGGACGCCCTGGGGCGGAGGTTGCCGGGCCATGCAGAGACAGGCGACCGGCGGACGGATCGGTACGTGGCGATGTTCTATTGGACCTGGCACGTCGACGGCAAAACCGACCTGGGACCCGCCAACGTCAACGAGATCATCACACGCCACCCCGAGGCGGTGAACGACTACAATCACCCGGCGTGGAAAGAGGTCGGACACGTGGTCGGATACCACTGGAACGAGCCGCTCTTCGGATACTATCACGGCACCGATCCGTGGGTCTATCGCAAGCATGCCGAGATGCTGGCCGACGCCGGCGTGGACGTGGTCGTCTTCGATTGCACGAACGGGACGTTCGCCTGGAAGGAGGCCTACGACGTACTGGGCGAGGTCTGGATGGCGGCGCGGCGGGATGGGGTGCGGACGCCGCAGATCGCTTTCCTGTGCCCGTTTGCGCCGCACGATGACAGCCGCATCAACATCACGAAGATCTACGAAGATATCTACAAACCCGGGCGGTTCAAGGAGTTGTGGTTCTACTGGAAGGACAGACCCCTGCTGATGGGCTATCCGGACAATCTGCCCGAGCACATTCAATCCTTCTTCACATTTCGCCCGGGTCAGCCCGACTACCGCAGGGGACCTTCGCGGCCCGACCACTGGGGCTGGCTCGAGGTCTGCCCTCAGCATGGATACGTCGAATGCGCGCCGGGTAAGTACGAGCAGGTGACGGTGGGCGTGGCGCAGAACGCCACCGATGTGCTGGCGCCGGCGGCCATGAACGATCCAAAGGGCTCCTATGGTCGCAGCTACACCAAGGCCCATGGTTTCAACGCGAACCCGAGTGCCACCGGTCGCGGACTGAATTTCCAGGAGCAGTGGGATACCGCTTTGGAGATGGACCCCGAGCTGATCTTCGTGACCGGCTGGAACGAATGGATCGCGGGTCGCTACAAGGAGTGGCAAGGGACGGAGAACGCCTTCCCCGACGAGTTCACGGATGAATACAGTAGGGACATCGAGCCGATGAAAGGCGGATTCGGCGACAACTATTACCTTCAACTCGTTGCCAACATTCGCAGATACAAAGGTATCCAGCTTCCCAGCCCGCACTCAGGTCCAGTCACCATCGAGATCGATGGGCGGTTCGAGGAGTGGGCGGAGGTGCAGCCGGAATTTCGCGATCACCGTGGCGATACGATGCACCGCAACCACCGGGGCTACGGTAAGACGTTCTATGAGAACGATTCGGGGCGGAACGACATCGTCGTCACCAAAATGGCGCGCGACGCAGAAAACCTGTACTTCTACGTGGAAACTGCCGAGGCAATCACGCCGCCGGATGGCTTGGGCTGGATGACGCTGCTGATCGATATCGACCGCGATAAGAGCACCGGGTGGGAGGGCTATGACTACGCGGTCAACCGCAAAGAGCCGACTGGCGACCAGGCTTCGCTGGAAAGCAGCGAGGGCGAATGGAACTGGGCCCAGGTCGGTGCGCCAGCATTTCGAGTGACGGACGACCGGATGGAACTCTGCATTCCGAGACGACTCGTCGGGCTGGGGGGCGAGGGCCCGGTGGAGATCGAGTTCAAGTGGACCGACAACGCAGTCGGCTCGGGTGATATCCTGGATTTCTACTGCGATGGCGACGTCGCTCCGAGCGGGCGATTCAACTATCTCTATCGTGCCCCCTGACAATCAGCGGACGCACGGGTCAACCTCGATGGACATCGGGACACCCTACGCTCCTGGGAACCTATGAGAGATTTCAGCAAGACCAAGCGGATCGTTATCAAGATCGGGACCCACACGCTGACGAAGGACAGCGGGATCGATGCGGCGTACTTCCGGACGGTCGCCTCGCAAGTCGCTTCGCTGCTGACGGCGGGTCGGCAGGTGGTCATCATCACCTCGGGCGCGATCGGCATGGGAGCCGGGCAGTTGGAACTGACCGGCAAGCCCAAGGACATGAAGATGCGCCAGGCGTGTGCCGCGATCGGCCAACCCCTGCTGATGCAGGAATATCGCAAGGCTTTCCTGCGGCACGAGACCACGGTGGCGCAGGTACTGCTGACCGCCGAGGTGCTCAGCCATCGCAAGACCTATCTGAACCTGCGCAACGCGATCGAGACGCTGCTGAGTTTGAACATCGTTCCGATCCTCAACGAGAACGACTGCGTCAGCACCGCCGAGATCGGTACCGCGTTCGGCGACAACGACAAGCTCAGCGCCCTGGTCGCCAGCAAGCTCGACGCGGACCTGCTGATCATGCTGACCGACATCGATGCGCTCTACGATAAGGACCCGAACAAACACGCGGACGCCAGGCCGATCTCCAGTGTATTCGAGATCACCGAGGAGATCGTGCGCAACGCGGGCGGCTCGGGCAGTCGGCACGCCACCGGCGGCATGAAGACGAAGATCGAAGCGGCGCGGATCGCCTCGCAGGCGGGCTGCCGGCTGGTGCTGGCCAACGGGCGGGCCAGAGACGTGATCGAGCGGATCATGGCGGGCGAAGAGATCGGCACGATCTTCCTGCCCAAGCGCAAGCTCAGCAACCGGGCGAGGTGGATCATCAACAGTCGTCCGTCGGGGACGATCCGTATCGACGAAGGCGCGATGCAGGCGCTGCGGAATCACAAGAGCCTGCTGCCTTCGGGGGTCGTCTCGGTGGAAGGCGATTTTCAGGCGGGGGACGTCGTCCTGCTCAACGATGCCGCCAAGGCGGTCACGAGCCTGGCCAGCGCACAAATCGAAGCCCTGGCAGGCCGGCACAGCACCGAAATCAAGAAGCTGCTGGGCCCGGAGCATCGCGACGTGGTGGCCATCCCCGAGGACATCGTCTTCATTGATTATTGATGATGGATTATGGATGATTGGGATGAAGAGGTAGCAGACTCCATCCCGATGGGCATCAGGACAGAGTCTGCTACGCTGCTTTACGATCAGGCGGTGAGGACTTTGTTCATTCGGGTGATGGTGTCGTCGATCTGCTCGGTGCTCAGCATGCCGACGGTGATGGCGTCGACGAGGTCGTTGCCGAAGACATATTTCAGCGAGGCGTCCTTCTGCTCGGGGCTGGTGAGCTTACCGGCGCCGAAGATCTTCATGCCGATGATCACCTTGCCGTTGGCTTTGGCCTGCTTGAGGACAGCGGAGACCTCCTCCACCGAGGCATCCATGGCGGCCTCGAGGCCTGCATTGTTGATCCGTGCCAGGATGACATCGACCCAGGGATGGGCAGCGGCGACTTTCAGGGCGCCGAAGTCGTGGCAGGAGACGCCCACGGCGCGCACCGCACCCTTGTCCTTCAGCCCATCGAGTTCATCGCGGGCCTGCTTATACTCTTCGGGCCAATTGCTGTTTCGCATACAGTGCAGCAGGCAGACGTCGATCACGTCGGTATCCAGCTCCCTGCGGAACCGGTCGATCTCGGCCTGGGCGCCGCCCGAGTAGGCATTCCAGTACTGGGTCTCGGGCCAGATCTTGCTCAGGTAGGCGATCCTGTCGCGCGATTTGCCGTCGAGTGCGTGACGGACGTAGCGGTGCGATCCGTACAGGTCGGCCATGTCCATGAAGGTGATTCCCCGTTCGAGGCCATGGTGGATCAGGCGGTCGAATTCCTTCTCGCCCAGGCGGGTGTGGGCAGAGGAGCGGCCACTGCCGTTGAAGCCTGTCCCCTGGGCCAGGCGGGAAACCTTGATGCCCGTCTTGCCCAGCGTCACGATGTCGGTGGCGGCGCCTTTGCCGGCAGCCGCCCGCGCCGGTCGCGACGAGAGCCATTGGGGACCAGCCGTCAGGGCCCCGGCTCCGGCCAATGCGGCGCCGAGAAACCGCCTGCGACTGTAATCAGGATCGGTCGATATGGAATGCGATGGTTGCTGCTTCATGGTCGGTTCCTTTCACGCGATTCGCGTTGGCCCTGTTTTCCAGCAATGTACGATGGTGGAGTTCTGCGAAAATGGATGTTAGGTCTATATTCTTCAAGGAAATCGGTTTTTACGATTTCCTTGAAGAATGATGTCAGTCGCCTATAACCAAGTCGTTAGGGTTTGGGAAGGAAGAGCCAAAGACGAGGCTCTTCCTTCCCAAAGTAGACCTAACATCCATTTTCGCAGAACTCCACCAAGCGATTCCGAACACAATATACGCCCAGCAAACGAGACGGGTCGCGCCGGGGACGTCATTTCGAACGTTTGGCAGCCAGGATGTAGTCCAATCCGAACATGTGGCTTTTGACCGCCTCGGGATTCGATCCTAGGATCGTCACTTCGAGACGGTTGGCGCCCTGTTTGAGCTGGCAGGTGGGCAGTTCGACGTCGGCAGCGATCACGGAGGTGTTGTAGCCATCGAGCGAGTCGATTTTGGTCTCACCATTGACCGCGATGCGAACGATGCCATAATCGCGGGCCTTGGTAATGCCGAGCGTCACATCGTAATCCCCTGCCCGCTCAATGGGGAATTCCACGACGAGCGTGTCCTTCTCCCGGGCGTGTCGCCACCAGAGCTGGCGGTTCTCGCTCCAGTTGTATTGCGGGATGTCCTGAATCTCGGTGGTGCCGCCTGTGCATTCGACGACTTTGAGCGCTTCGCCTTCGAGGGCGTTTTCCACCCTCCTGGGCTTGACGATGTCCTCGACCTTTCGCGCGACGGGCCTCCTGGCCTCGTCGGGGTCGGGCTTGACGTCGCAGGCCCCGCCGGGTCGAGCGTACCAGAACGTGGTCGGGGCGTAGTTCATCTTCGTCCGGGCCCAGTGCCACAGCTCCATATCGAACTGAATCGACTTCTGGAACGGGATCGCGTCCAGCGCCCGATAGCGGCAATTGATGGTGAAGCCTGCGACGAGATTGCCGTCGCCGCTGGGCTGGGCGTGGAAGGCGGATTCGAAGAATTCGGGCTTGCACCAGGCGTAGCCATAATAGTCCTCGGTGCCGGTGCCGATGTGGGAGGGAAAGGACTCGCCATCGACGTAGATCTTCTCGTCGCCCTCTCCCCACCAGGTGTTGGCGGTGTTGAAGAGCGTCAGCGTATCGCCGACGTAAGTGCCGTGGCCCTGGACGGTGACCCAGTTCAGGTCGAGGGCGCCGAGGTCTTTGGCCTTTTCGTTGGACTGGGTCTCGATTCCGGCCCACTGCTTCCAGGCGGCGTGGAAATGGCACGAGCGATCGTCCCAGTCCCAGGGGCTGCTGAGGACGCGTCCGTACGTGAGCTCGACGCGCTGGGAACCGAGGTTGCGGATGGTGATCTTCGCCTGTTTCTCGAACGGCATCACCCACCGGCACGAAAGGATTCGGTTGGCGGAGACATCGGTGTACCAAGTCGTGTGGGGACGGATGTGATAAGCCGTCCCGAAGAAATCCCCGATCGGGCACCAGACGGTCCGCTCGCCATCGAAAGCGATTTCGACAATGGTCGATCGCAGGGCCTGGGCCAGATCATCAGCCTTCAGTTGGAACTGGAGTCCGCGGAGAGCCTTCTCACCCTTGACGGTGAGCGAGCGGGTCTTGCCGGGCGAGATGCGGCCTTCGAGCTTGCCTTCGTCCAGACCATCGAGGCCAAAGGGTCGGCTCTGGCTCAGCGTCGCATTCGTCCGCCCGACGGCGCCCTGGGCTCGCTTCAGGATTTCATGCGAGAACGACTCGACCTCGGTCCCGGGTTCATAGGTGCGATAGTTGATCTGATAGTAGAGGGCTTCGCCTTTCCGCGCCCCTTCGTCCATCAGCACATCGGTTTCATACGTGATCTTGCAGCGCTGTGCGTATGGGATCGGCAGGTAGAGATTGTGTCCGCGATGGCGATAGGCGGTCTGGGGCGAGACGCCCCGCGAGAGCGGCTCGGCCGCCAGGACGCCCCCGCTGATCAGATCGGCGAGCGGTCCTGAGATGGCGGGGTCCGCCTGCCCATCGAGGTAGACGCGCATCGTCCCGTTGCTGAACTCGCCCCCTCCAGGACCGTGCCAGGTGGCCCAGAACCGCACGACGGCGCCGGGACCCTCGACGTCCATCAGCACGTGCTCGGTACGTCCGGCGTTCTCCTCGACGCGGACGAAGTAGCTGCGATCCATGTTGGCCCACCAGGAGGGCGAGCCGGGCTCGGTGGAGTGGCGGTCGTAGCTTCTGGCCTGTTTGCAGGTGTAGGCGGGGTCGGGCAGGCGGGCAATCGTGTCGCGATTGACCATTTCCTCCAGGAGCGTCTCCAGCGTGATCGGTTTCGCCCCGAGAGCGGCGGTCTGGCCCGATAGCCCGAAGCCGATATGGAGAACGACAAGAACGATTGCGAATGCGACGAGTGCGTGTCTTTGTCTCACGATGTCACCTTTCCATCCAAGAACGGCATCTCCATCATCTTCTGCTGGATTCCATCCAGCGATCGATCCGCAGAAATCCTATCATAGCTCACATGGATTCTCCAGCGTCAATATGGTACGATGGAGGGGTGCATCCTGCATCGTCTGTTCGAGTGCCCAAGTGGAGGCCCAAGGATCATGCAGAACCGAGACGCACCTTCATCCTGCTCCAGGAACGGCAAGCGCGTCTGTGCCAAGTGGCGTGGTCGTTGGATTCGGTGGCTCTTCCCGATCACGGGGCTGATCGCCCTGCTCTGGTTTCTCGTTCGCGTAGTGCCGAAGCCCTCCCGCGCCACGTATCCGTGTCAGCGCACCGCGATGCCGCTGGCGTCGGGGTTCGTGGTCTGGCTGCTGGGACTGGTCGGCTCGGTCACCGTCTTCAAGAAAGCGAGGCGTCTGCTGAGGCAATGTCGTACCACTTGGGCATGGGTCTGTCTGCTCGTTGCGTTCGTGGCAGGCGTCATCTCTCTGGCGCATCTGCCCGAGCCGCCGGCGGGGGCGGATCCGCCGCGCAGGCCTCATGAACCGATCGGGCAGGCCCGGGGGATTCACCCTGGGCGGGTCGTCTGGGTCCATGACCCACAGGCCACCGACTGGGAAGGCTACGACTCCTCGCAACACTGGTGGGAGGACGACTGCACGGACCTGGAGGTCGTGGAGCGAATGGTCTCTCAGGCGATTCGCGGGGTGGCGGGCGTCAACGACGATGCCGGAGCGTGGGACGCGATCTTCCGATATTTCAACGGCGAACGGGGGCTGGGAGAGGCAGGCTACCAGGCGGGCGAGAGAATCGCCGTCAAGATCAACCTGACGACGTGCAACGCCGCGGGCGAGGAGGTCGATCCGATCACGTACGACAAGAAGCGCAATATTCTGAATCGGGTGGACAACTCGCCGCAGATGATCCTCGCGCTGCTGCGTCAACTGGTGTACGTGGCAGGGGCCGATCCGCGCGACATCACGATCGGCGACCCGACCGGGCTGATTCCCAACTATTACTGGGTCCTGCTGCATCCGGAGTTTCCGGAAGTGCACTACCTGGACAATTACGGCGGTTCGGGCCGGAGGCGGACGGAGTTCTCCGATGTGCCGCTCTACTGGAGCACGCCGGAGGCCGACGGCAAACGGCAGGACTACATTCCCGTCTCCTTTGCCGAGGCTCGCTACATCATCAACTTCGCGATCCTCAAGGGGCACTCGTCGGGGGTGACGCTGTGTGCCAAGAATCACTATGGCTCGCTCATTCGCACGCCCAGCCGGTATCTGCGGCCCGAACTTCCCGGGCTGCCGGGCGACGGCACCTCGTTCAACTACTACAACATGCACTACAGTCTGCCGAATGCGGGACAGAATCCGCCCTGGAGCCCCGGGACGGGACGGTATCGCTCCCTGGTCGATCTGATGGGGCATGCGCAGTTGGGCGCCAAGACGGTGCTGTACCTGATCGACGGACTCTATGGCGGTTACTACTGGGAGGCCCATCCGTACAAATGGAACCTCCGACCCTTCAATGGCGACTGGCCCTCCAGCATTCTGGCGTCGCAAGACCCGGTGGCGATCGATTCGGTGGGGTATGACTTCGTCAACGCCGAGTGGCCCGACGTCGTGCGCTATGGGCGTGCCCCGGCCGCCAAGTACGACATGCAGGGCGGCGCCGAAGACTACCTGCACGAGGCGGCTCTGGCAGACGACCCGCCTTCAGGGACCTTTTACGATCCGGACCACGCGGGCAATGTCGAATCGCTGGAGAGCCTGGGCGTGCACGAGCACTGGAACAACGCCATCGACAAGCAGTATTCGCGGAACCTCGGCACAGGCAAAGGCATTGAGCTTGTGCTGCTGCACAGTGAGGCGATCGTCGGAGACCTCGACAGCGACGGAGACGTGGACACGTGGGATCTGTCGCGCCTGAGCGAGAGTTGGCTGCGGACGTCCGAATCGGGTCCCCTGGATGCCGACCTGGACCTGGACGGCATCGTAGACGCCAGGGATCTGTCGATCCTGGCCTCCGGCTGGGGGACCGTCACCACACAATAACCCCAACCATGCGTCCACGCGTCACGAGACGCCATGAAGGCGGCGACCGACGGGACCGTCGAAATTGGGGGCGGTCTTGAAGGGCTCGTACTTGCCCGTCGCGGCCACCTCTTTGGTCTTTTCCAGCAGCTTCGCCTGGGCTTCGGCGCTCATCGGCTGGAAGGACCGCGCCAGGGCGATGTTGGCATCGAGCAACTGCTCGGACTCCATCCCCGAAACGATCGTCGAGACCGGCTGACTCCAGACGTAGTCGAACGATTCCTGGGGCGTGGTAACGTCGGCTCGCAGCACGTGCCCGCTGCCCATGGTCTTCATCGCGATCACACCGATGTTGCGCCGCGTCAGGACGGGCAGGACGTGCTTCTGGAAGCTCTTGTAGTGCGGATCGAGCACGTTGAGCGGCATCTGCACCGCGTCCCAGGGGTAGCCATAGGCGAGCATCTGGAGGTGCAGCATCGGGTCGCGATGCCCGGTGAAGCCGATGAAGCGCACCTTGCCCTGCTTCTTGGCCAGGTCCGCCGCTTCGATACCACCCTCCGGGGCGAAGATCATCTTCGGATCGTCGTCGTAGACCACCTCGTGGAACTGCCACAGGTCGATCACGTCGGTGCCGAGGCGTCGGAGGCTGTCCTCGAGATGCTGCATGGCGGTCTTCTTGTCGCGCCCGTGGTGCTTGGTCATCAGGAAGGCCTTGTCGCGGTATCCATCCTTAAGGGCTTTGCCCATAAGCTCTTCCGAGCGTCCGTTATGATACTCCCAGGCATTGTCCAGGAAAGTAACGCCCAGATCGATGGCCTTGCGGATCAGGCGGACGCTTTGCGGATCGTCGCGAATCCGTCCGATGTGATGGCCGCCCAGGCCCAGGATCGAAACATTGACGCCCGTGCTGCCGAGCGGACGCGTGGGGATGTCCCCGCCGCCGGAAGCCGCCATTGCTGAAGGCACCAGAGAGCCCGCACACAGGCCGATCGCGGTGCTCTGGAGAAATCCTCGCCGGGTCAAAACAGATTCTGTCATGATTTACCCCTTTTTTTCCGTGGCACATCTGCCGAACCGGACGACAAAACCGGGTGATTCGAGCATGACACTCGAAAATCCGTCACAGACGCGGTATTCTACGGGCTTCGGACGCACCGGTTCAGTCCGATGATGGTTCTGGCAGTGGATGGTTCTATGGGCTCACCTTTTGATCAGGAAATCTCGCTGGCTGCCGAACAACGACGCAGCCGATGGATGCGCGGGCGGCTGCTGGTCTTTTGCGTCGTCTGGATTGTGGGCGCAAGTGTCGAATTGGCAGTCCACTTCATCGCCCTGTTCTGGGAACGCGGCTCGTTTTCCGACAATCTCCTCGCCCACACAGGCCACGACTTCCTGCCTGGGGCGGTCACGATCCTGGTGTTCCTCTTCGGCTACCGGCGCGCGAAGGACCGCCGGCTCGATCGCGTCGCGGTGATTCGATACAGTTTCTGGCTGATCGTGGCGGCCGGCGCCCTCGCCTTTGTGATCCGCCCGCTGTTTGCGGCCTTCCCTCTGCGCACCCTGGTCAGCGACCTGCCGGCCGCGCAGATCCGCAACCAACCCTCGCTGGTCGGCCGCGTCCTGATGATCCACCTGGTCGGGGCGCTGTTTATCCCGTGGACCGTCCGCGAAGCGGCCCATGTGCTGGCGGCCCTGTGCGGGCTGGCCCTGTTTTCCGACTTCGTCTTCGTCCAGGGCACGCTGGCACACCGCATCTATGAAGTACTCATCCTGCCTACCGCCGGCATTCCGGGGCTGCTGTACTGCTGGTTCCGGTACAGCCGGTTTCGCAGTCGATTCACGCTGGAGCACGTGCTGGGCCGTTATGGACAGCTCCAGCAGGAGTTGCAGCAGGCGCGGTCCATCCACGAGATGCTGTTCCCAAATGAGATCACCGAAGGTCGCTTCCAGTTGCGCTACCGCTACGAGCCGATGCAGCAACTCGGGGGTGATTTCGTCTATGTCCATCGCGACAATGCCCAACGCCTGAACGTCGTCGTGCTCGACGTCACCGGTCACGGCATCAGCGCCGCACTGACCGTCAATCGCATCCATGGGGAACTCGACCGACTCTTTGGCGAGCGAACCGACTTGCCTCCAGGTGATGTTCTGAAGGCCCTGAACCGCTACTTCTGCGTCTCGATCGCCAAACACGGCATGTATGCCACCGCGGTCGCGGTCCGGCACGACCCTTGGACCGACCAACTGGAGTGGGCCAACGCCGGGCACCCGCCGCCCTTCCTGCTGGACCCCCAGGGCGGATGCACTGCCCTCGACTCACACGCTGTCATGCTGGGCGTACTCGACGATCCTTTGTATGAATGCGCTACTCAGGCGCGCACCTTCGCGGACGGCGATCGCATCGTCCTGTATACCGACGGCGCTACAGAGGCGCATAACAGCCGCAACGAGATGCTCGGCATCGAGGGCTTTCAGCAAGCGCTGCTCGCCAAAGCCGTTCGGCTCGACAGCAGAGGCGTTTCTGAAGAACTGCTGCGGGACGTGCAACGTTTTCGCAACGGTCCGGCCGAGGATGATATTCTCATCGTGGAGGTGTGGGGACGACAGGGCGAATCCGCCGTCGCCACCGAAGAGCATGAGGTCGCCTCCGGGTGAGGAGCTGCACGTGTTCATTTCGCACTCGCCACCGAAGTTATGCAAGAATGGACCTTGGGCCTGCTTTGGCAAGCAAGAGCCTCGGTCCCGGCTCTTTGTTCTCAGACCCTGACGACTTGGTCACAGGCGACGCGGCAGACCTCGAACGGCGACCCCCACAGCCACCGGGACCAAGGTTACACCTGTCAGTTCTGGCGGTGCCGCCACGACGTCTCTCGTAGTGACGCCCCCTTCGGCCCGACCAAACAACCCCACAAGCCCAGTTGATCGGCCGGACCCGATAGCATGGATGGTACCCGTGAGAACAAGACGACGGAGCCCAAGATATGGCGTGCTTGCGTCCGTTGGAGATTCGCAGAGAGCATTTTCCTCGCCCGGTTTTGCGGACAAAACCAACCATGGGCTGGCTGCAGCCGCGCGTACAACGCTGTGCCGGAGATGGACACGTGAACGTGTTGACCTCAGAGAGAGTATACCGACGTCTGTTCCAGGATTCGCCTCCCCCGGTGTTTTCCGCGGCGAGCCGCCACCCGGCAGAAGACAAGGAAGCCGTTACGCAATAGGAGCAGGACCTCATGGCACAGAAAGTCCGGGACCCCGTATGCGGGATGGAGATTGGCAAGAGCGAAGCCGTGACGCTGGAGCGGGACGGCAAGACCTACTACTTCTGTAGCGAAAAGTGCAGGAATGCCTTCCAGGCCGAAGGCGCCGGGGCCTCGGCGCAGGAGCATGCGAAACACGGCGGGCACGATCACGCTCAGCACCAGCATGGCGACCACGACCACGCCTCCCATCACGCCCACATGGTGCAGGACTTCAAAAAGCGTTTCTGGATCTCCCTGGCAGCGACCGTCCCCGTACTGGTGCTGTCGCCCATGATCCAAAGCCTGTTGAACGTCTCCTTTACCTTCCCCGGCGACCGGTACCTGCTGTTTGCCATCTCCTCGTTCATCTACTTCTACGGTGGCTGGCCCTTCCTCCAGGGGCTGGCGGATGAAGGGAAGAAGGCCCGCCCGGGCATGATGACCCTGATCGCTCTGGCCATCACCGTCGCATACGTCTACAGCAGCCTGGTCGTCTTCGGACTGCGGGGTCGTGTGTTCTTCTGGGAACTGGCCACCCTGATCGACATCATGCTGCTGGGG
This sequence comes from uncultured Pirellulales bacterium, assembly GCA_964612985.1. Classification (GTDB taxonomy): domain Bacteria; phylum Planctomycetota; class Phycisphaerae; order Sedimentisphaerales; family Anaerobacaceae; genus Anaerobaca. The sequence goes on from CAZTGH010000124.1 coordinate 13,269, forward strand.
CACTGGATCGAGATGAAATCCGTCATGGGCGCCTCCCAGGCGCTCGAGGAACTGGCCAAGCTCATGCCCAAAGAGGCCCACCGACTCCAGGAAGACGGCTCGACGCAGGATGTGCCCCTGGAGCAGCTCCGCAAGCAGGACCTGGTGCGGGTCAAGCCCGGCGAGAAGATCCCGGTCGATGGCGAGATCACCGAGGGGCAATCCGAGATCGACGAATCCGCGATTACCGGGGAATCCAAGCCGGTCAGCAAAGGCCCGGGCCAGACCGTCATCGGGGGCTCCGTCAATGGCACCGGATCCCTGACCGTTCAGGTCAGTAAGACGGGAGAAGACTCCTACCTTTCTCAGGTGGTGAATCTCGTGCGGCAGGCCGGCGAGAGCAAATCGCGCGCTCAGGGTCTGGCCGACAAGGCAGCGTTCTGGCTTACTGTTGTTGCCATCACTGTAGGTTTTATCACCCTGGCGTCATGGTTAATCGTAGGCAGGGATTTCACGAAACGGGAAACTAACCAGCCGCACCGCCGT
>CAZTGH010000125.1:0-334 GCA_964612985.1 uncultured Pirellulales bacterium
ATTGGACGGCGTCGATGGCTACGTCGAGGTCCCCCACGACCCGTCACTGAACGTAGATGACGAAGCGACGGTGATGGCGTGGGTCAACACCCCCCGGTTGGAGACCCCGGGCCAGGGCTACCAGGGCATCATCGGCAAGGGCAACGGCACCGCCCGGTCGTACAGCCTTTACACGACCCCTAACAACCTGCACTTCAGTAGCAACAAAGTAGAATCAAGCTTGCCTGTTTTCTCGCCAACTTCGATAATCTTAACCATAGTAACCGGAAAAATATCTTGCTCTCTCATTGTTGAAGCAAATGATTCACCACCTTCCAAATCTTTACTCATTTTA
>CAZTGH010000125.1:344-13438 GCA_964612985.1 uncultured Pirellulales bacterium
CTGCACTTCAGTACGGGCCCAGCGGGCGCCTACATCGGCTCGTCCAGCAGTACGGGAGCCATACCCACCAACGAGTGGGTCCACGTTTGCGCGATGATCATCGACGACGGGCACCAGTATTACGTCAACGGTGAAGACGCGGGCACTTTCGCCAACGGCGCAGTCGGTCCGGGTGACGCCGATACGGAGAACCTGGTCATCGGCCGGACGCAGGAAGGGACCACGCGCAGCTTTGAAGGTCTGATCGACGATGTGCGGGTTTACCGCCGGGGTCTGACCCAGGCCGAGGTACAGGAAGCCATGACGGGCAGCGATCTGCTGAACACGACTGCCGGCAACCCCATTCCGGCCGAGGGCGAGCAAGATGTGCGGCGCGATATCGTGCTGTCCTGGACACCGGGGCAGTTCGCCGCCTCGCATGACGTGTACTTCGGGACGGTGGCCGAGGATGTCAATGCCGCGACCCGCGCCAATCCCATGGGTCTGCTGGTCAGCCAGGGGCAGACGGCAACCACCTATGACCCGGACGGACTGCTCGAGATCGGCCAGACCTACTACTGGCGCATCGATGAGGTCAATGCGGCTCCGGACAACACCATCTTCAAAGGATCTCTCTGGAGTTTCACGACGGAGCCTCTGGCTTATCCGATTACCGGAATCGTCGCGACCAGCAACGGTCCGCTCGATGCCGAGCAGGTTCCACAGAACACCGTCAACGGCTCCGGTCTTAATTTGGACGATCAGCACTCCATCGATCCTGACGACATGTGGCTGACCAGCATGCCCGCCGACGAGCCGCTCTGGATCCAGTTCGAGTTCGATAAGGTCTACAAGCTCAACGAGATGCTCGTCTGGAACTACAACGTCCAGTTCGAACTGCTGCTGGGCTTTGGCGTCAAGGGCGTCACTGTGGAATACTCCGTCGACGGCGCCGAATGGACCGTGCTGACGGAAACCGAGCTGGCGCAAGGGACGGCCACATCGACCTACACAGCCAACAGCGCCGTTGACTTCGAGGGCGTGGCCGCCAGATACGTCCGACTGATCGTCAACAGCGGTCAGGGTATGATGGGGCAGTATGGCCTCAGCGAGGTGCGCTTCATGTACATCCCCGTCCAGGCCCGCGAGCCTGAGCCGGCCGATGGCGCCGCCGACGTGGACCCGGCCACGACACTGGCCTGGCGGCCGGGCCGCGAAGCAGTCTCACATGACGTCTACATCGGTACCGATGCGAACGATCTCGTTCTGGCCGGAAGTGCCGATCAGCCCACCTTCGTTCCCGACGACCTCGTCTACGACCAGACCTACTATTGGCAGATCGTCGAGATCAACGAGGCCGAGGCGGTCAGTGAATGGGCCGGCGACGTCTGGAACTTCTCCACGAGCGAGTACACGGTCGTCGATGACATGGAAAGCTACACCGACGACATCGACGCTGGAGAAACCATCTTCGACACGTGGGTTGATGGCTGGGTCAACGACACCGGTTCGACCGTCGGCTATTTCGAAGCGCCGTTCGCCGAGCGCACGGTCGTTCATGGGGGTCGGCAGGCCATGCCGCTGTTTTATGACAACACCGACGGGCTGACGATCGCCGAGGCGACGCGCACCTTCGAGACGGCTCAGGACTGGACCGCACGCGGCATCCAGAGCCTTTCGCTGTTCTTCCAGGGCGCCAGCGGCAACACTGGACAGATGTACGTCAAGATCAACGACACCAAGGTTCCGTACGATGGCGACACCGACGATATCAGCCGGGCCCTCTGGCAGGCGTGGAATATCGATCTGTCGGCGGTGGGCGCCAATCTGAGCAACGTCACGGAACTGACGATCGGCATCGAAGGAGCGGGTGCTACAGGCACGCTGTATATCGACGACATCCGCCTGTATCCGCGAGAGCCCGAATTCGTCACTCCGGTAGCTCCCGACGATGCGGATCTGGTGGCTCACTACGCCTTCGACGGCAACGCCAACGACACTTCCGGCAATGGCTACAACGGCACGGTAAACGGCAACGCGACGTTTGTCGCCGGCATTGACGGCCAGGCCATTGCCCTGGATGGCTCCAGGGCTTACGTTGCGGTCGAGACCGTCGGAATCACCGGCGCCGAACCGCGCACCGTCGCTGGCTGGGCCAAGGCGGACACGACCTCCATCCCCGCCTGGACCAATGTCTTCGGATTCACCGGTGCGGCCACCAATGGCCAACACTTCGATATCGAAGCGGTGGGCAACAGTGGGACCAACGCGACGCTGGGTTACTACGGCCTGCACCGCCACGGTTGGGAGTTCAATATCCTCCCGATCGACCTGGAATGGCACCACCTGGCGGCGACTTTCGATGGGACGACGGTAACCTGGTACGGCGACGGCCTGCCCATCGGCAGCGACGAGGTGGACAACGTGGCCACGCCGGGCGCGTTCCACGTGGGCAAGCGCCAGGACAACGAGAACTTCTTCCCCGGCGCCGTCGATGACGTGCGGGTCTACGACCGCGCCCTGTCGGATGGGGAAATCGCCTCGCTGGCCGGCAGAACGATGCCGGTCCACAAGCCTTTCTAGGGCTCGCAAGTGAAATATCCCGCCGGCGGACGTCTCTGGCGCCATCCGGTGTGAATCTCGGAGTTCCGTTGGGGCCCGGGTCGCAGCGACCCGGGCCCCAGCTTCTTTCGGGGATCGGAGGCAAGGCAATTCAGACTTGCCCCCGGCAGCGAAGGTATGCTACACTCCTGATGGTTGGTCTGCGTAAGAAGCTGCTGTTTTCTCATCAAGGAGAAAGGCCATGGGCACCAAGCGAAACGCCTTCACCCTCATCGAACTGCTCGTCGTGATCGCCATCATCGCCATTTTGATGGCCATTCTCATGCCCACCCTGAGTCGGGCCCGGGAACAGGGCAAACGGATCGCCTGCCTGAACAATCTCAAGCAGATGACCCTGGGCTGGATTCTCTATGCCGACGACAACGACGATAAAGTCGTCCCGGCCAACACGGGGCTCAGCAACGCCTGGGTCCTCTGGCGCAATCCGGCCTCTACTTCAGAACAAGAGCGCATCGAAGGCATTCGAGAGGGCCAGCTCTATCGTTACTGCTCGGAGCCCAAAATGTACAAGTGCCCCACCGGCGTTCGCGGCGAGGTCGTCACCTACGCCATTACGGACGCCATGAACGGCTATGACGGCATTCCGGGCACATCAAAGCTGATGGTCTATCGGCGCATGCAGGTCAAGCGGGCCGATCAGCGGATCGTGTTTCTCGATGAAGGGCGGCTCAGCCCCAATAGCTGGACCCTCTGGTACGACCAGGAACGCTGGTGGGATCAGATCACCGCTCGGCACGGCGACGGCACGAATTTCGGGTTTGCCGACGGGCATAGCGAGTATTGGAAGTGGAAGGACCCGAGGACGATTGATATCGCCGAGATGGATTATAACTACTGGCAAGGCACCGGTCGCAACGGCAGCGAGGCCACCCAGCCCGGCAATGAGGATCTGCACCGCGTCCAACGAGGCGTCTGGACGAAGCTGGGGTATGAGCCCTGATCGAGGTTCGGCCGGCTACGAGGCCCCGTCAAAGTAGTGATAGAGTGCTTCGCAGAACTGGGCTCCGAACAGTTCCCAGTTCCGGGCCGAGGGGTAATCGTCGAGGCCCGCAATCCAGTTGGCATTCAATTCCAGCACGCAGGCATCGATCCCGAACCGTTCCAGCAGCCCCTCGCCGATGCTGCCTGGATTGCGGAAGCTGGCGGTGGTGCTGCCCTCTGTGAACCACGTGTGCTCTCTGAGCGCCGCTTCAAACCTCTTCATGTTGGCGAGATAGTGGGTAAGATCGATGTCCGGGCGACCAATGTGGAGCTTTCCGCTGTTGTCATTGTGCAGGTCGATCATCAGATCCGGCGTACGATCCTCACGGATCATGGATTGGAGCCAGGTTTCGAGAGCATGATTCTCCGGGTTGGTCACCGGGTCGGGCGAACGATCCCATTTGCGGTTGAGATCGGCGCCGAGCAGGTTGAAGCGGGTCCGGCCGCGAGCGACGCCGTCCTTGTTGGCCATAGGCATCACGTAGACGCAGTAGCGATCCAGGTACCGCCGGGCATCGGCATCTTCACGGAGCAGCCGTTCGATGAGCCCCTGGACGACCCAGCTTCCGCCCGGCTCCCAGGGATGGGCCCGCGCCCGCAGCAGGATGCGATGGGGCGCATCCATGCGTCCGACGCGAATGATCTCCAACTCACGGCCCTCCACCGTCTTGCCGATGGTCGTGATCTCCAGGAGCGAGTGACCGGCGATCTTCTGCTTGAAACGCTCCAGATCGGACAGGCGATACGGCTCCAGACGAGCGGCGTAGAGGGACCCCGTTCGGACCGTTACGCGGAACCGCAGGCAGTTGTCACCGGTGGTTTCCAATGGAATCGGTCGCCAGGTTTTGCCATCGTCCGAAACAAACCCAATCGTCCGGTTATCCAGGGGCGAGCCCTTCCTGCCGTTCCAGACGTTGTCGAAATTATGCAGGACGAGCGTCAATTCGGTGCCCGGGACCGCCTGGATCTCAAACAGCCAGTGCCCGTTGGCGCGATTGAGCGAAGACCGCTCCAGATCGTAGACGAGGTACAGGTGGACCAACCCGTTGGGATCGATCTCCCAGTACAGGGGCGAGGCGTTCTCGCAGCTTGTATTGATGTAGTGCAGCCCCGAGGCGGAGCCCGAAGTCTGGCCCAGGGCAAGGGAACCCAGTGCCAGGACGAGCAGAATCGGCCCTATATATCGGGTACCTCGTCTCTCATTCTTCATACGTCATCTCCTCTGGTCGTTTCATCGGGCGCGATGTGAGTTTATCACGCAGTGACGCCCGAGGCAACCGACGGCGAATCCACTTGACCTCAAGGATCGGATCGGTAGGATGAACCACCCTCTGAACGGTTATTGGCATGATTGACTGGAGCATTTGAGGCATGGCATCATCGGATCAACAGCAGGCGGTGATCTTCGATATGGACGGGGTGCTCGTCGACAGCGGTTGGGCCCATCGGCAGGCGTGGTTCGATCTGGCGGCGCAGGAGGGTCTGGAGATGTCGGACGAGTTCTTCCGCCGGACGTTCGGCATGCAGAACGATACCATCCTGCCCATGATGCGGCCCGACCTCTCGGCACGCGAACTGACTCGTCTGTCCGACTGGAAGGAACAGAGATACCGGGATCTGGTGCTCAGCCGGCCCAGGGCCGCCGAGGGGGTGCTTGCCCTGCTGGGCGATCTCAAGGCCAAGGGCTTTCGACTCGCCATCGGCTCGTCGGCGCCAAGGGCCAATCTCGATGTGTTCTGGAAACCGCTGGGACTGGCGGATTACTTCGAGGCCAGTATCACCAAGGAACAGGTCGTCGAAGGCAAACCGGCCCCTGAGACGTTCCTCAAGGCGGCTTCGAAGTTGGGCGTTGTCCCCGAGCGATGTGTCGTGGTCGAAGATGCGATCCACGGTGTCCAGGCCGCCCAGGCCGCGGGAATGCGCGTCGTGGCGGTGACGACGACGCGAAGCCGCGAGGAGCTGTCATCCGCTGACCGTGTCGTGGACAGCCTGGCGGAGTTGAAGGCCGATGATTTCGGCGCGCTGCTGAGTCCACCGGTATGATACGGGCATGAAGACCTATCTTAAGCTGTGGTTGACGGCGATGTTCTGGGCCGGGGCGTTTATCGCCGGCAAGTACGTCACCCAACACTTGGGCCCGCTGGCCATTGCGTTCCTTCGTTTTGCGATGGCGGCGGCGCTTCTTCTGGCGATGGTTTGGCGCGAGCACGGTCGCCTGCCCCGATTGAATCGAACGCAGGTCGGCGCGGTTCTATTGCTCGGCGCCACTGGCGTCTTCGCCTACAACGCCATGTTCTTCAAAGGGTTGGGGCTGATCGAGGCCGGTCGCGCCTCGGTGATCATCGCCACGAGTCCCGCCTTCATCGCACTCGGTTCCGCCGTCTTCTTCCGCGAACGACTTGGCTGGGTCCGAACGTCCGGTGTTCTTCTGTCGATCCTCGGAGCCGCGGTCGTGGTCTCCCGGGGGAATCTGCAAGAGGTGCTGGCCGGCGGCATCGGTGCGGGTGAGACCTTCATCTTCGCATGCGTACTGAGCTGGGCCGCGTACTCTCTGATCGGAAAGACGGTGATGAAAGGGCTCTCGCCCCTGGTGGCGGTTGCCTACTCCGTCGTGGCGGGTTCCGTTGCCCTCTTCGTCGCGGCGGCGTTCGAGGGACTCTGGGGCGACCTCGGTCGCGCTTCCGCGCTAGACTGGCTGGCGATCGGCTACATGGCGGTCTTCGCCACCGTCCTCGGTTTCCTCTGGTTCTACCAGGGGGTCCGGGCGATCGGCCCGACGCGTGCCAGCCTGTGCATCAACTTCGTCCCGGTCTTTGCGGTTCTGCTGGCCTTCTTTCTGCTGGACGAACGGCTGACCGTCTCTCTGGCTTTCGGAGCCGCCTTGGTCTTGTGCGGGACCTACCTGACCAACAGCGTACCCAAGCCGAAGGAAAAGAATTGACGAGCCCGGATGTGGGCGGCATAGTGGAGCCGACCTTGTGCGGAGGCCCGTCGGCCCTGGCGTCCACGCCGGCGCGTCAACCGGGGTCCTCGGAGACTGTTGAGATGAGTTGGACCTTCGAACGCGTATTCTACGGTCACAAGGGCGGTCTGAACCTCGACGCGATCCATCGGTACCTGTACCGTGCGTACTATCCGATTCCCGAGACACTGTTCACGGGCTACTATCGAGCTGTCTATCGGGTGGGCGACCATGACCGTCTTTACGAACGGATCGAGAGGCCCTTTCCCGACGCCCTGGAAGCGCAGAGACCTTCCGGGAAATTCGCCCTCCATTTCTCCGGGGGCTTCGATTCGGCCATACTGGCAAAACTATACGACCGTCCGGACGCCGACTACATCCATTTCACCGGGCCCGAATCGCCCAAGGCCCGCGCCTTGGCGTCCACGCTCAAGGGGACACTGCACGAGATCCAAATTACGCCGGAACTTTTCATCCGGGAGGCGGACGAGCTATGTCCCCGTCTTACGGAGCCCTATGCCTTCGAGGACACGGTGTACGCGTATATCGCCAGCAAGAAGGCCAAGGAACTCGGTCACACCCTGGTGCTGACGGGCGACGGAGGAGACTGGGTGTTTGGAGGATACCTGGTCGGTCCCGACTCGCAGTTGGCTGCCGACGTCTGGAAGACACTCGAGCCGCATCGTATTCTGGGCGTCGAGACCTCTGCGCCCCTGGCTCATCTCGTCCTGGAACTCTGGTCCAATACGTCGGTGCCCGAAAAGGACCGTCGGACTGACAAGCGGTTTGCCCGTCGGTATTGTCAGGAACTGGGCATGCCGGAAGAGATCGTCACGCAGCGCAAGACCCCCTTGGTCGGGGACCCTGGGCGTCCAGCAGAGCGAGACGGTGACTCGACACGTCCAGGAGGTCGTGGACCAATCGGATTACCGGTGGATCAAGGATTTCGATTACGTCACACCGCCCCGCGCCCAGTTGTGGTTTCGCCAGTACAGTCTGGTCAAGTGGCTCAAGGTCAACTATCGGGAGCGGCTGGGCGCCGAAGAGGTCGAAACGTTCGAACGACAGGTCGCTCAGATCAACGCGGCCGAGAAGAAACGGGCGCGAGACGAGCATCTGAAGAAATTTGCTTACCGGTACTGTCCCCACTGTCTGATTCGGACGGCCCGTCGCGTGGGAGGCCGGACGCTTCAACGTTGAGCGTCGGGGGCCAAGCCTCCTGGCTTTGGAGTTCGGTCGCCGTGTCTGGCGGCCCCGCTCGAGGTCAGGGCTCTCGCCAGGCGGTCCCGGTGTGACGAACAGGCCCGATGGTCCTGGGGTCGCCGAGCATGAGCCGGCATCGTCTGACCAGCGCTGCGAGGCCCGGTACGTGCATGTAGGCGGAGACCTTGGCCATCGTCCGGGCGGCACCCAGCCAGCCCGGTCGCGCCTCTCGACTCGCCATCCGGGCATATTCCCTGGCGCGACTCTTATCGCCCTGGCGGCGATAGTAGAGGGCCAGGGTCAGGCAGCGAGCGTGAATGGCATCGGTCAAGACCTCGCTCCACTCAGGGCCCAGCACTTCGCGAAACGTACGAACGATGCCGATGTTCTGCTCCATGCGCTGCTGGTCCGAGAGTCGGCAGTACATGCCGGCCGAACCTTGGCGGTAGACCGACCAGGTCTCATCGAGATAGCCGATCTTGCCGTGCATGCCATGGAGGACAAAAAAGGGCCAGTCGGGTACCGGAAGTGCCTGATACCAATCCGGGAACTTCTCCACCAGGTGATTACGCACCATCGCCACCGACGCGGTGCTGATAAAATCGTGCTTGAACAGCTCGTGCACGTAATAGGTGGATCTGTGGCCTGGAGGCGCATGGACGATCGGCTCTTGCGAACCATCCTCCCAGACCATCAGCGCACTGTGGAAGCAGATACTGTAATCCGGGTGCGCATCAAGAAACTCAGCTTGTCGCTGTAGCTTGTGGGGGCTGGTCCAATAATCGTCGCCGTCGAGACAAGCTACGTACTGGCCGCGGCATTCCAGGAAGGTCTGGGGAAAGTTCTCCATCAGGCCGAGATTGTGTTCCCGGCACAGCAAACGAATGCGATGCGGAAATCGATCCTGGTACATGCGGCATATCGATCTCGTCCGATCGGTCGAGCCGTCTTCGCCAATGACAATCTCGTACTCGAAGTCCGTCACCTGGTCCAGAGCACTCTCAATGGCCTGACCGATGACCTTCTCGTGGTTATACGTGGTGATCAGGACGCTGACTTTCATACGAGCTCGATAGCGTAGCCAAGATCAGCCACACGACTTCCTTGACACTTCCGCCCGGCCGTCACCGAGCCACCTTCTGCGGCGTCTCCCTTACAGGTGACCCCTGAATCGCCACCACTTTGTCCGGCGCCTGCTGGGGTGCTTGCGGCCTGGCCTTGCCACGAAGATGATCCAGGTAGGCTTCGGGGTCATCGAGCAGCATCGCCCTCTCGCGTTCCCAGTCCTGCCGGTCGTCGGACTGGCACCGCTTCTTGAGATGTCTCGACACCCGCGTCCGGATCGCCCGCTTGAGCCTCGCGGGCAGAAGAACCGCCGCGAGCCTCGCCCCAAGACCGACCAGGCCCGGACGCTGAGAAGGACGCACCGTCCAGCCGACCATGTTCAGCTTATCCACCACCGCCGCCGCCATCAGATGGAAGATCATGTCCCCGTGCAGCGCTCCGAACAGGACATGATTTCCGCCGAGGTTGGAGCGAACCAGGGGATGCCACGGAAATCCTTCTACAAAGGCTCGGAAACTGTAGCCCACACCCGAGTCTCCATAATGGGGAGATGCCGCACGATACCGCTGATAGTCCTTTGATTTCAGTTCCTCCGCCGTCAGCAGCAGCCTTGGGTGATACGTCAGATAGAACTCGCGCGGGAACAGCATCCCCGCGGTCAGAGGTTTGCAGTCCGCCTTCTCGTCGCGGACCACTCCCGCGAGCACGCAACCGTCGGAGAGCCTGCCGATCAGCTCACAGTCCCATGCGTATCGAACAGGAAACGAATCCACGTGGAACAAGGCGACATGGGTCACCCCATCGTCGATGGCTTGGCGAATCAATTGTTCCAGATACCAGGAATGTTCGTACTTGCAGTCCGCCGTGACAGCCACCTTGCCGCGTTCCTCGGGCAGCAATCCGCTACCGGGGACGTAGGTTTCGCACGGGCAGATCTTGACCCGTGGGTTGGCTTGGAGTTTCGCCCGGAACGGCGGAAGCAGACGGTTGGTGGCGGCGTAGATCGTGTACGGAATCGTCGTGTTCTTTTCGATTTGACTCAGGTGCAGGTCGAGCAGTCTTTCGTTTCGTTCACTGACCATGTACACCACGGCAATGCCCAGCTTCATGCTGTCACCTCAGAAACATCCATGTCGGCAGGCCGTGTCAGATCGCCACAGGGCGCCGGCCGGCCCGGCTTTTCATCACAGTGGCCTCAATGGCCCCGGATAAGGCTCCCACGCCCCCTTTACGAGGTCACGGCACGAGATTCTTCCAGGGCCAGCGTGTACAATCGATAATCGCGACGATTTGGATCGTAGACGATATCCTCCATAAAGACCTTCTGGTCCTTGGCAATGTCGCGTTTGAGCGTCACTTCGTCGGCCAGGCAGATCGGCAATCCGCCGCGCGTCTCATTGTCCGAGCAGTTCTCGATCTGTCCATAGCAGGCGTATCCTCCGATCCCGTCCAGCGTGTCGCCCTTGTGCAGGTCCCGCTTGGCGTAGGCATAGACGTTCGTCCGGAACCCCGCGGTCGGCTGGAGCAACGTCTCCTGGTCGAGAAACGCCTCGGCCACGCACTGCATGGCCTCCACGTGACAGAGGTGGTAAGGTCGGTTGAATACGTAATAGGGACCCGTGCCCATCCGGGACGGGAAATAGTCCATCATGGCCTGCTGGAACGGATGGTCGGATCGGGCGATGACAAAAACCCCGCCATAAGGTTTCGACCCGAGAACATAATCGACTACCGCACCGCGCCGCTCGGTCATCCGATCGAGATCGAATAATTCGAAGACCTCCAGCAGATCTTTTGCTCTCGGTCCGTGCATCCCGGGCACATCCGTCTCGAGCCCGAGCGCGTTGGCCACCAGCGCCATCTCCACCGACAGCTTGGTCCCATCGGTGTAGGCGGTGCACATCTTGTAGTCCAGGAAGCGCTTGTCCGCCTCGGGAATGATGTTCGTCGGGTCGGCGTAGCGGTTGAGGAATCCCTTGATATTCCCCGCCATGACCAGTTCGAATCCCCAGAGGGTGACCTCGTCGACCAGCCGCTTGATCACGCCAGGCTGGTCTCCGTCACAGGTCGTGTACACGACCCCGTTCTTCTGAGCCAGGCTCATCAGATAGGGGCCGAAAATGAGGTCCGATTCGGCGTTCATCATGACCACATGCGTGCGGTTCTCCAGTGCCACGGCAGCAAAGTGCCCACCGCCGCCTACGGCACTGGACGATTCGATGAGTACATCCACCGATTCGCAACCCGCCACCAACTCGCCGTCCTGGGATACCGCCACCCTGCCCTCTGCGATGGTATCGTGCAGATCGCCCGGGCGATCCGCCAGACGATGCCCATGCCCGAAGGCCGAACAGGCAGCCAGCGCTTTGTCGATCTTAATGTCGGCGATTGCCACGCACTGGATACCGGGCGTGATTCCGCACTGATACAGCAGGGCTTTGCCGGTGTGACCGGCCCCGATAATACCGACACGAATGGGCGCCGAAAGAGACTTAAGTCTCGAAAGGATATCTGTCATGGATCCATCTCCGACCGAACGGCAATGCTAAGCGAAACTCGGTGGCCGAGCCTACTCATTGCAGCGCCGTCTCAAGGGGAGCCTTGATCTCAAGAGATTCGGCTGTGCGTCTCCCCGTCCATATACCGACACAGCGAACGCTACCTGTCCACACGGACGACGGGGTCGTCCGGCACATTCGTTCCGGCGCCAAGCCAGGCCCGATGTCCGGAATTCGACTCCACACTGCCTCGGATTTTATCGGCTGATACACCGATTGGCAACGAGGAATCCTGCGATCTCCCATTTTCTTTCCCCTCTGTGGTGCGGATGTCGGGCGCAGGCGGCCCAAGCCGTGTTGTACCAGTTCTGAAATGCCGGCGCATCGCCCTCATTGTCCCTCCTCCCTCAGTTGTGACCACAGCAAACGCCTCAGAGGGCTGCTGACTACCGGCAGCGGAACGACGGCGACCTCCAGGGCGTCGATCGTTCCCTCGACGGTTACCGAGGCCGCGCCGCTCTGCATCGACGCCATGAGTCGGTCCAGTTCCCGCACGCCCGGCAGACTCAGGCCCTTGAGCACGCGCGTCGAACCGACCGCATAGCCTCCCACGGGACTCTGTTGGCCCTGCGTGAAATCATGGATCTGTCCGGCGCCGCGGACCTCGACCCCGCGATTGAAGTACACGAAGCTGGGAATTCGGACGCGGCTGCCGTCGAACTGAAGCGTGAGGCGACCGGTACCTTCCGGCTCGGACCGACCAAGACTCAGATTCAACGCGTTGTACAACGTACGCAGGATCGGCGTATTCGCCAGATCCGACTGCGAGAGGTTCAGGGTCGCCTGTCCGCTGAGATGACGCCAGTCGGAGGAAGTCATGAGGGTTGTCCGACCGGAAAGTCGTCCGATCACGGGGCCGTTCTCGTTCGACCCGGTCACCTCTGTCAGTTCATTGAGATCGATGTCGTTGATATCGATGACCGTCGTTACATAGAGGCTGTCTTTGTGTGGACTGACACGGACCCATCCCCGGATCAGTCCATCCATAGCGTGAACGTCCATTCGATCGATCAGCAGACGATCCCGGCCCAGATGCGCCCGAAGGTCAGCATCTTCCAGGCTCACCCGCCCAAAACGACCGCCGGAAACCTCTGTATGTATCTCCAGCAGCATGGGTTCAAGAGCGCGTGAACCCGTCTCCTCCGGTCCGGCGGTCAACGTGCCGGAGAGGCCGCCCGCAAGTCTCTCGGCCGGCGGCCACCACGGTGCCAATTGATTGGGCTCGATCCCCTGCCACTTCAACCGCGCGGTGCTCTGCACCCATCGATCCAGCGGAACCTCGGCCGAACCACCAATCTGTCCGCCAAGGAGTTCGCCACGGAGCTCATACAGGTCGATGGTCTGGCCTCGCAGCCGCATCGACGTGTTCACCTGCCCGAGCGTCTGCTCGCCCAGGAGCAAATCACCGGAGAGACGGACCTGTCCGTCGAGGGATTTCTCCGCCACGTCGAGCGTCACGTCTGCATCGCTGTCGAGCAAGACCCTGGCTGCCTGCGGCTCCCATTCGAGCGGCCAGGCGGCCATCTTGAATTGCACGAGGAGACGTTGAGGTTGATCCAGCCGAAATTGCATCGATCCTTGGGCCTTTCCCTGCCCCTCGCCAAGCAGAATCTCGTCGAACCTGGCCCGCCCCTGCGCGATCCGCAGTCTGCCACGCCCGTATTCGGCCCGGAAAGGCGGGATACTGAGATCATTGACCTCCCATGTCCCGTGGGCCTGAGCCC
>CAZTGH010000126.1:0-13150 GCA_964612985.1 uncultured Pirellulales bacterium
GGTCGTTCCGGAGGTCGAAACGATCCAGCAGATTCGGCACCATAGAGCTCGGTCCGGCCACCAGAACCACCACCAGGCCTGCCACAACGAATACCACGATCGACGTTATGCGCAATGTACTTACCATAGGCCACCCTGCTTTCTTTAGTGTTTGGACACGAAAGGGGGGGCTATGGTTCCCGCCAATGCTTGATTTTCTCGAGAAATTCGTCCTCGTGACCGGCGTATCCGCTGCTGTGCTCGGGGGTATGGCAGTCCAGGCAGGTCATTTTGGGCTCGGTAGTGGGCACCCAGCCGCTGCTGGCGATGTGCTCGGAGCCGGGTCCATGACAGTTTTCGCAGCCGACGTCCTTAAGATGCGGCGTTTGCTCCTCATTGATGTAGCCGCTTTCGCGATCCATACCGATAACGTGGCAAATCACGCACTCGGGGTCGCGGTTGGAGCCGACTTCCACGAGGGTGGCAAAGGCATGGGCGTGGGCCTTTTGGCTCCATTGGTCATGCTCGTAGGTGTGGCACTTGCGGCATTCGCCCGAGCCGACGTACCGCAGATCGTCGGGCAGAGGAACGCGCGGGTATTTCTCCAGTAGATCGCTCTGGCTAACGAGTTGCTGGTATTGGCGGTAGAGCCTGGCCAGGGCGTCGTCTTCCGGCAAGTCTTCCTCCACGGGGATATCCTCGAGAAGCAGGGTCGGCTCGGAGTCGGAACCGGAGAAGGCTACTCTCAGGCGGCTGATGTGCCGTCCGAAACGCCCGACGGTGAAGATCAGCGGGCGCTGGTCGGGCTCGCTGAGCACCTGGGGCTCATCGGAATCCGAAGGGCAGATGATGCCGTCGGCGCCGGTCGATCCGGCCCAGAGCTGGCAAGCCTGGGCGTCTCCGTTGCGCAGGATCAGGATGTTGACGGTGGACTGACCGGCCTGGGAGTCGAAGATTTCGGCCGCAGACTCCGGCTGGTCCGTCAAGGCGTCCAGCGAGGCAAAACAGACGGTGATCTCTCCACCCCGACCGGCGAAACGGCGGACAAAGCGGTTAGATGATCCGTTGTCTACTCCCAAAGGTACGCCAATTACAGCGTAGGAATCGCCCGGAGCAGCCTCCAGACCAAGCATCTGGGCGATCTGGACGTCCCCGTCGGTCAGGTGTACGAGGTCGTAGTCGAGCAGCCGAAACGCCTCGAAGAGGATGCGGAACTTGATCAGGTCCTGTTCCCCCGCCCCCGCCACCAGGGTTCCGGTATCGACGATCAGACGCCGGTCGGCAGGCGCCTGATTGAAGATGACTGTCCGTTTCGACAACCCGCCCAGTTGGCCGCCGGAACAGCCACAGGGTTTCAGCGCGCCGAGTTCGCTGCCCGTAAAGAAAATCGAGATCTCGTTGGCATTGGCAACCCGCGCCGGCACAGGTGCCCGAATCCCGTCTTCCGGACAGGACAGACCGCCAACCAGCACACAAACGCTTATCGCAAAACAGCTTAGACCCAAATTCCGCCCGGCGGATGGGTCCCGACGGCGCTCGGATCGATCACGGATGGCCACGATACCCAACCTTCTCAATAGAACCCGCGGCACTGGATCGACAGCGTTTCACCGTCTTTGATCTTCACTTCGATCACATCGGAGAGCACGGCGCGCTGCCCCTCCGCCGCCGGAGGCGCGATCTGTAGCTTCAGTTGATAACGGTTCTGGACCTTGCTCTTGTCCAGGAGCGTCACGATGCCCTTCTGCGACGAGACCGACTCGATCTCGAAATCATCCTGGTAATTGCTCAAGATCCAGATCTCCCGCTCGACGGGCTGATCGGCCTTGAGGTTGAACAGCATGATCGTCGGCGGGCTTACCGTAAACTCAGGCAGCGCCTCGAACAGCAGGCGAACGTTCTGACATTCCGGATGCGTCAGATCGATGCTGATCTGGCCGCGAAGGTTCCTCTCGAGCCTCTCGGCGTCGACAATCGGCTTCAAGACGAATTCCGTCGCTTCGACAGCGGGATCGAAATCGGCCCGAATGGCGTTGCCGGTAGCCCGGAAGGCCTTGATCGCAAAGGGTCGGCCGTCGAGGCTGGTCAGTTTGATATCGCCGGCTCCGGCGTTCTCCTGTTTGAGGAACAGTTTCAGCGTTGAGGGCTCCACCTGCACGCGCAGCGCGATCTTCGCCTGGACCGTCAGGGTGACCACGCTCTGGATGGGATCGTTGGACTGGATATAAAGTTGGCGTCTCATCGACCCGGGCTGGGAGGTGGCCCGGTAATTGAGCTTCAACACACCCGTTTCGCCCGGCGCATAGGTCTGACCCGCTTTGACCCCGCTGGTCACGACGCCGCAGCAGCTTCGGACCTGAGTGATCTTCAGCGGGGCGGTGCCCTTGTTGGTAAACCGGAATTCGGCGTCGTGGGAGGTCTCCGGGCCAATCTCGCCGAAATCATGTTCCACAGATTCCATCACGATGCGGGGGGCATCGACAATTCTGGCCTCCGAGACTTCGGTCGCCTCGCCATCGCCCTGCTCGGCGTCCGCCGGTCCTTCGCTGGGGGTCACCTGCGTCACCTTGACCGGGGTCTGCGTCGCGGGTGCCTTGGTAGCTGAAGCCTGCTCCTGACAACCCAACTGACCGGCCAGCAACAGCGCACAGACCAGCGCGATCGTCGAAATAGAGTGGAAACGTGATCTTTTCGCGTGAGCAGCGGTACGAGCGATCCTGTAGTCTTCCGCCATGGCGTCTACTCCCAATTCTCAAACGTCGAAAACACTCTTCGGTATCTATTCTATCTTCCCGCGACACCCTAGACAAGCGGTCTTTGCCGCGAACCCTCCAGCACATGGCGAGCGATCAACGAGCCCCGTTGAAATAGACGGGTACGTGAATCGCGCGCCCGTCCTGCACGGTCACTTCGATCGTATCGGAAAGGACCGTCGGCTCATCCGCCGGCGGCGGAGGCATGATCTGAACCTTCAACTGATAGCGGTTCTGCACCTTCGTCTGGCTCAGGACGGTCACCGTACCTTCTTGCGCGACGACCGAGTCAATCTCGAAATCCTCACGATAGTTGCTCGATATCCCGATCGTCCGCTCGACGGCTCGCCCGGGCTCGAGGTTGAACAGCATCAGGTTCGGGGGACGGACGGTGAATTCGGGCAGAACATCGTAGAATAGACGGATGTTCCGACACTCAGGGTGCGTCAGATCGATGCGGATCTGTCCATGTTGATTCTTCCCGAGTCTCTCCAAATCGACTATGGGCCTCACGACAAACTGGCTCGCCTGCACCTGGGGATCGACGTCCGCCCGCAGGGTCTTGCCGGTGGCCTCGAAGGCCTTGATCGCGAATGGCCGGCCGTCGAGGGCCGTCAGAGTGATCTCGCCTGCCCCGGCGTTGTTCTGCTCCAGAAAGAGCTTCAATGTCGAGGGCTCGCATCGGACCCGCGGCACGATTGCAGCCTCCACGGTCAAGGTGACCATGCTCTGGATGGGATCGTTGGACTGAATATAGAGAGGACGTTTCATCAAGCCCGGCTGCATGCCGGCTCGGTAATCCAGCTTCAGCACGCCTCTTTCGCCCGGCGCGTAGGTCTGCCCGGCCTTGACCCCTTTGGTCTCGATGCCGCAACAGCTCTTAACCTGCGTGATCTTCAGAGGGGCAGTACCTTCATTGGTGAAGCGAAACTCCGCCTGATGCGATGTCTCCGGGCCGATCTGGCCGAAGTCGTGTTCCAGCGACGTCAGCACGATCCGCGGCGCATCGGCAATCCGAGCCTCCGATCTCTGCGGCACGGGAGCCTCGGGCGCCGATCCGCTCTGGTGGCACCCCCACTGGCAGGTCAGCGACGTCGCGCAGACCAGCGACAACGCCAGAAGCCGCCGCAGAACAGCCCCCTCGTCACGGACACTCCCAATGGCGGCCCTGGACCCGTCGGCCATGACGCGATTCCCAAACCTGCTGAACGTTTGCGTGGCCCTTCCGTAGAAAAGATAGCTATTTCCCGCAATTCCGCAAATGAACGTCCGAAGATATCGTCACTTCGCCCCGATCCGGGAAAGATTTCTGTTGAAACATACGAGCATACGGGTAGAATGTTGGGTTTCGAGCATGTTCGGGAGTCCAATTTATGAAAAAAGACATACATCCAAAATACCACAAGGTCGTCGTCCATTGCGGTTGCGGAGCCACCTTCGAGACGCGCAGCACCTCGAAGGAAGTCCATGCGGAAATCTGCTCGATGTGCCATCCTTTCTACACCGGCAAGCAGAAGTTCGTCGATACCGCCGGTCGCATTGAGCGTTTCCAGAAAAAGTACGGCACGTCGTACATCAAGAAGACCCAGAAAGAGCAACCGTCGTAGCTGGACCTGCCGTCGGCATGCGGGCTTCCATCCTCGGGCACCGAGATGGAAGCGGTGTGCCATTCCGGAGCGGCGCCTGCACGCGCAGGCAGTCGAACCACCTGAAACCAACCTCACCTCCTGACCCGCGGAACCCATGGGCGAAGTACAGAACAGTGTCCTGACCAAACTGGACCAGATCGACGCGCGATACCGCGAGATCGAAGAATTGATCTCCGACCCGGCGGTGGCGAGCGATCCATCTCGGCTGGTCGCCCTGTCCAAAGAACAGGGTAAGATCCGGTCCATGGTGACCAAGTACCGCGAGTACCGCAAAGCCTCGGCCGGCGCCCAGGATGCGGCCCTGATGCTCCAGGACGCCGAGGCCGAGCCGGACCTCAAGGCGATGGCGGAAGAGGAAATGGAGCAACTGAACGCCCGTAAGGAACAGTTGCTCGAAGAGATGCAGAATACGCTGGTCATGGCCGACGACCTGCACATCGACGCCGTGATCATGGAGATTCGCGCCGGGACCGGCGGCGAGGAAGCGGCGCTGTTCGCCCGGGACCTCTATGAGATGTATACGCGATACGCCGAAAGCCGCCGCTGGAAGGTCGAACAACTCGACTTCAGCCCGTCGGAAATGGGCGGATTTCGAGAGGTCATCTTTGGCGTCAAGGGCGAGGGGGTCTGGGCCGAATTGGGGTACGAGGGCGGCGGTCACCGCGTCCAGCGGGTCCCGGAGACCGAGTCGCAGGGGCGGATTCACACGTCGGCCGCCACGGTGGCGGTGCTTCCCGAACCCGAGGAAGTCGACGTCGAGATCAATCCGGATGACGTCATCGAGCACGTCTGCCGATCCAGCGGTCCCGGCGGGCAGAACGTCAACAAGGTCAGCAGCGCCATCAAACTCGAACACATTCCCACCGGCATCACCGTCAGCATGCAGGACGAGAAGAGCCAGCACAAGAACCGGGCCAAGGCCTGGCGCGTGCTGCGAAGCCGGCTCTATGAGATGTACGAGAGCCAGCGTCGTGCCGAGCGGGATTCACAGCGAAAGAGCATGATCGGCTCGGGCGACCGGTCGTCGAAGATCCGGACGTACAATTTCCCCCAGAACCGCGTCACGGACCATCGCATCAACCTGTCGCTCTACAGTCTGGACCGCATCCTGGCCGGCGACATGGAGGAGCTGATCGAAGCCATTCGCGATTACGACCGGCAGCAGCGATTGAAGAACCTTTGAGCCCGGATACGGACGCCAGCGGGGACCGTGCGAGGGCAGCCAGCGAGAGCGTATGATCGTTGTCGTGACAGGAATGGTAGGCCTGGACAAGAAGAGCTATCTGGAGAAGGTCTGCCGGATCGCCGAACGGAACGGCAAGGAGGTGCTGCTCTGTAACGTCGGCGATATGATGTACGCCGAGGCGCCGGACGTTCCCCCGGGCAAAATTCTCGACATCTCCCTCAAACGGCTGCATTCCCTGCGGCGCAGCGTCTTCAAGGACATTATCGCCAAGGCTCGTCAGGCCCCAAACCTGATTGTCAACACCCACGCGACGTTTCGCTGGCGTCATGGCCTTTTCCCGGCTGTCGATTTCGACCAGATGCGGCAGCTCGGCGCCGACATGTACGTCTGCCTCATCGACGGGGTCACCACGATGCACCAGCGGCTCCTGGAGCACCGCGCCGTCGAACACACGCTCAAGGATCTCATCGTCTGGCGCGAGGAGGAGATCATCGGCACCGAGATGCTCTGCAAGGGCATCGACGAGACGGTTCCGTTCTATTGCCTGGCGCGGGGCGTCGAGGAAGACACCACGGAGGCGTTCTACCGCCTGGCCTTCGAGCGCAACGTCAAGAAGGCGTACCTGAGCTTCCCCATGACCGCGGTCGCGGAGATGGAGGACGTGCTGGCAGAGATCCACGAGTTCCGCACCCGGATGAAGCAGCGTTTCAAGTGCTTCGATCCGGGCGATCTCGAAGAGGCGTTTCTGCCGCTGCACGCCTTTCGGGCCAAACGGGAAGGACGGGACCATATCGACGTGGAGGTCGGCGACCGCCAGATCCGTCTCGACGCCGACGAGGTCCTGCAGATCGAGCGGGATATCAACAGCCAGATCTACGCCCGCGATTTTCTGCTGATCGACCAGGCGGACATGATCGTCAGCTTCATTCCCGCGATGTCCGACGGGCGGGCGGCCATCTCCAGCGGGGTCGAGCGCGAGCTTCAACACGCCCATGAAGCGGCCAAAGAGGTCTACGTCATCTGGACCGCCCAGCAGCACCCCTCGGTTTTCATCACGCAGACCGCCAACGCCGTCTTCCGCAGCCTGGCCGAGGCCACCGCCTTCTTCGAAAGACGCTACCCCACCCAGTAGCCTGCTTCCCTCTCTCCGACACGCAGGTGGAGCACTTGCATGTGAGACGGCAACCGCTTAGGATGGCGATCATGGATTCAGTAACGGAACAATCGTCGAATAAAACGCCCTTCATTTCTCCTGAAGAGATGGCGCGGCGGATCGACCATACGCTGCTCAAGGCGGAGGCGACGGGGGATCAGATCCTGCGGTTGTGCGACGAGGCCCGGACGCATGGGTTCGGCGCCGTCTGCGTCAATGGGCGGTGGGTCTTGACGGCGGCCGAGAGGCTGCATGGCAGCAGGGTTCGCGTGGCGGCGGTAGTGGGCTTCCCGCTCGGGGCCGACACGACCAAGGCCAAGGTGGCCCAGACCAAGGAGGCGATCCACGACGGGGCCGACGAGATCGACATGGTCGCGGATCTGGCGGCCGTTATCGAGGGGGATACAAGGTATCTGCTGCGGCAGTTGCAGGCGGTCTGGCGCGCCTGCCATGCGATGAGGCCTCCCGTCGTGCTGAAGGTAATCATTGAATCGGCGGCGCTGACGAGCGAGCAGAAAGTGCTCGCCTGCAGGGCTGCCGAGCAGATCGGCGCCGATTGCGTCAAGACCAGCACAGGCCTGCATCCGACGGGCGGTGCGACGGTCGAGGATGTCCGGCTCCTGCGAAAGACTTCGCAACGGTACAGGATCAAGGCATCGGGCGGCATCCGGACGGCGCAGCAGGCGCTGGCGATGATCGAGGCGGGAGCCGATCGGATCGGCACCTCGTCGGGCGTCGCCATCCTCGAAGAAATGCGGGCTCGAAACGCGTGAAACGGCTCGGGAGGGATACGGTCGTGGCAGAGCAGTTTGTCAGTGAAGCGATCCAGCCGGCAACGGGCACCTTCGATACCGGCGGGATGACGCGGGGCGAGCCCGGGCTTCCGAAGCAATTCCTCTGGCGAGATCGGACCTACGCGGTCGCGGAGGTGCTGGAAGTCTGGAAGGAACAGGGACCCTGCCGCAACGGCAGCGGTGAAATGTATCTGCGAAAGCACTGGTACCAGATCCGAACGGCCCAGGGTCCCGAGATGACGATCTACTTCGAGCGCCAGGCCCGATCGAAGCGCGAGAGCAGGAAGCGATGGTGGCTGTACACGGTCGGTTCACAAGAGCCGGTTCGATAGGCGGGCCATGGACCATCAAGCGTCTTCGCCAGCCATCGTTCTCACGAACCATCGTCCTGTCGCCTGCACGTTGCATCATCGCCAGATCCCCGTCGAGGCGGCATTGTCCGCAATCAGCGAGGTCGTTGCGAAACGTCGGTTCCCATCCATTCTGGGGGCAAACTCTGCAGTGCTGGACGGTCCTCGATTCAGCTATTGGGCCGCCGAGCCGAGAGAGGTCTTCGAGTTTGCCCAGGGCGATGCAAAGCCTTTCGAGCGACTCGAAGCTGTCCTGAGCAAGTACGAGTTCTGCGCGGAGCCGACGGACCTTCCCGAGGGCCTGTTCCGTGGAGGGTGGATCGGTTATCTGAGTTACGAGTTGGGCAGGTATATCGAGCGGCTGCCACAGACCGCCATCGACGACCTGGGCCTGCCCCTGATCCGGCTCTGTTTCTACGATCGCTTCCTCGCCTACGACCACCAGGAACGCGCCTTCTACGCAATCGCGCTGGAACTGCCGGACGATCCTGAATCCCCCTTCCAAAAGATCGAAGCGGTAGAGCGACTTCTCGCAGAGGCGAAGCGTATCAAGATACCGCAGCCCCCTGCCGCCGATATCGAACGTATCGATTGGTCGCACGTCCGCAGCAATCTCGGGGAAGATCAGTACTTGCGAGCCGTCGAACGGATCAAGCGGTATATCTACGACGGAGAGGTGTATCAGGTCAACCTTTCTCATCGTTTCGAGCGACCTTTCGAAGGCCGGTCCATCGATCTTTTCGGCTGGCAGAATCACTACAATCCCAGCCCCTACGCTGCCTACATGGATGCGGGCGATATTCAAATCGTCAGCGCCTCGCCCGAGCTGTTCGTCCGCGTCCACGATGGTACGATTCAGACGAAGCCCATCAAGGGCACGCGACCGCGTCTGAGGGGCGCCGATGCGCAGAGCCTTGCCATCAACCGCCGGCATGTTGACGAACTGCTGAGCAGCGAGAAGGAGCAGGCGGAGCTGAACATGATCGTCGATTTGGAGCGAAACGACGTCGCCCGGATCTGCCAGCCCGGCACCCGGCGGGTTCTCCAACCCCGGATGATCGAGACTTATCCCACCGTATTCCACGCGGTGGCGACCGTTGGAGGGCAGTTGCGAGCGGGGATCGGGCTTGGCGACGTGCTGCGAGCGATGTTCCCGGGTGGCTCGGTCACCGGGGCGCCGAAAATCCGCGCCATGGAGATCATCGACGAACTCGAACCGACCGCCCGCAGCGTGTATACCGGCAGTATCGGCTTTATCGGTCTCGACGGGAGTGTCTGCTTGAACATCGCCATTCGAACCGTTATCATCGCCGCCCACAAGGCCTTTACGCAGACCGGCGGCGGGATCGTCGCCGATTCCGACCCGCAGGCCGAGTGGCAGGAGACGATTGCCAAGGCCCGGGCGCTGCTGGCCGGGATCGAGGCCGTACAGAAATCGTGACGTGAAATGCTGCGGTGCGTGATGGATAAGATGACAGAAAAGGTGTTTCTCAACCACAAGCTGGTGGACATCGAGCACGCGCACGTGTCCGTCCGGGACAGCGGATTTCTCTATGGCGCCGGGCTCTTTGAGACGATGCGCAGCCACAATGGGACGGTCTTCCGCCTGGAGGACCACCTCGACCGCCTGCTGAGCAGCGCCGAGGCGCTGTCGGTCAACCATGCGTTCGACCGGGAGTTCCTCCGCAAGGCGGTCTACGAGGTGCTCGGCGCCAACGAACTGGCCGACGCCCGCCTGAGGCTGACGTTGACGAACGGCCCGATCACCGAGACGATCGAACAGGCCGAACCGACGATGCTGGTCACGGCAACGCACCTGCAACGCTACCCGAGCGAGTACTATCGGACGGGGATCATTGTCGTGCTGTGCCCGTATCGACAGAACACGACCGAGCCGATCTGCGGGCACAAGACCACGAATTACTATCCGCGACTGCTGGCTTTGACCCTGGCCCGCCAGAAAGGCGCCGCCGAGGCCCTCTGGTTCACCACGGACAACCGCCTGGCCGAGGGCTGCATCAGTAATGTGTTTCTGGTCAAGGATTCGGTGCTCCATACGCCTTCGCTCGAGACCCCTGTGCTGGCCGGCATCGCGCGGAAAGCCGTCTGCGAGATTGCCGACGGCGAGTCGATCGAGGTGGCCGAAAAAGACCTGTTCATCTCCGACGTGCTGGAGGCGGACGAGATTTTCGTGACGAACGTTGTGATGGAGGTGCTGCCGGTGGTGAACGTCGAAAAACACACCGTGGGACAGGGCAAGGTCGGGCCGGTCACCACGAAGCTGCATACGAGATTCCTGCAAACCATCGAAGAGGAATGCCGGAGGCGAGCATGAAAGTCAAAGACATTGCCGGCGTGGTCGAGCAGATCGCTCCACTCGGCCTGGCCCAAAGCTGGGACAACGTGGGCCTGCTCGTGGGCGATCCCGAGAGGCCGATCAAGAACGTCCTGGTGACGATCGACGTGACTCAGGCAGTGGTCGCCGAGGCCAAGGCGCAAAAGGCGGATCTGATCTTCAGCTACCACCCGGTCATCTGGGACGGACTCAAGCAGGTTCTGGCGGACGGGCCGACCCGTACCGTCTACGAGCTGATCCACTCGAACATCGCGGTCTTTTCGATCCACACCGCCCTGGACGCTCAGGTCGGGGGCGTCAACGATGGTCTGGCCGAGATGCTGGGCATCGTCGAGGCCAAGCCGCTGGGTGACTACGTCGAATATGCCCCGCAGCAGAACTACAAGTTCGTGGTGTTCGTCCCGGTCGAAGCGCTGGACCAGGTGGCGAACGCGGTGTTTGCCGCCGGGGCGGGCGCGATCGGCAACTACCGGGAGTGCGGGTTCCGTACGGACGGGACCGGCACCTTCCTGCCTCTGGAAGGGGCCCATCCCGCCATCGGCAAACGGGGTCGGCGCGAAGCGGTGCACGAGATGCGCTTCGAAACGATCGTATCGGGCGAGAAGCTCGATGCGGTGGTGGCCGCGATGAAGGAGGCCCATCCCTACGAGGTCCCGGCGTTTGACATAATCCGGCTTTTGGAGTATGGAAGCAGGTTTGGTCTGGGCCGGTTCGGCCCGCTCGCCAAGCCGGCGAGAATCGTTCAGCTCATCGAGCGGATCAAGAAACAGACCGGCGCCAAGGCCGTCGGCCTGGTGGGCGATCCGAAGCGACGGGTTCGCACTGCGGCGGTGTGCGCCGGCACGTGCGGCAAGATTCTCAATACCGTGATCGCCCACGGAGCCGATTTGTATCTGACGGGCGAGTTGAAGCACCACGAGGCACTGGCCGCCCAGGAGGCCGGGCTGACCTGCATCTGCCTGAGCCATACGGTCTCGGAGCGGTTCATGCTCAAGAAGCTGGCCCGCCAGTTGAAGGACCGGATGAAACCGGTGACGATCAGGATCAGCAAGAAGGACGCGGACCCGTTCACATGGAAGAACATATGATGCAGGACGAGAAGAAAACACTGACCGACGAACCGCAGACTCCGGTTGAGGAAGGGCACGAGGCGACCGACGAAACCGCAGAGGCCCCGGAAGCGACTGAGGTCGAAGAACAGCAGGGTGTCATCGACGAGCCCGATGACGACCGGGAGCTGGACGAGGTTATGGAGCCGGAGGACGCCGACGACGAGGAGGAGGAGGAGAGCGAGTCCTTCGAAGACGAACCCGTTGCCGAGATCGGTGCAGCGTCTGGTGAAGACGAGGGAACGGAGGAGGAGGTGGAGGACACAGAGAGCGAACCTGCAGCAGAGGCGACCATCGAAGTCGAGTTCTCGGTCGAGGCCATCGGTGACACAGACGATCGGAGCGACGAAGACCAGGATCAGGGGGCCGATATACAGGCAAGCGACGCAGAAGGCGAGACCACCGAGAGTGAGACCGAACCTCAGGAGGATAGGGAACCGGCGCCGACAGTCGAGTCGGTAATCGAGGCGATTCTATTCGCCAGCGAGGAGCCGCTGACGGAGGGCCGCCTGGCGGGCATTGTCGAGACCACGACCAAGCAGGTCCGCGACTGCATCCAATCGCTCAACGACAAGTACGAACAAAACCACAACGCGTTTCGCATCGAGCAGATCGCCGGCGGGCACCAGATGCTGACGCTGAGCACGTACAACACGTGGCTCAGGAAGATGCTGAAGGTCCGCAGCGACAACAAGCTCAGCCCGGCCGCGATGGAAACGCTCGCCATCATCGCCTACAAGCAGCCGGTGATCCGCGTCGACATCGAGGCCATTCGCGGCGTCGCCGTCGGCGAAGTGATCCGCAGCCTGATGTACAAGGGCCTGGTCAAGATCGTCGGACGCGCCGAGATCCTCGGCCGACCGATGCTCTACGGCACCACCAGGAAATTCCTCGAAGTCTTCGGCCTCAACTCCCTCAAGGACCTCCCCAAAGCCGAAGAACTCAAGAAGCCCGACTGATGCGCAAATCGCTCTATTTGCCGGTCGCTTGGTGGACGGACGCCTTGCGAGTCTGGTAGGGGCGACGCATGCGTCGCCCTTACGATTGGCAGGTCTACGACGCAAGGACTGATAAGAACCGATTCGTCAATTCCAGGGGAGTGGGCGGTTGGGATCGGCGACGCGGGCAGGGCGCGGGTGGCTGTCGTTGAAGACGTAGAGGTCTTCTGTTTTTTCGATCACTACCGGCGACTCATCGATGCGCCCATCAGAGCCGATCACGTTGGCCAGTGACAGATCCAGGTGTTTGGCGAGGAACTTGTAGGCGCCGATGCGTTTGGACCAGCCGTAGTCATGGCCTTCATCAGCCAGATGCAGACTCTCGACCTGATCCTCGGTTGCGTACAGGCGATAGACGTCGCGGATGTATGGAAACTCCACCTCCGGGACGTTCTTGGTCCAGTCCTGCCCGTTCGAGATGATCAACTGGGGACGCGGCGCCGCCATGGCGGCAATGTCGGTGTTGTTCGTCTCGTGCGAGCGGCTCTTGTGGATGGGTAGCCCGCTCTCGCAGACGCAGCCGCCGAAGAAATGAGCCGAGACCATCACCACGGGTACCGAGACCGCGATGCGGTCGTCCACCGCCGTCAACAGGAACGTCTGCGTTCCACCGCCCGAGGCGCCGGTGATGGCGATGCGTGCCGAATCCACATCGGCCCGCGTGCAGAGATAGTCCAGCAGGCGGATGCTGTTCCACAACTGGATCTTCAATGCATCGGGGCGACGGTGCTCCCAGCCGGCATGGGCCCAGTCTCCATAGCCAACCATGTCGTAGGACAGCACGATCGCGCCCATGCGAGCCAGCGTCGCGCAGCGTTTCTGC
>CAZTGH010000127.1:0-12928 GCA_964612985.1 uncultured Pirellulales bacterium
CCAGTCCGACCGCCGGCGGCACCGGCATCGTCTACTTCGACGATATCGGCTATGGACGCAGCGCGATCGAGTAGAACGGTCGACAACACGATTGCCCACCGGCGCTACCGAATCATCGGAGTCCTACGGGGCCCACGCTCTCAAGGGCGTGGGCCCATTGTGCTGATCGGGAACTCCCGAACATAACACTCGTCCCCGTAGATGACTTAGTCGCTCGTGACTCATTCATTCTCTGGTTCTGCACGGAAGTCGGGGTTCGAAGCTGGCTGGAGTATCCCCGCCATGCTTGCCAGGCCATCTTTTGGAAGTAGCCAACTACATCTCCATCCAACGCTACAGCCTCAGACGCAATCGAGCGGATGCGCATCCAACCGGCGAGTTGCATCATATACGGATCAGTGATCGTCATCTGAGAGAGCCGCTCTCGCGCCTGTCGCTTCTGCTTATCGGTAAGAGGCGGCCAGTAGCTTACTTCGCGCACCGGCAGTCCCACGGGAGACTGGCCGGTCAGAGCCGCATAGAAGCAGCATAGGTTGACGTACTTGCCCAGCGTACCGGGGTGCGTACGGTCGGGCAGATTGTGCAACTCCAGATCGGGACGTTCCTCGCGAATCCGGCGCCACGCCGTACGGCAGGGAACGACCGATACCTCATGTTTGACGGCCAGGTCAAACAACAATTTGTCCCCGGCGTCGAACAGGTCGTCTTCGCCCCACCCTTGTTCGTAAAACAGCGGACATCCACCGGCACTGCGGATCGTATCGACATACGTACCAATACCAGCGACGAAGGAACCACGGTCATTGTCGCCGCGACCGGCCAGGTAATCCGTCGGAATCTGGAGAATGACGAAGTCGTACTTGCCGTCGCGTATCTTATCAAGAACGGTCTGGTCCTTTTGCAGTCCATACTGGATGCTGACACCTGAGTCGAGATACTTGTAGACAGCCGTACCGCTCCTGCCCACCAGGTCGGACCGAGCCGGCATACCGGCGAAGCGGGTCATCCAATCGGCAACGTCCCGGGGCATGTCGTGGAAGTAGGTACTGCTGCTGCCCAGCCAGAGAATTCGCGTCGTCTTCGTTTCCTCGCATTGTGCCTGCGATGCGTCCTGTCCTGCGGCAATGCACACCAGTGCAACCAGGAGAGAGACGCATGCGAGACCATGCAACTTACCCGATAAAGTGCAAATACTCTTCATAGTCGGCATATCCATCAACGAGTTCTTAGAGTGACAACAGGTATTCGACCAGAGCATCGATCTCCGCATCACTGAGGTGCGATGTCCGGCCGTGTTTGTCGTCGGGATTCATGGTCGTGAGCATATCGCGAAGGGTCACAGCGCTGCCGTCGTGAAGATAGGGTCCCGTGCGCCACAGTTCCACACAGGTCGGCGTATCAAAGTCGGAGTGACGATCCAATTCATGCCGGGTGCCTACGTCATGCGCCTCCAGGGAGGTGTACAAGGGTGCCTGGTGACAGCGGGTACAGCCCACGCGGGCATCCTCAAAGATCGCCTTTCCCCTGGCAGCCTTCTCGGAGAGCTTCCCATCGATCAACAAGGGACTTACTTCCGGCTCCATCGAGCGCAGATACGCCTGTACGGCTTTCAAATCCCCTTCTTCGACTTCGCGGAACTGAATGAACTGGAATCCTTTTTGCGCCGCCTCCTCCATGTTGCTGCGCACCCCCAGCGACATCACCGGCGGTGTCCGATGCGACCACAGCAGGGACCGTGTGTTCTTCGGGTTACCGAGCCCATCATTTAGCAGATCCCAATTCAGGCCGTCAGCCCGACCATCGGGGTGGCACGTCGAGCAACTCAGCCAGTGCTGAAAGCTGTGGCGCCCATCATGGAACACGAACTCGCCATGGCGGACCTCGTCCGGGTCGGGTTGAGCCCCCAGATCCACCTTCTTCTTCACTCGACCGCGGCCCGTCTCCAGCAACAGTACTTCGCCCGTGTAGTAGCTGGCGACCGCCAGGGTTTGACCCTCGGGGGACAGCGCGATGCCCCGCGGACATTGGGCGGGAATTCGCGTGCGTGAGAGGAGCCCTGCGGCATACAGGGCGCTGAGTTGATAAGACAGCTGATCTCGCTTGCCTGGATCTTCCTTGATCCGCTGCCAGACCGTAGCCGGACCGGCATAGGTGTCCTGAAGCCCCAGGCTCTTGATATCGCCGCGTCCGGCCAGGAAGTCATGCAAGCGGGCCAATTCGACCCGGGCCAGTTCGTGTGTCCCCGCGATACTGATCCAAGCCGTGCTTCCATCGTCGGCCAAGGCAATCCCCCAGGGATCGGCTGCTCCCTCGGTCACCAGATCGAGAAGCACCGTGGCGTAGAGTCTTCGTTCGGACAGATCGATGATGCTGAGGGCATTCGTATTGACCCAGCCGCGTTCGAGTTGTGTTGTCGGCAGCGTCGTGCGACCCCGCGTATGCGCGACATAAGCCCAGAGCCCGTCAGACGAGATCGCGATGTCACGAACATTCGAAGAGCTGTCGGGCAAGGCGATGTCGCCGATCTTGCGCTGCTGATCCAGATCGATCAGTGTGATCACAGACGCCGCCTTCGGATCGCTGGCCGGTCCTGCCGGCAGCAGGTTGCCCACCACCGCGATCTTCTCATCTGGCGCGATCGCCACAAAGTAGGGATGTCTGCCCGCCGGGATGCGTGTCAGTTCACGGCCCATCGCGAGATCAACGATCGAGACCGTGTGCAATCCGTAGTTACAGGCGACCAGCCGACCTTTCTTCGGCGCCACAGCAACACCCACGGGTTTCGGCCCAACGGAGAACCGCCGTGTCACGCAACCGGTCTGCGTATCCACTTCGGCCACACTGCCGTTACCATACTCTGCGACGTAGACCTTCTGTCCTTCGCCCCATGCGACGCCCATCGGCTCGCCTTCGAGCGCAATCGACTGACGGACTTCTCCGGCACCCACATCGACCACGTAAAGAAACCCGGCCGTGCGGTCCGAAACAATCAGCAGTTTTCCGTCGGCGCCGAAAGCCACGTCGAACGGCGATCGGTAGACTGACAAGTCTGCCGACAGGCTGATGCCGGCGCAACACAATCCAGCAAGCACCGCAAAGAGTCGAGCGCGACCGCCTGCTTTCGTAGCGACCGGCTTTCGTTCTTCCGTTACGGCCCTATCACGATACGGATCGCTCATCAAGTCATCTCCAGTAGGTGAAGAAGATTTCGTGGCCCGCCAAAGCAGATCCTGCTGTCAGATCACGGGCCTACCCCATGGGGACCTCCAGTAGGCATCTTTACCCGGAATATCAAGGCCTCGCCGGTACAATGAAAGCTGCTCTTCATCCGAGTGCGGCATGAAAGCGTGACGGATAGCTGTGGCCGCTGGCGCCGATGAAATGGATGACTCCTCGCTCTTTGGCCTCCCGAAGCGCGCCGAGAGGGCCCTTCTTGCTGAAGACGCGATCCAGGTCCGGCCAGCGTTTCTCATCTCCAAGACCGCCCAACTTCATCAATCGCCCTGCCCATGGCGCGGAGGCTATCGAGGGTAATCTCCTCGTATTCCCGCGAGGCCACGACGCCCTGCCCTCCGGCCTCGAAGGTTTTTCGGGTGGCCAGGTACACATCCTCGGGATCACTTTGCCATTGGTCCGTACCCCAGCCGCCGCCTTTCGGAATGTCCAGGCCGATTCCCGCGTAGACCGCCGACTTTCCTTCGACACGATCGACGGTGCGTTTGGTTTCACGATAAACGTAATCGGGGGAAAGCCCCTCCGCAGCAAGATTTTCCGCCGAAGCTTCGACGCCCGGATCGTAACCGAAGATCGAATAGTAGAGACTCAGGCCCTGTTCTTCGGTCAGCTCGCGCAGTACATGCTCTCGCAGGTTAGAAATCTTGCCCATCACCCGTGGACCGGCGATGTCGTGGTAGAGGATAAGCTTGATGAAATCGTTTGACTCGGTCATCTCTGCGTAGTCGGCCGCCGCACGGAACAGCAGCGCATAGCTGGACTGCTGATGGTCGACATGCCGACCGACTTGTGCCGTCGGCCTGACCGCTTTGACGGTTTGGTAGATCAGCCCGTGGAGATCATTGGTGGTCTTCGCCCATTGACGCTCCCAGGCCAGGATCTCAGGATACCGCATCAGGATCCGGAGGAATTCAGTCAGTACGCCATCGCTGGGTTGGACTCCGCGCTTCAGAGCGGAAACGTACTTGTGAATCTCAATCAAACCTGCTCTGGCCGTGTCCGCGTTGATACCCTGCCGGTGTGCCTCGGACATACAATGCGAACAGAAGCATCCGGGCACCGTCCTCCAGGCCAGCCAGTCGCCCAAGGGCCCGGACCGCTCGGCACCGTACTGGATGCCATCCAGATCGTAGCTCTCGAACAAGTCCTGCATGGTCCCCACCAACCATGCACGGTAGTTGGGATTGTTCATGCAAGGCCGATGACCGGGTCCGCCATGAATGTCGGTCTCCAGAACACTCCCAAAGTTCTCGATAGATCCGGTGGCCTTGCTGCTTGGCTCGTACATCCTCTCGTAGACCTTGATCCCGCGCCGGTGGGCGGCTTCGGCCACATCCGCGAAGATTTCCTTACCTGCGTAGGTCCATGCCGGATCGGGCTTCATGTGCCGGAGCGTCGTATCGCGATAGTACTTGTCATGGTGTCTGACCCATACACGGGGCAGTTGACGTTTCGAGTTGTCTGGCAAGGGCACACCGTGATCGCCCATTAGATGCTTCGGTCGCCCCATCGCTCCATAGTAGGAAAGGCTCGAGATCATCAACGCATTGATCCGACCAGTTTCCCTGAGCAGATCCAGGCAGTAATCGATTCCCTCGTCGTAGAGACTGTGGGGCGCGATCTGAATCCCCACATAGGGCTCCTTCGTGTGGCGTGCGCCATCGGAACCGGCGATCGCCGGTCGCGCCGGCAGACGGGCAAGGGAGGCCAGCACCAGTCCCGCCGGCAGCATTGTTCCGCTGCGCTGCAGGAATTGACGCCGGTTCAGCACAGGCTGGTGCTCTCTCTGGCTGTGGATCATGTCGTTCTCCTCGACCGTACCGACGCTTGCTCCAACCACCCAAGCAAGAGGGTACAGGCCTTCTCGTAATCACGGCTTCATGACCACGGTCAGCGCATCGTACCAGGTCCACTCGCCGGCCGGCGGACGCTGCCATGGGTCGGGAAAGAGCGCTCGAATACGGCGGGGTGGAACAACGGCGCCGTCGGCCTGACGACTCGCATAGTGCCGATCCTTCTCGACGAACGTCCCCCAGTACTGGGCGTTCAGATCGACCCACGTCACCAGGGAAAGCCACTCGTTCGGACTCATCGTCACCTCCTGGCGGTGCAACTCGTCATGGAGCAGCGTCAGCGTCAGCTTACTGGCGCCTGAGCCAAATTCAAGCGGTTCGGTCACTTCCGGTCCGCCCATGTAGTCCGCCAGGCGCAGAAGCTGATCCTCGGAAGGCCGTCGCAGCAGGTCGCGCAAGAAGGATTTGGCGTCGTTGTGGGCATCATCGCTGAGCCGGGGTTTGTCCGGATGCCAGATGGCCCAGTAGCCGCGGGTAAAAGGAGTAGGTTCGTTCGCATCGAGTCCAAACAGCGTGCGATACGATTGGAGATATCCATCCATCCGGCGCGCCGTGAATTCCACACCGCCGGCCGGGTCATCCTGACCGTGGCAACGCACACAGTGGCCCTCGAAGATCGGCTGGATGTGCCGCTCGAAATCGGGGATCTGGCGATCTCCCCACGTCGGCGGCACAGGCGTGGACGGCTCGTGGCGCAGCGCCAACGGCACTCCGGCGTAACCCGTGGTCGGCGCTACCGTCTTGCTCTCGTGACAGCCGATGCAACTGCGGGTCTCGCCGGCCATAAAGGTGACGTTACTGCGCATTCGACGCAATTCCAGGAAATTCTCGTCCAGCGCGTGGAAGTAAACCGTCTGATCGGCCGGCACTTTGAAATGCGCCGAGCCGTCCGCCTCCACCGGCACGATGCCGATCACCCGTGCCGCTCCCCAGTCCCACATGCCCAGGACCGGCTCCCACGCCGCCGGCATCCAATGGAGATCATTGAAGCCACAAGCCTTGTCGTCATCCGGCACGCACGGCCAAGGTACCTTCTGAGAAACGCGAAGATATTTGACCCTACCTTTCAGCTCTTCGGGCCAGTGCTCGTGAACATTCGTCACAACCGCCACGGCATACTGCGGACCGCCTGGCGATGCGGGCGGCAGTTCGGGCAATACCGGCGGCCGAGGCGTCTTTCGCAAAGGCATTAGATAGGCCACGGATAGCCGGCGATCGCGGTGGATGAGTTCCTTGTTGCCCCATACATCGATGTAGTAGAGGGAAAAATTGCGCCCGGCGGCATGCTCCGGCCGTTTGTAGGAATACGACACCAGGAAGCTCTTGTCGGATAATGGATACGGATACATGTAGTGCCCACCTCCGTCTCGAACGCCACCTTCGCCGACGGCTCTGACTCCTCCATAGCCTCCTTCCGTTGGCGAAACACCCGGCGTGACCATGCGCATTGCGTCCTTCTCATTGATCCCCTTCGCATAATCGACGAGCATCACCGCCCCCTGGTCCCAATTGTGATGGCCGCACGCGATGGCCACCAGCTTGTGCTGCCCTGGAATCTGACGGGCTTCCCGCAGTGACATGGGCCCATTATCAATGTGCTGTTTGTAGAGGGCATCAGTCATCGTGCCATCCGGGCGTGACGTCCACAGCGTGTGTGTCTGCCAAAGGTGTCGCTCTTGATATTCCCAGTGCAAAAAGAGCAACTGACCGTTCTCCAGCATATGCGGATGCCGGTCGAAATCCTTGTTATTCGACAGGGGTCTGACGTTCTTTCCATCGAAATCGCACCGATACAGGTTCAGGATCATGTTGTCCTGCTCCAGGGCCCCGGCACACTGACTGCCGAAGAACGATCGATCCGAGACAAAGACGATGTCGCCATTGGGCAAGTAGGCCGGTTCCTGATCGACGTTCAGGCGTTCATCGGTCAGTTGCCGCAGTCCGCTGCCGTCGATCTGCATCTCATAGAGGTTCGAGGTCTCCTCCACCTCAGTCCCCAAGCCAAAGTAACCACCGAAATCATATTTCGGTTCAGGGCGGGTTGACATGTGACCGGGCTGTCTGACGAAAGCGAACACCAGACGATCCGCATCCCACCAGAGATCGACGCCGCGAACGTGGCCGGGCCCTAGACGGCCGTCGATCAGCGGTTTCACCGGATCGGTCGGTGCGAAACCGGTCTTGATCAGGATGTCACCGCCGGGCGTGTGCGCGTTCCATCGCCCCGCCGTGATGTTGCCATTCGACGGATAGGCCTGCCAGGTCGCGAACAGGATCTGGTCGAAATCCAAATCCGGATTGGCCAGTACTGCGTCTCGGGCAGCCCGGCGTAGAACAAGCCAAAGCCTGCGTTGCTCTGTGAGGTTCACTTGCGCCTTGATCGCTCCTCTGTGAAGCTCTTCATACGCCCGATGAACACTCGCGAGGCGCGCTTGAGCAATCTCTGCGTTCTGCGACGATTCAGTGCGTCCTATATGGCGTCGGAGAGCTTCGACTCGCGCCACGATCGTCTTGGCTGAATCGAGAAGGTTCGGCGCCGTGCGGTGGTCTCCGGAAGCGACGAGTTGCCGCACATAATCCAGTTCCAGCAGATCAGCCTCGCTGATGTCGGTCCATTTCCGATACCAGAGCGGCACGTTGGCCTCCGGCCATGCGATAGCTACACGTCTGCCGTCGATCTTCTCCTCGGCCCCCTCGTAGTCGAGCCCCAGCCGGATGGCAATCGCCCACTCGGCCAAACCTCGAATGAACGGGTCGTCGTGATCGAGGAGCTCACCGGCGCGTCGCCCGAGTTCTGCTGTCGACATCTCTTCTGGTTCGAATTTCCGCGTCTTGCGCTTCCAACCGGGTGTCTCATCCCCGCGCGCCATCCACACCAAAAGCTCCGCGCGAAGGGTCGTCGCCTCGATGGACGGATTCTGCGCCAGCACATCGAGCACTGCTTTCGCCTTCGCCGACTGGACCGCGAGGACTTCACCAAACGCTTCGATTCGTACGCTCGCTTCCTCACCGGCGGTGTCGCTTAGGATTCGTGGGGCGATTACCGAGGGCTCGTCCGTCTGTACAAGCGTGCTGTATTCCGCAAAAAGCGGATCGGATTTCGGTGCCGCCGAGGTGTCGGCATGCAGGCATAACACCACTGCGATAACGAATCCCAGAATCGCTCCGAATGTACCCGCGGGCAACCTATTTGGATGTCTTCGACCCATGGTTCTGCCTTTCCCCTCGGAGATAAGCTTCCAGGCTGGACTTGCATAAATCGACATGCTGCTGTGCGCTCTGCCGTGCCCGCTTCCCGTCGGCCTCGGCCATCGATGTTCGCCTGATCGATCGCACTTCTGTCATTAGCCGACCTCTCTGTGCCTTCCCGCAACCGGTGCCTTGGAGCGTAAACTCCTTACCAAACCCCAGTCTCCAACGTAGCGTAGACCTTATACATATACCACTCATCATATGAGTCGTCAACTGGCTCATAAATGCTGAATATTGGGATCTTGGTCTCGTGCTCTCAAGAAACCCATCTCTGGAATCCGGGCAACGCAATGGATTCCTGAGAAACGAATCGAGCCATTGTCAAATGTTGTGGATGGGCTCCGTTTGAGGTCCGTTGGACGGAGGGGTCTGCCGCTTCATCCTGGGTAAGGACTCACTGATTTGCAGCGGTTTTGTCGAGTAGAGGAGAGAGTTGGCTGGTTTTCATGTATTGGGTCAGGGCGGCGACGATGGTGTCCATAGGATTCTCCTTCGTTGTTTCGGACCGTTGCCGGCAGCGCAGGGACTCGGCGCCGTAGGAAATTCGACTGTCTCATCAGTGGATGGCAACCCGTTCTAACGCGTGCACGGTAGGCCTTGGCACGGGAAAGCCCTCGAAACCCAGCACGCGAGCGAGGATTCGATGCAGTTCGGTCAGATGGCAGGTTCCGGAAAGGTGTGC
This sequence comes from uncultured Pirellulales bacterium, assembly GCA_964612985.1. Classification (GTDB taxonomy): domain Bacteria; phylum Planctomycetota; class Phycisphaerae; order Sedimentisphaerales; family Anaerobacaceae; genus Anaerobaca. Next base: position 9,022 of record CAZTGH010000127.1, read on the forward strand.
CGCGCCGGGTCCGAAAGCGTAGAGAGGAACATCGGCCGCGGCAGGGTCATGGTGCAGGCGTACCGGGAGTCGAAGTCGCACCGAAGGCGAGACGAATCGCCTTGTGGTGCGTGGGTTGCGCGCCTCCTGGCTTGGGTGGATCCGTTCCGCCAACGCCGCGTGGTACTTGGCCTCGGGCGCCGCCGCTGCCTGCGACCTGATTGGGATCTGTCTCACGATGCCCCTGTGTCTCTTTCTGCCGCGCGCATGCCGAGTTCGAAGGCCTTGAGATTCACCGCGGCAAAGGCGGCCTTGGTCTTCTCCGCGATTGCCCAGCGGAACCTGTCGGCAGGCACCGGCAGAACCCCGGTCTGGGCCAACCCTCCGAGCATGACCATGTTCATGGACAAGGGCGACCCAGCCGTAGAGGCCAGTGCAGACGCATCAAAGGCCACGAGGCGTCGCACCCGGCCTGCCAGCGTCGCCAAGGCGGAATCGATCCGGGGGTATTGGGCGTTTCCCATGGCTACGGTAAAAGGCGGCTGGGGCATCGTATTACTGACGACCACGGTATGGGCGCCGCATTTCTTCGCGGCCCGGATCGTTTCCGCCGGTTCGAAACCCAGCAGCACGTCTGCCGTCCCGTCGGCGATGCAGTAACCTTTGCCTTCTCCCAGCAGCATCATGGACTCCACCACGCCGCCGCGCTGGGCCATGCCATGGAATTCAGACATGCGGGGCGTGATGCCGGCAGCGGCGGCTGCCTCGCCCAGCACACGAGCCGCCAGGATGTTGCCCTGTCCTCCCACGGCCACGATCATGATACGCGTCGTCTTCATTATTCCATTTCCTTTCCAGGTATCGCGGCAATCGCCCTCTCTGGGCAGATCTGGGCGCACAGTGCACAGCCCGTGCAGCGATCGGCATCGATGCGGATTCGGCCCTCGTGTACGAAGAACGCAGGACAGGCCAATCTGGTGACACAGACCCGGTGGTTGCGACACTTGTCGGCCTTCACTTGAAACGGCCGTCTCCGGTGGAACCCGGGAAGGCTCCGCTCGTACAGGGGGCAGGGCGCGCGGGCGACGAGAACCGATACGCCGGGGAAGTCGGCGAGTTGTCGCACCGCCTCCACGGTCTTGCGATAGTGGAACGGGTTGACGGTAAGTACGCTTTCCACCCCCAGTCCCCTGACCGCGCCCTCTATGGATATGGGCTTTCTGGCGAGGTTCAGATGGTCCAAATCCACCCCCGGGTGCGGCTGGTGGCCGGTCATGCCGGTGGTGCCGTTGTCCAGCACGACCAGGAGGAAATCATGTTGGTTGTAGACGGCACTGGCCAGGGGAGAGAGACCGCTGTGGAAGAAGGTGGAGTCTCCGATGAAGGCGATGACTTTGCGTCCGGTGGCTCGCGCGAATCCACCCGCCGTGCCGACGCCGGCCCCCATGGCGATCAGGAAATCGCCCATGTTCAGTGGAGGCAGAAGCCCCAGGGTGTAGCACCCGATGTCGGTGGGGTAGATCGCATCATCCCCGAAAACCTCGCGGACCGCAACATAGGTGGCGCGGTGAGGGCATCCGGGGCACAGGTTCGGCGGACGGGGCGGCGCTTCGGGCAGGTCGTCGGTCCGGATAGGAGCCGTGGGCGTGAACGGCTGTTGGAAGAACAAGGCGATGACCTTCTTCACGGTCGCCGGGTCGAGTTCATAGAGCCGGGAGAAGAGCCCCTCGCCTTTGCCCTCGATCGGCACCATCAGGCCGAACTTCTGCGCACAGTTTCTCACGGCCTCCTGTAGGTACGGTTCGCCCTCTTCGGCAACCAGCACCTTTTCACATCCGTCCAGGAATCGGCGAGTCAATTGCTCGGGGAAAGGATGCGAAAATCCCACGCGCAGAACGCGAAACCGATCGGCAAGGCCCATCTCGTCAAGTGCGTCGCTGACGTATCCGTAGCTCACACCGTTACAGACGATGCCCCAGGTACCGTCGCCCTCAATCCGGTTCCACAGGCTGTTGTCGGCGATCTCGGCGGCCCGTGCGATCTTATCCAGCAGCCTGGGATGCAGGGTTCGGGATACGGCCGGGACGCACACATAGGCGAAGGGATTCTTGTCGAAGTGCCCCCGGGTCACTCTTGCACGCAGGGAGCCAAGGGTTACCAGGCCGCTGGAGTGATTGATTCGCGTGGTGGTACGCAGTATCACCGGCAGCTTGAGCTCCTCGGACAGTTCGAAGGCGTAGGAAGCCATCTCCTTGGCCTCGGCTACCGTGGAGGGCTCCAGGATCGGCAGCCCGCTGAGCTTGCCGTACCAGCGGGAGTCCTGTTCGTTCTGGCTGGAGAACATGTACGGATCGTCGGCCACGACCAGGACAAGGGAACCGACGATCCCCGTGTAAGCGAGAGTCATCAACGCATCGGAGGCGACATTGAGACCCACGTGCTTCATGGTGACCATGGTCTTGAGGCCGCACATGGCGGCGCCAGCCGCAACCTCCAGGGCGACCTTCTCATTGGCGCTGTACTCAAAGTAGAGATCGCTCTCCTGAGAGATCTGAAAAAACTGTAGCGCGATCTCCGATGAGGGAGTCCCGGGGTAGGCTGTGGCAAATGCGACGCCGGCCTCCAGGGCCCCCCGTGCAATCGCCTCATTGCCGAGCAGGAGGACCTGTTCGCCGATACTGTCCTTCAAAAGCATATGCATGTACTCATCCCTTTCCTGTTTTTGACGCAAAGGAGATGTCTTCATCCGTCATATCCCCTGCGAATCGGAACACGTTAGGCCGGAACCGCGTGCCGCCCTGCCGAGACGGTCATTGATGGCCAGGCCGAGACCGGTATCCGGAACTGCCTCGGCAACGATGAGTTCGAGTCCCAGGCTGTCGAGCCGATGAAGCGACGCAAAGAGGTTGGCCGCCGCCTCCCGCAGGTCGCCACCGGCCGAGAGGACCTCGACGGCCGCAAATCGCTCCATTCGCGCGGGGTCCCGGAAGGACAGCAAGCCCACCCGCGGCTCGTCTGTCGGCAGGTTGTTTTCCCCCTGAACGACCAGGGGTGTTCGCGGCGCGTAATGCTGGGGCAACTGGCCGGGGGCGCTGGGGCGTTCGGAACATCCGTGCGTCCGAGAGACCGGGCCGGCGACGGCTTCGATATCCTCCACGGCCACCCCGCCAGCTCGGAGAAGAGCCGGTTTGCCGTCGACGAGAGACAGGATGGTCGATTCGATACCCACGCGGCACGGGCCACCATCGAGCACCAGATCCACCTCCCGGCCCAACTGTCTTTGCACGTGCTCAGCCGTTGTGGGGCTGATCCGTCCGAACGGATTGGCACTCGGGGCGGCCAACGGCGCGTCGGTCTCGCGGATCAGCGCCAGTGCCACCGGGTGATCCGGCATGCGGACCGCGACACTTGGCAGTCCGGCCGTGACGATGTCTGGAATATCGGCACACTTCGGCAGGACAAGGGTCAGAGGCCCCGGCCAGAACCGGTCGACTAAGTCCTGCGCCACCTGCGGAAAATCCATGACGACCGACTGCGCGTCCTCCTTGCGGGAGACGTGCACGATCAGCGGATCAAATCGGGGGCGACGTTTGATCTCAAAGACCCTGGCTACAGCCTTCGCATCCAAGGCGCTGGCCCCCAGGCCATAGACAGTCTCGGTCGGAAAGGCAACCACACCTCCAGCCCGCAATAATGCAGCGGCCTTTGCCACTGCCGCGTCCAGGCCCTCCGCACACAGGCCTTCGGCACAAGTCTCCAGGATCTTCTGCACGGCCTGACCGATATCAGCAACCACCAGGGCGCCCGCCGAAAGCTGAGACCGGTGCTTGGTCCCGTGGCCGGTCAGCACATAGATCCCCGTCGCCCCGGCGTTCCGCGCCAATTCCACGTCGTGCGGATGATCGCCAATGACAAACGACTTGCCCAA
>CAZTGH010000128.1:0-12927 GCA_964612985.1 uncultured Pirellulales bacterium
CGTTTCTGCATGTCGGGACGAAATCGTCCGTAATCGTCGGCGCTGCTCCAGTGCCCGTGCGGGCAGAGCACCGCTGGGAAGGGCCCGGCGCCGCTGGTCGGACGGTAGAGGCTGCCGGTGACGAAGACGCCGGGGAGACTCTCGATGGCGACGTTCTCCACGGTGTAACCGTCATACTTCCGCAGACTATGAACGATCGGGTTCAACGGGCACTTCTCAGGCATCGGCAGCAAACCAACGCCACGCAGGATCGCCTCGCGATTGTTCCGCACCCGCTGCTGCCATTCGGACAGATTCGAATACGTCTGGGCGAATCGCGCCAACTGGGCCTTCGCCTCCTCCTCGGTCTGGTAGTTCCCCACGCAAAGCTGCGGCTCTTCGGTTTCCTGGGCTCGGACCATCCCACTCAACAACATCCCCACCATGAGGATGCCCATCAGGCCATTACGTACTCGTCGGTGCATCGTCTTGTCTCCTTTGCCTCGAAAGGATGGTGAATGCTCTGTCACCACTGTGCCAGCGGCTTGATCTCGACAGTGTTCTCCTGGTCCTCGCCCGAACGAACCGGTGAGAACAGCACGGCAATTCGCACCTCACCCTTAATCTCGGGCAGGCGAATCAGCAGTCGTTTGACTCCCTTGTTGGTCTTCTGGGGCGGCTCCTGCTCGGCTGACCCGACGGTGAACGCCGCTCCCTCGGGACTCAACACGCGAGCGACAAGCTCTTTGCCCTCAAGTTTCAACCGGGCGACGGAAGCGTCCTCCGTCTGAATCCCGGCATCGGTGGTCATGCCCCAAACCACATCGCAGGATTTCGCGATCGCGAATTCATCCTGCACGAGCACCGCCGAGCGATCGGCAACCATCTTGATGCCACGCGAGGCGGACTTGGCGAAATCGGCATACGCCTGCGTCAGATCGACCACCGCCGAAGGATCGGTCTGGTTCACCTTGGTGCTGGTGAACCTGGACTTGGCCATCGGGTCCTGGTCTTCGCCGGCCAGCATGCAGATATTGTGGCTGGATGAGTTCAGGCGATAGTACGACCAGCACTGCCCGCCCCGCCGGCCCTCCCAGTAACCGGGCAGATTGTAGTTGTCCGAGCCCAGGTCGCGGGCCCAGCGAACGCCCAGGGCATCGAGTTCGAAGGTGCCCAGGTCGAGATGCCCATGATTGACCTGGTTGTAGCCCGCCTTGATCCCGACGAACAGCGCGTTGGGATCGTCCCAGGCGCTGCGCATCGTGACCACCTCGACCGGCCCGCGAAAGTAGCTGTCGAACTGGCGTCGCACCGACCTGGCGGGAGGCCTGGCGGCGTACCAGACCAGATGAGCGGCATTGGCCGGGCGGTTCGCAATCTCCTCGTGTTCGCTATAGGCGTAGAGCGGATTGTGGTAGGTCTGAGCCAGCCAGAACATACAGGCCATCGACCTCCGCGCGCTGCGCTCGCCCACGTCGGCGAAATTCAGATAGAGACCCGTCGGCCCGGTCGTGTAGATCGGGAAAAGCCCTGCCTTGGACAGCCCCATGCGGTCGACGAGCCCGAACGTGGTGCCCAGCGCCGTCTCCAGCGCGGTCAGACCATAGGCCGTATAGTGCGTGGCATAGCTCCAGTAGCCAGGCCCTTCGCCCCAGGCGCCGTCGGGCTCGTAGGTCTGGAGGGCACGAGGCAGCGACTGGATCGCCGCCGGAATGATCTGCTGGGCATAACTCGGCTCGACGTCGGCAATCGCCAACGCGCCGACGATCATGCCGCCATTGCAGACCTGATTCCAGTTGTGGTCGCTCTTGGTCCACCAGCCACCCGATTCGTACACCTCGATCCCGGGCTTCAACCCGATTTCCACCAGAGCGCCAACGATCTTCTCTCGCGAATCAGCATCGAGATAATCGTAGAGCCAGTCGTATCCAACCCCCACCGCGTGGGACATCTCGGCGGTGTCGAGAAAATGGGACGGGTTCCAGTCGTCAAACGCACAGACCTCCAGGAGATTCGCCTTGGCCTTGGCGGCGTAGCGTTCGTCGCCCGTCCAGCGATAGGCCATGCCCAGTGCGTAGATGCGATGGAGGCAATCCCGGCTGACGCTGAGCAGGCGCGGGCCCACCTTCCTGTAAACCAGAGGAGGTCTCGTCAGGCATCGTTCTGCGTCTTCTTTCACATCCTCCCAACACTTCAGCAGCGCCGGGTCGTCCTCCATACTGGCTTTGAGCATCGCCAGATCCTTGTCCTTGAGCATGAGCCGGGGATGGCCCTCTTCCAGCAGAACGAGGAAATTCTCGCTGATGATCGTTTGTTGAGCGGGTGCGACCGCCGTTGAAAAAAGCGAAACGAACAGAAACAGAATTGCAAAACCCGATAGGCCCTTCATCGCTGTCCTTTCCATGTGCCGATGGGCGGAAAGCCTCGGACTCGGCGGTTCGGCCGACCCACCTCCGTCGTTGGATCCCTGTCTGAACCCGGTATCCGTTACCCTTATAGGGACAACGCAGCACCAAAGGCAAGACAAATCCCGGCTCCTGGGAAGCCCCGCGTCGAGCATTGACAGGCCGGATCGGGTGTCCTATCATCATCGCAATGGCAAAGAAGGAAATAAGAGGAGCCTGCTGTGGACAGAGCCGTATACAAGAGCAAGGAAGAGATGGGAGTCGCCGCAGGCGATACGGCCGCCGGCGCGATCCGACGAGCCATCGCCGACAAGAACCAGGCCAACATCATTCTCGCCACCGGAGCCAGCCAGTTCGAGATGCTGGCGCATCTGACGGGCGCCGACGGGATCGACTGGTCGAAGGTGACGATGTTTCACCTGGACGAGTACATCGGCCTCGGGCCCGATCACCCCGCCAGCTTTCGCAAGTACCTGCGGGAACGCTTCGTCGAGAAAGTGGATAGTCTGAGGGCGGCGCATTTCGTCAACGGAGATGCCGACGATCCAGTCGCCGAATGCGGGAGACTGGGGAACCTGATCCGCGCTCATCCGATCGACGTCGCCTGCGTGGGGATCGGCGAGAACGGTCATCTCGCCTTCAACGATCCGCCCGCCGATTTCGAGACGGAAGAGCCTTATCTGGTCGTCGACCTCGACGACCGCTGCCGACAGCAGCAGTTCGGCGAAGGCTGGTTCGACTCGTTCGAAAGCGTGCCATCCCAGGCGATCTCGATGAGCGTGCAGCAGATCCTCAAGAGCCGGCGGATCATTGTCACCGTGCCCGACGAACGCAAGGCCGAGGCCGTTCGTAATGCTCTCGAAGGCCCCGTGACTCCAAGATGCCCGGCGTCGATCCTTCGCCGGCATGACAACTGCACCATCTTCCTGGATGAACCAGCGGCCTCGTTGCTGGCGGCCGGCTCGTGACCCGTGTATAACTCATGAAAATCCCCGGATTGATCGACCTCCAGGTCAACGGCTTCAAGGGCGTGGATTTTTCGGGCGCCCATCTCACCGAAGTGGATGTCGCCCGCGCGTGCCGCGATCTGCTCGAGGCGGGAACGACCGCCTTTCTCGCCACATTGATTACCAGCCCGCCCGAGATCTACGAGCGGAACCTGCCCCTGATCGCGAAGGTCGCAAACTCGGAGGAGTTCGAGGGTCGGCTGCTCGGCATCCATCTCGAAGGGCCTTTTCTTTCGCCCGTCGAGGGCGCCCGAGGCGCGCACAATCCCGAGTGGATGCGAGCGCCGAGCATTGAGCTTCTGGATCGGCTCGTCGCATGGGCGGATGGAACGGTCAAGATGCTGACAGTGGCGGGCGACCTCGAAGGCGTCGAGTCCCTCATCCGCCACGCCTCGAGACTGGGGATTGTCGTTTCGCTGGGCCATCACATGGCCGACGAAGACCAATTGAGACGGTGCGTCGCAGCGGGCGCTAAGGCGTTGACCCATCTGGGCAACGGCATTCCCGCGCTGCTGGACCGCCACCGGAACCCGGTCTGGGCCGGACTGGACAACGACGATCTCGTCGCCACCATCATCCCCGACGGTCATCACTTGCCGCCTGCCCTGCTCAAGACGATCCTTCGGACCAAGAGTCCGACCTCGTGTATCGTCATCAGCGATGCCTCGGAACTGGCGGGGCTGGAGCCTGGACGGTACGAGTCGATGGGAGCCGACGTGGTGCTCGATCCGACGGGCCGCCTCTACAATCCCGCTACCGGTTACATGGCGGGCTCTTCGGCGACCCTGCTGACCTGCATGAACCACCTGGCGTCGCTAGACCTCGTGACCTACCGGGAACTGCTGGCGATGGCCTTCGACAATCCGTTGCGATTGCTCGGCATGGACCGCCGGCAGATCCGCTGGGACAAGGTCGCCGCGTACGACGAGGCGCGCCGCGTCTTTCACATGGACAATCCGTAGGGTGGGCTCTCGACCCACATTACAGCAACCAAAGTAGGTCGTGCGTCCTCGCACGACTGGCGAGCGCGGATGCTCGCCTTACAGCGACCGAGGAGAAACAATGAGAAGTCACATCGTTCGATTCATCATGACCATCGCGCTTTGTCCGGGTTCGCTTGCATGCGCCCAAGACGGAAACCGATCCGATCTGAAGCTCTGGTACGCCGAACCGGCGCAGAACTGGACGCATGCCCTGCCCGTCGGCAACGGTCGTCTCGGGGCCATGGTGTTCGGGGGGACCGCCCAGGCACGTTACCAGCTTAACGAGGATTCGCTCTGGTGCGGCCGGCCCCATGATTACGCCCACGACGGCGCCGCCCAATACCTGTCGGAGATCCGCCAGTTGCTGTTCGACGGCAAGCAGCGCCAAGCGGAAAACTTGGCGACGAAGCACTTCATGTCGACACCATTGCGACAGGTCCCCTACCAGCCGTTCGGCGATCTGACGTTGAGCTTTCCCGGCCATGAGAACGTCCGGGACTACTATCGGGAGCTCAACCTTGACACCGCCATCGCGACGACCACCTATCAGGTCGACGGCATCACCTACACACGCCAAACTTTCGCCAGCTTCCCCGACCAGGTGGTTGTCGTCCGCATCTCCTGCGACAAGCCCGGCGAGCTGAGCTTCATTGCCACGCTGACCAGCCCCAATGTGGACGTTCAGACGCGGAAGGTGGACGACCAGACGCTGGCGATCTCGGGACGGGCACGTGACTTCGAGATGCGAGGCGAGCCGACCCCCATCCCGGGCAAGGTGCGCTTCGAAGGCCACTGTCAGATTCGCGTCAATGGTGGGCAAGCCACCGTGGATGACAGACAGATCACAGTCGAAGGCGCCAACGCTGCGACACTGACGATGGCTATGGCGACCAACGTCAAGAGCTATAAGGACCTCTCCGCCGATCCGGGACAGCGATGCGGGGAGGCACTCCGCAAGACTGCGGAGAAGACACCCCGACAACTGCGCGACGCCCACGTCGCCGATCATCACACGCTGTTCCGGCGGGTCTCGCTCGATCTGGGCCCGATGCGGACGCCCCATCTGTCCACCGACCAGCGGGTGGTGGAGTATGCAAAAACGGAAGACCCGCAACTGGCCGCCCTGTTCTTTCAGTATGGGCGGTACCTGATGATCGCCAGCTCGCGCAAAGGCGGCCAACCCGCCAATCTCCAGGGGCTCTGGAACGAGAGCACCAGCCCGCCGTGGGACAGTAAGTATACCGTCAACATCAACACCGAGATGAACTACTGGCTCACCGAGCCCACCAATCTCAGCGAGTGCGGCCAGCCGCTATTCGATGCACTGGCCGAGATCGCCGAGTCGGGCCGCTCCACCGCGCAGAAACACTACGATGCGCCGGGCTGGGTCCTGCACCACAATTTCGATCTCTGGCGCGGGACCGCTCCGATCAATGCCCCCAATCACGGCATCTGGCCCACCGGCGGCGCCTGGCTCTGCCAGCATCTGTGGTGGCACTATGTATACGGCGCCGACAAGCAATTCCTCCGCGACCGGGCCTATCCGCTCATGAAAGGCGCCGCCGAATTCTTCGTCGCTACCCTGGTCGAAGACCCGCGCAGCGACGAACGCTGGCTCATCAGCGGACCCAGCAACAGCCCCGAGAATGGCGGGCTCGTCATGGGACCGACGATGGATCACCAGATCATCCGCGACCTGTTCGCCAACACCGCCGAGGCGGCGCGCGTGCTGGGCATCGATGAGGAATTCGCCCGGAAGCTCGATGCCATGCGGGTCCGCATCGCTCCGAACCAGATCGGTCGGTACGGCCAGCTTCAGGAATGGCTCGAAGACAAGGACGACCCCAAGAACAAACACCGCCACGTCTCGCACCTGTGGGGCCTGTTCCCGGGCAGCGAGATCACGGTCGATACGCCTGAATTGCTCGAAGCCGCCGAACAGTCCCTGGTTTTTCGAGGCGACGGCGGCACCGGCTGGAGCCGCGCGTGGAAGATCAACTTCTGGGCCCGTCTGCTCGACGGCGACCATGCCCATCGGATGCTCAAGAACCTGCTGACGCTGACGAGTTCGCCCCTGACCGAATACAAGGGTGGAGGCGTCTACGCGAATCTCTTCGACGCCCATCCGCCTTTCCAGATCGACGGCAATTTCGGCGCCACCAGCGGCATTGCCGAGATGCTGATGCAGAGCCATCGGCGCGACGAGAACGGCCGGTATATCCTCGAACTGCTGCCCGCCCTGCCCAGCGTCTGGCCCCAGGGCGAGGTCTCGGGTCTGCGAGCACGGGGCGGCTTTGAGATCGCTATGGACTGGGCCGAGGGAAAACTGACCCAGGCGCGGATCGAATCGAAGCTGGGCGGAACCTGCCTGGTATGGACCGACGTCCCGGTACGCGTTCGGACACGCGGCCATGAGGTCCCCTTGGAGAGGCGTGGGGAAAATATCATTGCCTTCGGCACCCAGCCGGGCCACCGCTATCAGATCTCTGCAACAAAGGCAGCGGAAGCATCGGACCGCTTGAAGCTATGGTACGACGAACCCGCCAAGGCCTGGACCGAAGCGCTGCCCGTCGGAAACGGTCGGCTCGGTGCGATGGTCTTCGGAGGCACCGGCACCGAGCGGATTCAGCTCAACGAAGATACGCTCTGGGCAGGTCCGCCCGTCCCTCAGGACCGCGTCGGCGGCTACAAGGCGATCGAAGAGGCGAGGAAACTCATCTTCGACGGCAAGTACTCCGAGGCCCAAAGCCTGATGCAGCGTGAGGTGATGGGCGAGCGCATCTCGCCTCGCAGTTACCAGACGTTGGGCGATCTGCACATCACGATGCCGTCGGCATCCGATTCCATCGAATCCTATCGTCGCGAGCTCGATCTGGACACCGCCATTGCGACGACCACGTTAACGATCGCTGGAATCACGTATACGCGGGAGGTCTTTGTCAGCCCGGTCGATCAAGCGGTTGTGATGCGACTGATTACCGACAGACCTGCGTCCATCCGCATCGACGTCCGCCTGGATCGCCCTGCTGATTTCGAGGTCACTGCCGTCGGAAACGACACGCTGAGCATGTCGGGGCAGGCCAGCCACGAGGGCAAACACCAGGGCGTCCGCTATCACACGCAGGTCCAGGCCAGGCTCAAAGGCGGATCGATCCAGGTGAAGGACAAGACGCTGTCGATCGAGAAGGCTGACGCCGTGACGCTGCTGCTGACCGCCGCGACGGACTACAACTTCGACAGTCCGTATCAGCCACTCGAACGAGATCTCGCCCAGACCTGTGCGAGGCAGTTGGCGGCAGCCCGAGCAAAAGACTACGACCAGATGAAGGCCGACCACGTCGCCGAGCATCGCCGCCTGTTTCACCGTGTGGACCTGGACCTGGGCACCACAGCTGCGGCGCTGAAGCCGACCGACGAGCGGCTCAAGGCAGTGCAGAACGGGAGCGAAGATCCCGCTCTGGCGGCGCTGTATTTCCAGTTTGGCCGCTACCTGCTGATCTCATGTTCGCGTCCCGGCTGCATGCCGAGCAATCTCCAGGGACTCTGGAACGACCACCTCGCAGCCCCGTGGAACGCCGACTATCACATCAATATCAACATCCAGATGAACTACTGGCCTGCCGAGGTGTGCAATCTGTCCGAGCTTCACGAGCCCTTCTTCCGACTGACCGAGGCCCTGCTGCCGGCGGGCCGAAAGACCGCACGGGACGTGTACAACTGCCGGGGCTTCGTCGCACACCACACGACCGATGCATGGTTCCACACGAGCCCGTTCGGCAACGTCGTCTATGGCATGTGGCCCATGGGCGCCGCCTGGTGCACGCAGCACTTCATGGAGCACTTCCGTTTCACGGGCGACCGCGAGTTTCTCCGCACGCGCGGCTATCCCGTCCTCAAGGAGGCCAGCCTCTTCTTCCTCGACTGGCTCGTCGAAGACCCCAGAACGGGCCGGCTCGTTTCGGGTCCCTCCAATTCCCCCGAGAACACCTTCGTCACGCCCGACGGCAAGAAGGCAACACTGTCGATGGGACCGTCGATGGATCAGGAGATCATCTGGGACACCTTCACCAACACGCTGCACGCAGGTCGGGTCCTCGGAATTGATGACAGTTTCATCAGGGAGGTGCGAGCCGCCAGGGAGAAACTGGCTTTGCCCGGGATCGGACCCGATGGCCGATTGCTCGAGTGGGCGCGACCCTTCGAGGAGGCCGAACCGGGCCACCGGCACGTGTCGCACCTGTTCGCGATCCATCCGGGGCGCCAGTTCACCTATCAGAATGCCCCTGAGATGATGGCAGCCGCACGCAAGAGCATCGAGTACCGCCTCGCCCACGGTGGCGGCCATACCGGCTGGAGCCGTGCCTGGATCATCAATTTCTGGGCCCGCTTCCTCGAAGGCGACAAGGCTCACGAGAACGTCGTCGCCCTGCTGGCCAAGTCCACGCATCCCAATCTGTTCGACAATCACCCGCCCTTCCAGATCGACGGCAACTACGGCGGCACCGCCGGCATCGCCGAGATGCTGCTGCAGAGCCACGCCGGACAGATCCATCTCCTGCCCGCTCTGCCGACCGCCTGGAGCGCGGGCCACGTCAAGGGCCTCTGCGCTCGCGGCGGATTCACCCTTGACATTTCGTGGAAAAATGGTATGCTCACCGAGGTGTATATTCAAGGCTCGGGCGACAACCCGTGCACCGTGAGATATGGAGAGAAGACGGTGCAGATCCAGCCGTCTACGGGGGGCGTCAGGCTGGGTGCGGATCTGAAGTCTCTTTGATCCTGTCGATCGTTCAACCTTGAACCGCCGGTACGCTGCAGCGTACCAAACCGAGGTCCCAGACGATTCTGGGCTCGGAACACGGAGTGGGTACGGAAAAGAACAAGGAGGTTGATGGTATCTCACCATGTCATTTCTGCGCATCTGCGCGAAGAGAACTGCCCGTAGGATGGGTTCTCAACCCACGCGTCCTCAAGCACGCCAATCAAGTGAACGCGCGGACTGAAAAACCCGCCCCACGATACGAGAGGGTCATGAAAAGAAAGGAGGTTTTGCCGAGACAAAACAGTTCCACACTTAGGAGAGGGTGATGAGAAGGGAAACTCAGGAGGAACCCTTCACCTAAGAAAAGGAGAACCAAATGAAACGGATTTCACTTTGGGTCGTCATCGTGGCGCTGGCGCCGGCGGTGAGTCGGGCCGATTTCATCAGCTCGCAGGACTACCGCCTCCGCTACAGCCCGTACGCCTTCAGCTATCACAACTCCGGCCTGATCCCGGGCGGAATCAAGTATTCGCCCTACGCGTTCAATCCGAACGACGCAGGACTGGTCTACGAAGGCGCGCGCTACACCCCCTACGCCTTCAACTACCACAGCACGGGACTGGTGGTCGACTATTACTGGTGGCAGATCCCGCGCGCTCCGACGATCATCGTTGAATGCGGTCCGGCGCCCGGCCGGGTTGCAGCCGCTACACCCGCTCGACGCCGCGCTTACGCCGCACGAACGCGCTCGCGTCCGACGCAGAAAACGCGCCAGATCGCGAAGACCGACGGCGAACAGATCATCCGCCAATACCTTGAGGCCCAGGACCTGGACCGGGTTCACATCGATCGAAGACTCGCCGTCGGCAATGAGATCGCGGGCGCCGCGTTTATCCTCCGCAACAAGAACCTCGTCGTCCGCTATACGAATCCGGAAATCATGGAGGCCCTGCAAGCCGACGGGGGCACTTCCGTGAAGCTGGCCCAGCGATACGAAGAGAACTGGGACGACTTCGCGCGTCAGTTCGAGACGCGTGGCGGCACCGTCTACCGTGTCGATGCGTCGGAGCCGGATCGGATCGTCGCGGCCCTGGCCGCCTGCGATCTGTTAAGACCCGAAGGCGCCAGCGAGCAGACCACGATGGTCGCCAAAGAATAGCACAGGCACAAACCGATCTTACTACGTCGCAATGGACTTCGGGCGAGCATCTTACGGCCTGCCGGGCGTCGGCTGCGATGGAACCCAGTTTTCGAAATCGTTCCAGAGCACGGGCGGGACGGTCATGTCCTCGATTGCCAGGGACGGACCGCCCCCGTCCGTGGTCGGATACCAGTCGTCCTCATAGCCGAACCGCATGACCGCCGCCTGCAAAGGCGCGGCCAGCTTCAGCACAACGTCTTCCCCGCTGTTGCTCAGACGCCCGGAGTATTCGCCTGCCACCGTCGGCTCCATTCCATACCTGGCCCGGAAGGCGGCGAGATCGTCGACCACGACGATACATTCGCCTGCGCCGAGTGTCGCCGGACCGAACGTAAACTGAATGCCGTCCGTGAAACGCAGCCCGGTCAAATCGAGCGCCACATCCCCGGCGTTGCAGAGTTCGACGTAGTCCAGACTGTCGCCTGCGGCGGAATGATACATCAGTTCGCTGACACGCAGGAAATCCAACAGCCGCAACTCGTTCATATAGGGATACGTGTCATCGCCACCTTCCACAGAGGTGGCCTCGAGCATCGCGGAGATCAGAAAATCGCTGCTCGTCACCGAGGTGTTGAGCCCATGGATCGCCAGGAGATTCTCGCCACTGTTCAGGACGCCTGCGTATGCGGAGACGTCGAAGACCACATCGAACGTCTGTGAATAGGATTCGTGGCTGGCCTCCGCCTCTGAATTCCACTGAGGCGCTCCGGTGACGTTGATACGAGCCACCTCGGTACCGTTGAGATAGGCGACGAAGCCGTCGTCGTATCGAACACTTAACATCAACGCGCTGACGTGAGCGACCGTCCCGTCTGCAACCGTAAACGGAATCCGCACGTAACAGCTTGCATTCCGTCCGTACATGTGATTTTCGATGTTCAGGCTGATCCAATCCTCATATCCGGAACTGCGTTCATAGCCGATCCCCCCGGGTGCGCCAGCGGAGCCGAGCCAGGTCGAATCGTCGAAGGTCGGGTCTGACTTCCAACTCTCATGCACCTGGTCCGCGGACATCGGGACGATCACTCGCTTATCTGCGTTCTCGGCGACAAGCGTCGTGCGCGTCACGATCTGCTCTCGCCGCACGGGGTTGGCCAATCCTGGCGTGGGCAGTTCGAGCCAAGCGAACCGATCCGAGCCATCCGGGGCGCGACCTTGCGACACATCCGGCGTCTGAGGGCCAAACCAGACCTGATCGACTTCCCTGAGGTTCGGGTCGAAGAGCCCGATCCGCTCTCCGTCGGGCGACAGCTTGAAGCCGACGTGCCCCGGAAGATCTTCACCATCGGCAACAAGAGCCCCAGCACCGCCGCTCGCAATGAACGTCAGAGGCGCGATCCTGTGCTTGTCCGGCTGCGTCGTCGGATCGTCCGTGAGATGGAAGCCGCCCACGTCGACGGGAAAACCCTGCGGATTGTATAACTCGATGAAGTCGTCTGCGAAGAGAACCTGTGCCTTCGCCAGCCATTCGTTGATCCGGACGGTCGATGGATCGCTCAAGGGCAGAGCTGCATTGGCGAAGCCCAACGTGGGGACCGCCAGGCGCCATTCGCCGTCGGGTGCCGTCCGGGCGATCGATGCATCCGGCAACTGGCATCCGAATTGGACGGAGTCGATCAGGCTGCCGTCACGGTCGTACAGACCGATCTCGCCCCCACGCGGATCGAGACGGAAACCAAGATGATCATCCACCGGGAGAACAAGGTAATCGCCGGGATTCATACGGACGCCGGCCGGAAAAATGAACTTGTCCGGTTGCTGCGAATCATCGCTCAGACGCATGCCCGACAGGCTCATCGCCGACCGTCCGTCATAGTGCAGTTCGACCAGAACGGGCAGACTCCCATCGTAGACGTATGTCTCGTTCGAGACGAGAACCTCGCTGAGCACGAGGCGCCGATAGGACGAATCCACCGTCCAGGTCTGCGATGTGCTGGGCCGATCCTGCCAGATGCCCGCCGAGTTCCTGCCTCGGACGTAGATCGTATAGGACTGCCCATCGGCCAGACCGGTCAGCGAGATCGGCACATCCACCGGAGTCTCCGTACTCCACGACCCTTCAGGATCATTGATGCTATACACGTAATCGGTGATTCCCGGACCACCTACGCGCAGCGTGACCTGCGTGCGGTACGTCCATCCCTGGGGCTCGCCTTCGACCGAGACACCGGCCGGGACGAATGCTCCCACGTCCAATCCGAATCTCCCCGCTCCGCGAGCGGGCGACATCGATTTCAGATGGAAATCATCGATGCCGACGAACAGCGGATCGGCACCGAAGTTGCCTTCGCCCAGTTCATGCCATTCGCTCGGCAGAAGACAGCGATCGACAACGATATCTGTCGTACCCCGTTCCGCATCGCTCATGTAGGAATCTCCCAGCAGCCTCGGACATTGCCAGAAGATACACGAGTCGATATGCACACCGCGCCCGGGCGAGATCGTCTGTCCGGGAATCTCGAAGTAGAACGCGGACGCGTTGGCATCGACGACGGTGTTGTTCTCAAACCGCATGAAGGCACCGTCTTTGATCTGCGCAACGTGCGCGACGTGATGAAAGACGTTTCGAACGACAACGTAGTCTCTGCCC
>CAZTGH010000129.1:0-10046 GCA_964612985.1 uncultured Pirellulales bacterium
CAGAGCATCGGCGGCTCACGGCACCTCTCCGAGGAAGCGGCCCGGTCAATCGAAGCCACGGTAAGCGGCACTATCCTCGACGAACCAGGCCCCCGTGTGGAACCGGGAGTCACGGATGTCCCATTTGCCTGCGGCCCACACGCATTGCAGTGACGTCCACCATTGGCCATCGCTCGCACTCTTACGGTCTCTGAGCCTTCGCCTGCAATGAGCGTGTCACCTCGCGGGTCTTCTTGGACCCGCGCAATGCTCCTTTCAAATCGGCACATCCTCCATCTTGCCGCATCGCTTGCGGTCGCTGATGCAGTTCTGCTGCACCTCAGTGATGATGAAACGGATCTCGCCATGTCGGAAGCTCAACACGTCTGCCATATTGTCCCTCCCCTGCCCGAGCGGCCAGGCCCCACGGTTCGGGACGGGCCGCACCGGGGCAGAACAGCACCCATTGACGTCTTGCTCTGCTCATCAAATCGGCCTAGAATGGACGCGATTTCAGTAGCAGTACTCGCTCTGATCATGGTTGGCCCACCGGCGGACCGACACTCGCTTGCATCGGCAGCGATCTGCGGCAAGCAATGGAAAGGACAACGTGCAAATGATTGTACTGAGATGGACGATTCTGAGCCTGCTTGTAGCAGTGTTCTCGACCTGCGCCACCGCATCAGAGACGATACGCCTGGCCGCCGATCCGGCGCTGTCGCCTGATGGCGAAACGCTCGCCTTTGTCTGGCGCGGCGATATCTGGCTGGCCCCGGTCGAAGGCGGCTCCGCTCAGCGGCTGACACAACATGAGGCCGCAGATGGGCAGCCGCTCTTTTCGCCCGACGGGACGGAAATTGCCTTTATCAGTGATCGAAATACCGGAGATCAGGTGTACGTCGTAGATGTCGACGGGGGCAGGCCGACACAATTGACCTTTCATACGGCCGGCTATTCCCTCGAAGACTGGGACCCGACCGGGCAGACGCTGCTGGCCAGCGGACATCGGGACTACTTCTGGCGCAGCAGCGGGCGATTCCTCCGAATCGCTCGCGACCAGCGGCAGGCCGAGCAATTGCTCTTCGATGCCGATGGGTCCGATGGGAAGCTCTCGCCGGATGGAAAGCGACTGTTGTTTACCCGGGAGGGGATGACGTGGTGGCGGAAAGGATACCGAGGCTCCCGCGCCAGTCAGATCTGGATGTACGACCTCAACACACGCCAATACACGAAGGTGCTCGACCCCGAGACAGGAGCACGATGGCCCCTGTGGGACGCCGAAGGGGACAGCTTCTACTATGTGGGGGCCGAAAGCGGCTCCTTCAATCTCTGGAGGTACGATCTGGAGACGAAGGAAAGACGCCAATTGACGTCGTTTCAAGATGATTCGGTGGTCTTGCCCTGCATATCAAGGGATGGCTCGACGATCGTCTTTCGCCACCTCTTTGATCTCTATCGTTACCACCCGGGAAGGGATGCCGCTCCGGTCCGCATCGATCTCGTCGATCCGGGCGACGCCGTGGATTCGACGCTGGAGCGAAGGCTCGTCAAGGAGGCGGCGGAGGTGGCGTTTTCCGACGATGGTCTGAACGTGGCGTTCATCGCCAGTGGCGATCTGTGGGTGATGGACACCGAACTGCGTGAGCCCCGACAGATCACCGCGACTGCTGAGCAGGAGCACAGTCCGGTCTTTGGTCCCAAAGGCGATGCCATCTACTTCACCAGCGACGAGGGCGGACAGTGTGACATCTGGAAGGCCCAGCGCAGCGATACCGAGAAGTACTGGTGGCAGAATGAAGTGTTCGAGCGCAAGCAACTGACACAGGATGCCGAGGTGGAAGCCGATCTTCGGCTCAGCCCGGACGGGACGCGGATCTCCTTCATCAAGGGGCTGGGCGATCTCTGGACGATGACGCTCGAAGGCAAGGAGGCCAGGCGAGTGCTGCGTTCCTGGAATCAGCCGGATTACGACTATGCCCCCGATGGCAAGTGGATCGTCTATGCCGTCGACGACAACAACTTCAATCGGGACATCTGGATCATCCCCGCCGACGGCTCGGCGGATGCGGTGAATATCTCGCGGCACCCTTACGATGAATACAATCCCGTCTGGCGTCCGGATGGCAAGCTCATCGCATTCGTCGGCCAGCGTCTCGATCGCGAAGCGGACATCTTCTATGTCTGGCTCGACGAGCGGGAGTACGAGAAGGACAAGCGGGACCGCACCCTGGAGAAGGCCGTCAAGAAGATGGAGGAGGCCCGCAAAGACGATCGGGAGAAGGACAAGAATGATCAGAAGAAAGAGGACGATCCCAATGCCCTCGACGAGCAGGACAAGAGTGAGGGCAAGAAGAAGGACGATAAGCTCCCGAACGTCGTGATCGATTTCGACCGCATCCATGAACGCGTACGCCGGATTGAGATCACAGACGGCTCGCCGTCGAATCTCTTCTGGTCGCCCGACTCCGAGAAGCTCGCCTTCACTGCCAGGATCAAGGGCGATCGCGGCACGTACACCGTGGAGATCCCGGACGAACTGGAGCCCAAGCTTCTGACGAAAAAGACGGGCACACAGGCGCGGTGGTTGAAAGAGGGCAATCAGATCGTCTGGCTCTCCGACGATAAGCCCGCCAGTTTGTCGGCCAAGGGCGAAGAAACGGCCTATCCGTTCACGGCTCGTCAGGCGGTCGACCGCGAGGCGCACTTCCGCGCGGGCTTCGACCTGGCTTGGCGCATGATGAGAGACCATTTCTACGATGAGCGACTCGGCAATCGCAACTGGGACGCTGTCCGGCGTAAGTATGCCGACGTGGCGGCCGCCGCTCCGGATGTCGCGAGCCTTGGCATTGTGATCAATCTCATGCTTGGGGAGTTGAACGGTTCGCATCTGGGCTTCTATCCCAGTGCCTCCTCTTCGCGATCGGGCGACCAGTGGAGAATCAGCACGGCGCACCTGGGTCTGCGGTTTGATGTCAATCATCGGGGACCGGGTTTGAAAGTCAGGGACGTCCTGCCCAACGGACCGGCGGATCGCGAGATAAGTAAGATCGAACCAAATGAGATCATCGTCAGCATCGACGGCCTCAGCGTCGATCCACAGATGGACCTCGCCGAGGTGTTGAACGGGCCACTCGAGCGGGATATCCACCTCGACGTGCGTAACGTCGAGGGCGAGACGCGAACCGTCGTCTTGCGACCAATCTCGTACGGAGAGGCGCGGGATCTGCTCTATGAGAAATGGCTCCGCCATAACCGTCAAATGGTCGACGATCTTTCCGACGGCCGCTTGGGATACATCCATATCCGCGGGATGAACTGGCCGAGCTTCCAGAAACTCGAGCGTGAACTCTACGCGGTCGGGACTGGCAAGGACGGGCTGGTGATCGATGTACGCAACAATGGCGGCGGCTTTACGGCCGACCATGTCCTGACGTTGCTCTGCCAACCCACCCATGCGATCACCGTCCCGCGAGGCGGCGGGCCGGGCTACCCTGAGGATCGGCGCGTCTATGCGACGTGGAGCAAGCCGATCGTCATGCTGTGCAACCAGAACAGCTTCAGTAATGCCGAGATCATCAGCCACGCGATCAAGACCCTCCAGCGGGGCAAGCTCGTGGGCGTGCCCACCGCCGGAGGCGTTATCTCGACGGGCGGAACCTCGATCATGAACCTCGGGTATCTGCGGCTGCCCTTCCGCGGGTGGTATGTCCTGCCGACAGGCGAGGACATGGAACTGAACGGCGCCGTGCCGGACGTGATCCTATGGCCCGAGCCGGGCCAGATGCCGCAAGGCAAGGACATCCAATTGGAAGAGGCGGTCGACGTCTTGCTCAACGACGTCAAGGAGTGGAAAGCCCGACCGCAGCCTCCACTTCGAAAGGCAAGCGAGCGACTGGCTCTCTAAATGCAGTCGGACAAGCCTGTCTTCCAGGAATGGGACTGCCGTCCCCAAGGGCATTGTAGGTCTGGGTTTATGTTTCTCTGAGTTGGGCTCCCAGTTCTCGGCGGGGCCGCTTCATGAGGGGGCAACGTGTGCGACGACGCTTCAGGACGCGCGGCTCAATGCGACCGGGGGCAGTCGGCCACTTCATGGGCGGCGATGTGGGCCAGCATCATCTGGTACAGGGCCCCCGTTTCGCGGCAGGCGTGGGTGGACAACAGCATCCAAGAGGCCAGGATCGTCTGGCAACCGAAGGTGAAGCCGTCGACGAGCTTGGCGCGCCAGCCCTTCCATAACCAGAGCGCAGGGACCCCGGCTTCCAGTTGGCCGGCCGACTCGCAGGTCAGCCGCTGCAACGCCGTCAGATTCAGCTTCGTGCGGGCGCGGCAGTAATCGCCCGTGTCGCCGTACGGGGGTCGCTGTCCGGCCTGGAGCAGATACGCCGCGATATCGGCCACCGCCGCCGAGCAAGGAACGAAGAAGAGAACGACCTCCTTCTACCCGGCACCACCGTATCCTCGTTTGCGCCAGCGATCCTACGGCAGTGCCATTCGTACCTGATACCTTCAATTCTCTAGAAGAATTTTCATCTGCGGGATACGAAGACCGAGCCTTCAGTTGTTATATAGGGGACAATCGATTGTCTCGTGAGGCCGGCTGATTCATGCTTGAAGACAAATTGCTCATTTTGCGATGGAACCGCGGTGACAAGAGCGCCTTGCACCGGCTCTACGACAAGTACAAAGACGACCTGGTCACTCTGGCGGCCGCGTTGTTGCTCGACGTCAGCGCGGCTGAAGACATGGTTCACGACGTCTTCTTGGCCTTTCTCGGCTCGGCCGGGCGGTTCCGACTGACGGGCAGCCTGAAAAGCTATCTTTTGACATGCGTTGCCAACCGCGCCCGCAACCATAACAAAGCCGGTCGGCGGCGCGCCGCGTCAGCTCTGGAGGATGTGCCCGAAGCGATGTCCGAGGCACTGAGCCCCGACCGGGCCGCCAGTTTCAGTGAGCAACTCGGCCGGCTCGGCGCGGCGCTGGAGCAACTGCCCTACGAGCAACGGGAAGTATTGCTCTTGCGTTCACAAGGCCAGAGGCGTTTTGCGGCCATCGCCAAGAGCCAGGGCGTCTCCGTGAACACGGTGCAAGGCCGATACCGGTACGCAATCAAGAAATTGCAGTCTCTGCTCGATAGTGAGGCAGACCGATGAGATCAGAACGTGATATCAACAACTTGGTCGAACAAGTGCGTGTCAAGGCCAGTTCTCGTCTGGACGACCAGGTCCATGGCGAGATCGACAAGGCCCTGAGCGACCAGAAAACAAACACCACCCCGACGACTGGGAGAACAATCATGATCGGTTCACTGACAAGACTGGCAGCCGCCGCGGCGATCGTAGTCGCCGTCCTGATCGGCTTGAACGTCATCGAAACGTCCACCAACAGTGGCATCGCCTGGGCGCAGATTCCGGGCCGTGTCGCAAGTATCGATACCTTCATCTTCAGCCTGACGATTCGCGTCGCGGGCAACAACAACGTCGATATCGCTGAGCAAACAGAGGCCCAATGGGTCTTCTATCTGTCCGAGGAACATGGTTTCCGCATGGACATCAAGGGCGATGACAATGTCGTCTCTTGGTATGCAGGTCCCGAAGGGGAGACACTGACGACGGTGATTCCCGCGGAGAAGACGTGGTTCGAATCGCCCATCCCCGAGAGCGAACGGGGCACGATGCCCGAGGAGTACAAGGATCCGGCCGACTACATTCGCCGGTTCATGGCCAAGCCGCGCCAGGAGTTGGGCCGCTCAATGATCGATGGTGTCGAGGTCGAGGGCATCGAAGTGACGGACCCACCCACCGATAACGAGCCGATGGAGAATGCGGTCGGCAGAATGTGGGTCGATGTGGAAACTGAACTGCCCGTGCGGATCGAGATCGAGGGCACCGCCGAGGCTCAGACGGTGCAGTGGCTGATGGATTTCAAATGGTCCGAGGCAGTCGATCCGGCCGTCTTCGAACCCAACGTCCCCGCTGACTACACGTCGCCTCTTTCCTAATGCCGCCCTGTATGATCTTCAGGGTCGGGCCTCTGGGTGTCAAGAATCGGGCAAAACCAGCCACTTTGAGGCATCGACGGTTTGCCGTAAGGACTTCTCGAAATCGATGTTATTGCGGTTTCGGGAGGTCCGGGCATGGCAAACCAACTCAAAATGGCTGTTGTACATGCGATATTGACGCTTCATGGGTTGGGCTGGTCCCAGCGACAGATCGCCAGCAAGCTGGGGATCGATCGCGAGACGGTGGCTCGGTACGTCCATGCGCCGCCGGCGGAGGCAAACCCAGCCACGAACCCGATCCCCGGGTCCGAACCGGTCCCGACCCCGATCTGGGGCCCGCCAAGCCTCTGTGAGCCGTTTCGTGCGGTCATCGAGGAGAAGCTCCAGCAGGGACTGACGGGCCAGCGGACCTATCAGGATTTGGTGGATGGGTAAAGCAGCCGGACTGGTACGACCCGGATGTGCATCCGAAGATCCAGTCGTTCTGTCAGCACTATGGCACGGTGATCCTGCCGACCAAGCCCCGGATGGCCCGACACAAGGGCTATACTTCATCTTGCACCTCATTGGATAGATCTGGGAGTACCCGTCTGTCCGGCAATTTGATTCCTTGTTGTTTCACCGGCTTGTTGTTCTTCATCGGTTCGTATAGATACTGGTCCTTTTGATTGTACCTGCGGGCTCGCAGCAGGCCATGCTCTCGCCAGATCCCGACAGTATCGGTACATATCCCAAGCTCCTTGGCGATTTCCGATTCCGTAAGCATACCCTTTCCACGCAGGCGTGCAAAGTGGCTCTTGAGCTTGTACCTTATGCGTATCCTGCCAATCACCAGACGGGTAAACCGGCCGCCTGTTCCCGTCTTGTATCCATGTCGATTGAGATACCGGGCCGTTTCGGGCCGTTTCTTCATCGGTCTTTTCCTCCAGGAGTTGGTCGATCTTCGCTACCGTTTCCGGGCTCGTCTTTCTCAGTTGCCCTGCCGACTTGGGCAAAGGCAGGGTATGCGCCTCGATTCGCCTCTGCTGGTGGAAGATCGGGCGGATCGCCAGGTCGCCCTTGAGATTCCGAAATGCCTGCTCGACCTGGACCAGTTGCAGATAGTAGCTCCACACGACCGCCGGATCGGTCTCTGTCAGGTTGCTCCGCAAGAGATACCGGCCTTCCCGCCGGTGCACTTGGCGCAGCTTGTCCTTGTTCAGGCGATAGCTGAACGTCGCCTTCGTCGCATACACCTCGACCGCCACCAGTCGCCAGGCACTGGGCGCCTGCTGGCGGGCCGCACCCAGCTTCATCAATTGGTCCTTGCGCCGCAGCTTCTTCATGGCCGCCAACTCATACAGGCGGCGTCAGAGCTTCTTGAGCTGCCGACGACGCATCGAGCGTTTCTTGGCGACCCGATCCGCACTGCGGGCCAGGACGTACAGTTCCCCTTCCTGCGGCAGCAGCTTGATCTCTCTGCGCTCCAGTGCACTGAGCCCGTCTCTTCGCTGGTGGGCTCTCTTCATCGCCGCATCATGCAGAAATCACACATGCGATAGTCTGTTGTAGCCCGGAGCAACAGAGGATCGGCAATAATGGAGAAGATGTCGGAACTGGAGACAGCCATGCAGTGGCAGCAGGAATATATGACATGAAAGTTTACACCTACGCACTGAAAAGCGGGATCACCCACACGCGTGAGTTCGAGAAGAAAGGCCTCGCAACACACGCAGTCAACGTGGGAACCAAGTGCAGGCCACGGGTGTTTATGCTGCAGCACCGGCCCAGGTCTCCGTTCCGCCCGTCAACATCAAAGCGCCTGCACCCGGCGATGCGCACCGGTCGCTGGACTTTTTGCTCTTATGGAGCACTCCGCATGTATTGTTTGCCCTATCGGGAGGACCAACGATGTTTCAGCGCCGAGATGAACAGACTATCGAGCCGATGCTGCTGACCGCACGTCAAGCCGCCCGCGTCCTGAGCATATCGGAGCGAACCCTGTGGAGCTTGACCAAGGATGGACAGATTCCGGCCGTGCGAATCGGTCGGGCCGTCCGCTACGATCCAGAGGACCTGCGCCGCTGGATCAATCTCGCCAAAGATTCGCAGAAGACCTCTTGATTGAAATCGGTATGCAAGGTGCCAAACGGCAAGGGTTTGGCGACCAGAATATGTCCAACCGTAGCTGAACGGCTTAGGAGTCGATACGATGGCGAGCATCGGAAGAGACCCAAATGGCAGGAAGAGGATTCTGTTTGTGGCCGAGGACGGCCGACGTCGAACGATCCGCCTGGGCCGGATCACCATGAAGCAGGCCGCCGCGTTCAAGGTCAAGCTCGAAAACCTCATCGGCGGTCGATATGCCGGTCGCCTGGATGATGAAACCGCCAGATGGATCGCCGATCTGCCTGACGACATCTATGCCAAGCTGGCCGCCGTCGGCCTGGTGGGTCCGCGAGAGACCCGGTCGAACCAGGCCTTGGGACCGTTCATCGAGCAGTATATTGAAAGCCGGGTGGACCTCAAGCAACGCAGCAAATGGATGCTGCAACAGGCCCAGCAAAGCCTGATCGGCTACTTCGGGCAAGACAAGGCCCTGGAGAGCATCACCGAGGCCGACGCCGAACTGTGGCGACTATCGATGGTCAAGGAGGGCCTGGCCGATGCGACGATCCGTAAACGCTGCCAGCACGCAAAGCAGTTCTTCGCCCGAGCGATTAAGGCCAAACTTGTCGACGCGAATCCCTTCACCGCCCTGCCCTCCGCTTCACGGCCCAACCCGGCGCGGATGGTATTCGTCTCACAGGCCGACATCGAGAAGGTGATTGCGGCCTGCCCCGACGTCCAGTGGAAGGTGATCTTCGCCCTCGCGCGGTACGGCGGCCTTCGCTGCCCATCAGAGATACTGGCCCTGCGATGGGACGATGTGAACTGGGAAACCGGCCGGATGTTGGTCAGAAGCCAGAAGACCGAACGTCATCCGGGTGGTGAATCGCGGGTGGTACCGATATTTACGGAGCTGCGTCCGTATCTGCTTGAGGGCCTTGAACAAGCCGAGGAGGGCGACGAATACGTCATCACGCGGTACAGGACCGAGAGCACGAATCTCAGGACCCAGGCTCACAGGATTATCAAGCGGGCAGGCCTTCTGCCCTGGACCCGGACGTTTCAGAACCTGCGATCCAGCCGAGAGACCGAGCTGACCGAGGTCTTTCCCTTGCACGTCGTAACCGCCTGGCTGGGCAACAGCCAGTTAGTGGCGGCCCGCCATTATCTTCAGTTGCTGGATGAACATTTCGAGCGGGCGGCACATTTTCCGGCACAGCAGCCGGCGGAAGGGGATCGCACGATTTCGCACCGCCCCAACTCGGTCATGAACCCGATTAAGAACGCCAGGATCTCACCCGGTGCGAACGTAGAAGAAGAGGACCAGAATATGGCATCCGGCAGACCCTGAATCGCCTCGACGACCCTTTCTTTCATCGTCATAGACATCAACTTGTCGATCCGGCCGGTGTGCCCCAAGCGGCTCGACATTGATTGTGGTGGATGACGACTTTGCGGCCACAGAACGCTTCTACTCATCGACCTTTCCCACTTCACGCGATACGGTCTGGGGCCTGCCGCATCTTTCGTTCTATTCAGTGCAATGGCCCAGGCTGCCCGCCGGCATAGGCCCGGCGGATCTCGTCGGCGAATTCGCGGAAACGGCCCAGCCTGTTCTTGGCCAGGTTACAGATGATCTCCGGGTCAATCTGCTCATACCGATGTACGATAAAGTTGCGGAATCGGACCATTTCTTCGTAGCGATCGGCGTCCTTGAGGATACCGAGATCCTGTAGCCGCTTGAGGTTCTGTGCGACGGTGTCGGCCGGCGGAAAGCACTTCGCCGCGAGAATCCGTTCGGCCACATCGATCATGCTTTCCACGCCAAGCTGCAGGGCTCGCTCGACGGCCCGCCGGAGCATGGAGTTGGCGGCGAAGTCGGCCCGTTCGCCGAGCGGCCAACTCTCCATGTCGGCCAGGGTCTGCTCCAGAAAGCGAAGCTTGCTTTCTACGACACCGTTGATGGGCATCCATACCCCCT
>CAZTGH010000129.1:10056-12894 GCA_964612985.1 uncultured Pirellulales bacterium
AAGCGAGCTGATGGGTCCACCAGGCCATGAGATCCTCGTATTCGGCACAGGTCCGCGCGTAGAAGTCGGAAAAATCCTGCTCGCGGCCGGGCCGAACGAACAGAACCCGGCCTTTCAACGCCTCGTGCCGAAGCACGATTCCTGCTGTGTTGAGGACCGTCAGATCGCAGGTGACGGCAAAGGCGTCTTCGATTCTGCCGACGATATCCACCAGGAGGTCGCCGTTGCCAGCGCTGCCATTCGCCAACCACACGGCAACGTCCAGATCGGAGTCCGCGCGGACGATCCCACTGGCGGCTGAACCGAAGACCGTGGCGAAATCGATGGCGGCAACCCCATCCAGGACAATGGCGAGCCGCGGCAAATCGACCTGCTTGCTGCCTGGTGGCCCAGAGACCGCATCCGGCGTTGTTCGATCGAACCTCTGCATGTCTTGAGTATAGAGGGCCCGAATCATGAAGTCAATCTCCCGCTCTCTGCGAGCCTCCGCATCCTGCGCAGCCGGCCTGCGGCCTCCAGCCGCGATCTGCGCCGTGCGAGCAACAAGCGAAGCCTGTTGCGAGCGGAGTCGAGGGAAGGGACGGATGCGGCGCGGCCTTCTCGCCTGCTATCCGACCGAGGGCGCGCCAACGGCGTTCTCGGCACTGAACATGCGGTTTTTCGGGCCGTTTGGACCTGAGAGCCGCTACGGAATCGCCTCAAAGAGTTTGTCTGTCAAGCCGATGGATCCACTTCGCAAGTATTCGCAGGAGACGTCTTGATAAGACGTATCTTCAAATATACGCTATCTGCATGAAAAGACCAATGTCGAGAGGCCGAAGAGGCCGGCTCCCACCGGGGAGCGGCGTTGGCAGGACCGAGCAGGTTGCCTTTGGACTCGAGCGAGTCCGGTGCCAAACGGCAAGGGTTTGGCGACCAGAATATGTCCAACCGTAGCTGAACGGCTTAGGAGTCGATACGATGGCGAGCATCGGAAGAGACCCAAATGGCAGGAAGAGGATTCTGTTTGTGGCCGAGGACGGCCGACGTCGAACGATCCGCCTGGGCCGGATCACC
The DNA here is from genome assembly GCA_964612985.1 of uncultured Pirellulales bacterium. Taxonomy (GTDB): domain Bacteria; phylum Planctomycetota; class Phycisphaerae; order Sedimentisphaerales; family Anaerobacaceae; genus Anaerobaca. The sequence continues at coordinate 11,113 of CAZTGH010000129.1, forward strand.
ATGAAGCAGGCCGCCGCGTTCAAGGTCAAGCTCGAAAACCTCATCGGCGGTCGATATGCCGGTCGCCTGGATGATGAAACCGCCAGATGGATCGCCGATCTGCCTGACGACATCTATGCCAAGCTGGCCGCCGTCGGCCTGGTGGGTCCGCGAGAGACCCGGTCGAACCAGGCCTTGGGACCGTTCATCGAGCAGTATATTGAAAGCCGGGTGGACCTCAAGCAACGCAGCAAATGGATGCTGCAACAGGCCCAGCAAAGCCTGATCGGCTACTTCGGGCAAGACAAGGCCCTGGAGAGCATCACCGAGGCCGACGCCGAACTGTGGCGACTATCGATGGTCAAGGAGGGCCTGGCCGATGCGACGATCCGTAAACGCTGCCAGCACGCAAAGCAGTTCTTCGCCCGAGCGATTAAGGCCAAACTTGTCGACGCGAATCCCTTCACCGCCCTGCCCTCCGCTTCACGGCCCAACCCGGCGCGGATGGTATTCGTCTCACAGGCCGACATCGAGAAGGTGATTGCGGCCTGCCCCGACGTCCAGTGGAAGGTGATCTTCGCCCTCGCGCGGTACGGCGGCCTTCGCTGCCCATCAGAGATACTGGCCCTGCGATGGGACGATGTGAACTGGGAAACCGGCCGGATGTTGGTCAGAAGCCAGAAGACCGAACGTCATCCGGGTGGTGAATCGCGGGTGGTACCGATATTTACGGAGCTGCGTCCGTATCTGCTTGAGGGCCTTGAACAAGCCGAGGAGGGCGACGAATACGTCATCACGCGGTACAGGACCGAGAGCACGAATCTCAGGACCCAGGCTCACAGGATTATCAAGCGGGCAGGCCTTCTGCCCTGGACCCGGACGTTTCAGAACCTGCGATCCAGCCGAGAGACCGAGCTGACCGAGGTCTTTCCCTTGCACGTCGTAACCGCCTGGCTGGGCAACAGCCAGTTAGTGGCGGCCCGCCATTATCTTCAGTTGCTGGATGAACATTTCGAGCGGGCGGCACATTTTCCGGCACAGCAGCCGGCGGAAGGGGATCGCACGATTTCGCACCGCCCCAACTCGGTCATGAACCCGATTAAGAACGCCAGGATCTCACCCGGTGCGAACGTAGAAGAAGAGGACCAGAATATGGCATCCGGCAGACCCTGAATCGCCTCGACGACCCTTTCTTTCATCGTCATAGACATCAACTTGTCGATCCGGCCGGTGTGCCCCAAGCGGCTCGACATTGATTGTGGTGGATGACGACTTTGCGGCCACAGAACGCTTCTACTCATCGACCTTTCCCACTTCACGCGATACGGTCTGGGGCCTGCCGCATCTTTCGTTCTATTCAGTGCAATGGCCCAGGCTGCCCGCCGGCATAGGCCCGGCGGATCTCGTCGGCGAATTCGCGGAAACGGCCCAGCCTGTTCTTGGCCAGGTTACAGATGATCTCCGGGTCAATCTGCTCATACCGATGTACGATAAAGTTGCGGAATCGGACCATTTCTTCGTAGCGATCGGCGTCCTTGAGGATACCGAGATCCTGTAGCCGCTTGAGGTTCTGTGCGACGGTGTCGGCCGGCGGAAAGCACTTCGCCGCGAGAATCCGTTCGGCCACATCGATCATGCTTTCCACGCCAAGCTGCAGGGCTCGCTCGACGGCCCGCCGGAGCATGGAGTTGGCGGCGAAGTCGGCCCGTTCGCCGAGCGGCCAACTCTCCATGTCGGCCAGGGTCTGCTCCAGAAAGCGAAGCTTGCTTTCTACGACACCGTTGATGGGCATCCATACCCCCT
>CAZTGH010000130.1:0-12603 GCA_964612985.1 uncultured Pirellulales bacterium
CTGACTGCCGAGTTCGAGGCGACCGCCGTGGACCTGTCCGAGGCAATGATGCGTCATTCGAGGCGGCTGAATCCGGGCGTCGAGCATATTGCCGGCGACATGCGAACCGTGCGCCTGGGCCGCACGTTCGAGGCCGTCCTAATCCACGACGCCATTAGCCACATGCAGACCGAGGCCGACCTGAGGGCGACATTTGCGACGGCGGCCGCTCATCTGGAAGCGGGCGGGGTGTTCGTCACCAGCCCGGACCATTTCCGCGAGACCTTCCGTGATCCGTTTGTCGATTCGGCCACACATTCGGATGGCGAAACGGAGTTGACGTTCATCGAATTCGCATGCGCCGCGGACCCCGCCGACACGACCGTCGAGACGATCCTGTTCTACCTGATCCGCAAGGGCGACGAACTGCGAATCGAGCTGGACCGGCTCACCACCGGCCTGTTCGCCCGACAGCGGTGGCTGGACCTGATGAGTGAGGTCGGCTTCGAGGTCGAGTGCTGTCGTCGCGAACTGAGCGGCGCCGAGGCGCAGCCGGACTTGCTTGTCGGAACGCGGCGCGGCCCGACCGCTTGATTTGTCCCACGTGCCATGCTATGAAGGAAGTCGAACTGCGGATATCTCCGTATGCGACGTCCGACGAGAAACGGACGCGAAGAACGAGAGGCTTTGATGGAGATCGCTCTGATGAAGAATCTACTGCCGCTTTTTCTGATGACGGTGACTGTGCCCGCTTCGGGGCAACCGTTGCGTTCCCCCCAGGTCCATGAGGATGGACGGGTCACGTTTCGCTTGCGAGCGCCGAACGCGAAGGAGGTCGTGCTCCGCTGCGAGGGCACGCGCGCCTCGGCCATGCAGAAGGATCAAGGCGGCGTCTGGTCGGTGACGACGGAATCGATGAAGCCGGACATTTATGCGTATTCGTTCACCGTTGACGGGCTGCGGACGATCGACCCGGCCAATCCGCTACTGAAGTACAACCTGCTCAACACCGACACCAGGTACACGTGCCGGGCCCGCCCACGCTGGCCTGGGAGATCGGCGACGTCCCGCGTGGCGTCCTCCATCGGCATTGCTACCGATCGACCATCATCGGCCTGGACCGGCCTTTCGTCGTCTACACGCCCCCCGGGTACGATCCGACTGGCAATGTGAAGTACCCGGCACTCTACCTGCTGCACGGCTACAGCGACGCCGAAGACGCGTGGGCCAGCGTGGGTCGCGCAAATGTCATTCTCGATAACCTCATCGCCCAGGATAAGGCCAAGCCCATGGTCATCGTGATGCCCCTGGGCTACGGCAACGAGGCCGTGATCGCCAACGGCTGGGCGGGCCTTCGCGACATGAGAATCTGGCATGACAGCAATGAGAAGTTCCGCGACGCCCTGCTGGCCGAGCTGATCCCCCTAGTGGAGAACGCCCATCGGGTCTCGACGGATCGCGACGATCGCGCTATCGCGGGCCTGTCGATGGGGGGCACCCAATCGCTCCTGACCGGCCTCAATGCCCTCGACCGCTTTGGCTGGATCGGAGCCTTCAGCTCAGGCGGACTCAGCGAGGACTTCGACCGCCAATACCCAGCGGTGGATGAGAGCCTCAATACGCGCCTGCACCTGTTCTGGATCTCATGCGGACGAGACGACGGCCTGACGGGCGCCAACCAGAGATTGGTCGATTGGCTCAGGTCCAAAGGCGTGCAACCCAAGTGGATTCAGACCCCCGGCGGGCACAGCTTCACCGTCTGGCGGCGCAATCTCATCGAGTTCGCTTCGCTCCTGTTTCAGGAATAACCCGCGCCGGGGACTCACTTCGCCTCGGCTAAGGCCGTGTAGCGGCTTCCCTCGGCGGGTTCGCCGATGACACCTTGGCGGGTGGCGAACTTGACCGGGTGGGACTGGCGCCGCTTGCCGTCAACCGGCGAGTAGACGCCGAAATGCAGGTGCGGAAGAGTGGAGTATCCCGTGTTGCCCGACAGAGCGATGCGCTGCCCGGCCTCCACCTGTTGGCCGATTTCAACGAGCGCACCATGCTGCTGGAGATGGCAGTACTCGGCGACTGTGCCGTCGGCGTGGGCAATCGACACGAAGTTCACGCGGTCCTTGTGCTTCTTCGATCGACCACCTTCTCCGAAGGACTCTTCGAGATCCACCACGACACCGGCGCGGGCAGCACAGACCGGCGTGCCTTCGCGCATGGCGAAATCCACGGCATACTGATCCTGGTCGAAGTGGGTCAATGTGCCGTTGTAGCCCTGTGTGACGCGGAACGACCTGCCCGGCTCGAACGGGAGCAGATACAGGACGGTGTCGTCATGCCGGGCGTGCACGTCGCCTTTGACCCAGTTGTAGTGGAATCGCCAGGAGCACCGCCTGGTGGGATCCTCTGGGAAGATTCTCATCGCCTCGGTTTCGGAGCCGGCAGGATACGTCTCGGTCTCGGGCCGGACGTGTTCGACGCGCACGTTGCTGGCGTCGATCTTCAGGGTGACCGTCACATCGCACGGCGCGTGATTCTCCACGATCAAACGGATGCCGTTTCCGGAGGGGGTCCGCCGAACGCTGACGGCCTCCCGCCGAAGAGGCCGCTCGGTTCCAAAGACAATGCCCGCCAGCGCCACGCCGGCACAGAGAATCGCCCCGATCTTCTTGACAGTACCTCGTACATCCGGTGGTCGCTTCGTCATGGCCCGTCATACTCCTTCCGGATCGCCTGACTCCCCTCGCGGCCGGTGCGTCAAATCCACCCCATGGGTTGCCACATGTATCATACCGCGATTGTAGCCTTCCACCGTCGTCAGAGCAAGCCATTTCAGCGTTGCTGTCCTGTTGGCCTGCACCTGCCAGGCCTTGCTGCGATGCTGCGGACGGAGTATAGTGGCGTCTGGAGTTCATGCTCTCGGCGGCAAGGTCGCAAGAGCTACCGCTCGCGGAGAACCCCGACCAACAAACCGATGAAAGGACGCACCATGAACCATCGCCGCACCGTCATCACCGCCGCCACACTCGTTCTCACCGTCTGTCTGCTCTATGCCGCCAACGCCATTGCCGCCGAATTGGTCAAAGCCAAGGATGGTTCGGATATCGTGGGCTATAAGGATACGCCGGTGCTGCCCTGGTGTGGCTACCACGTCCACGATCCGGACCGGCCAAAGCCGCCCAAGGTCACGCCCGGCCGTCGCGGCGTCGCACCGTCCGACGCGATCGTCCTCTTCGATGGCACGGACCTGTCCCAGTGGCAGCCTTCCGACTGGAAGATCGAAGATGGCGAACTCGTTGCCATTTCCGGCAGTCTGAAAACGAAGGAACCATTCGGCGATTGCCAACTCCATGTCGAATGGCAGGCCCCGAATCCGCCCGTTGGCGACGACTGGGACCGTGGCAACAACGGTGTCACGCTGATGGGTCTTTTCGAGATACAGGTCTTCGATACGTACACGACGCCACTGTACCCCGACGGCCAGGCGGCCAGCGTCTATGGCCAGACCCCACCGATGGTCAACGTGTGTCGCCCGCCGGGCCAATGGCAGACGTATGACATCATCTTCTTTGCACCCGTATTCGACGGAGACGAACTCGTCAAGCCCGCCTGCGTCACCGTTCTGCACAACGGCGTCCTCGTCCACCACAATCAGCAAATCTATGGCCCGACCGGCCACCGGATCATGCCCAAATACGACCGACCCATCGAGCCGGAGCGGCCGCTCGTGTTGTCGGGCCACAACAATCCCGTCCGCTTCCGCAACATCTGGATTCGCCCCCTGTAAACGCTGTACCGATAAGGAAACCTGTGATGTCTTCCAGGAAGTCTTCGATTGCGCTTTCGCTGCTGCTCGTCGCGCTGGCTCTTGCCGGTGACGATGGCCATATCCTCCGAAAGAACCCAAGAACGCTCGAACAGATCGAGGCCGCCTACGCACAGATCCCGCCGGTCTGTTACGGTCCCCCTGCGAACCGATGGGAGAGACTCCGTCGGACAACACAGCGGCTGGCCGATGGCGGCACCCTGCGCGTGGTCATGCTGGGCGACAGCATCATTAACGACACCAGCCGTTCCGCATGGGACCTCGTGCTGATGCAGCGGCACCCCGACTGCCGAATCGAGAAGATCACCTCCGTACGTGGCTCGACCGGCTGCTGGTGGTACAAAGAACCCGGACGGGTACAGAGGTTCGTCCTCGACCACGATCCCGATCTTGTCATCATCGGCGGCATCAGCCAGCGAGGCGGCCTCGCTTCGATTCGCCACGTGATCGGTCAGATCCGCGAGAAGTCCAATCCCGACCTCCTGCTCATGACCGGCGCCTTCGGAAGCGCAAATCCGTACGACCAGACCTATTGGCGCCGAATCATCGACCCGGAGCACTACAGCGACTACCGCCAGGGGCTCGAAGCCCTCTCGCAGGAATTGGGCACCGCCTTTCTCGACATGGAAGCCCACTGGGCCGTCTATCTTCGCAACACAGGCAAGGAGCTCGACTGGTTCAAGCGCGACTCCGTCCATGCGAACGAGCGGGGGGAGCAGATTCTGGGGCGCGTCCTGGCCAACCATCTCTCGCTCGATCCGGTGCTGCCGCAGTGTGATAAGGAAACCGACCCGCTTGTGCTGGCCAGGCTCGAGCGCTTCCAGGACTGGAAGTTCGGATTCATGGTCCACTGGGGCATCTACAGCCAGTGGGGCTGCATCGAATCCTGGCCCCTGGTCGAGGCGGACACCTGGGCGCGGCCGGACGATCTGGCGGCGTGGACCGAGCGAGACAAGGATTTCGAACGGTTTTCGCGGGACTATGTCGCCTTGAACCAGACCTTCGACCCACAGCATTTCGATCCCGACGCCTGGGCCCGGACCGCCAAGGAAGCGGGCATGAAGTACACCGTCTTCACGTCCAAACACCATGACGGCTTCTGCATGTTCGACACGGAGCAGACATCGTATCGAACGACCGACCCCTCCTGTCCGTTCCACACGAATCCCAAGGCCGATTTCGTGAAGGAGATGACCGAGACGTTTCGCGCCGAGGGCTTCGGGATCGGCATCTACTACTCCAAGTCCGACTGGCACCATCCTGGATACTGGGCCCCCGAATGGCCCCATCGGGACCGCAATGTCAACTTTGACATCACCGAGTATCCCGAGAAGTGGGCGACCTTCGTCGATTTCACGCATAACGTCGTCAAAGAGCTGATGAGCAATTACGGGCCGGTAGACATTCTCTGGCTGGACGGCGGTCAGGTTCGACCGCCCTCACAGGGTATCGACATGCCCGCCCTGGCCGCCATGGCGCGAAGTCACCAGCCGGGCCTGATCGTGGTCGATCGCACCGTCGGTGGTCGCTACGAGAACTACCTGACGCCCGAGCAGCAGGTGCCCGACGAGCCACTGCCCTACGTGTGGGAAACGTGCATGACAATGGGCGATCAGTGGTCCTTCAAGCCCAATGACCGCTACAAATCGACGCGCCAGTTGATCCATCTATTGGTTAACATCGTCGCTAAGGGCGGCAACTTCCTGCTCAACGTCGGTCCCGATGCGGACGGCCAACTGCCCGAACCGGCGCTGGTGCGGATGCAAGAGATCGGCGAATGGATAGGCGTCAACGGTGAAGCCCTCTGCAGCACCCGTCCGATCCCTCCCTATACGATCGGCAGCACTTGCCTGACCAGGAAAGCCGACACGGTCTATGCGATCTTCCTGGCCGCCGAGGGGCAGGACGCGCCGCCGGCGGAGATCGTCCTGCCGGGCATCGGCCAGGTCCGGACCGCTCGCCTGTTGGGCAGCGATGCCCAGGTAACCGTCACCACAGATGCCGAAGGCTCGGTTCTCTGCATTCCCGAGCAAGCACGGACATCGCCTCCTTGTCGGCACGCTTGGTCGTTCGAGTTGATGGGGGCGGAAATCGTGGAGAAATAGGGCCGTATCGGGGCTGAAATCACCCGCCAACCCTCTGATTTATGGCAAATTAGGCTTTACACATGGCCCAGGCCATGGTAAAATGGGAATTATACAGTTTTTGGGGATTCGCCATAAACAGGGGCAGCATCGCGGCACAGACAACGTTGCATGAGTGATAGACCGCATGGGGATCGAAATCTCCGGGGGGATCACGTCTGTCCGAGATCACGGTAGGAGGTGAGCATACGATGAAAGTGGTACAGATACACGTGCTGGTGGCGGCCGTGCTGTCGCTGTCCGGCGTGGCCAACGCCGGTGTCACGACCATCTGGGACACCCTCGATTATACCGCCAACGGCAACTACGCCGAGCCCTGGTTCGTTCCACCGGAGAGCATCCTCGACCACTGGCCCTATTATCGGGGCATGTGGGAAGATTGGGGCTGGACGCACGACATCCGAAAGAGCGTGCCCTCGGATGCCAAAGGCATCCTCTCGGCCACCCTCGTCGTCAGCGCTTGGGACGTGGACGTCAATGACCCCGAAGGTCCCGAGATTGACGGGGTCTACGCCAACTCTGTCCGGCTCGGCCAACTGGAAGGCACCAACGGCCGCTATTGGAGGATCAGCCAGTTCGAACTGCCCCAGGAGGTGCTCGACGAACTCTGGGCAGACCGGGAGGTGTATATCTTCGTCGATATCGATGAAATAGAGGACATGGTAGGTCACCGTGTCACCCTGGACTACGCAACCCTCGTCGTCAACTACGACGTCAAAGGCAAGGGGACGAGCTCCCATCTGCCCGTCCACCGGTTCTGGTCGAGTGTCCTGGGAAGCTACCTCTTCACCGCTGATCAGGCCGAGAAGGAACAGCTCATCGAGGAGGCCCCGGATACCTGGACCTATCAGGGCGTGGCCTATCATGCGCTTCCGACCGCCGTCGAACCGAACAGCGCCCCTGTGTACCGCTTCTGGTCCGACATCCTGAAGACGCACTTCTATACGATCAGCGCCAAAGAGCGTGACTGGATCATCGAGCGATTCAGTGCCCAATGGACCTATGAAGGCGAAGCATTCTGGGCCTTCCCTACGGCCCAACCGGTCTCCGGCACCATCCCGGTCTACCGATTCTGGTCCGACGCTTACGGACGGCCCTTCTACACGACCAGTGCCGAGCAGAAAGATGAGATGATCCTCGAGAACTCGGATCTCTGGCTCTACGAAGGTGTTGCCTGGTACGTCTACAAGTAGCCCCCGGGAGCCTAAGCATCTGATTACGGCTACCGCTCAAGAGCGTATTCGAAGAACGCGTAGATCCGGGCATTGGACTCGGTCGTGGGAGCGTGCGTCGGACGATTCGTCATGGCCACGCGATCCGAGTAGCCCAGCAATTGATTGACGGCAATGGTATGGTTGAGGGCCTGCCAGCGTTTCGGCGGGTCTTCGGCGCCACCCGAGACCAGGAACGGGCGCGGGGCCATCAGCGCATGCAACTCATGCAGGTCTCGGCCCGTTTCGACCATCTGCTTGTATGGACCGGTGCGCGGATTCGACTCGGTGATGATCCCCCGCTGCCGCTGCACATCCGAGTCCCATCCGAGATACCACGGCTCCCAGTAGTTGATGTTGGGGCGCGTTTCATCGAAGACGATCCCCGGATCCGACCACACCGCGCAGGCAAATCGGTCATAGAGGCAGGAGGCGAACATGGCCCATTTGCCGCCATAGGAATGGCCCACGACGCCGATCCGATTCGCATCGACTTCAGGGAGGTTGGCCAGGATCGTGTGACAGTTGGCTGCCACATAGGCCAGGGCGGAGAGAGGTTGAAGCGGAGGCTGCCCAACTGGCACGTCCCAAAGCGGCTTGTACGGCGCTTCCAGACTGGCAAATCCGGGCGTCCCGATCGAAAGTGCCACGAAGCCCCGTCGGGCCAACTGGTAGCCGAAATCACGCATCTCCCGTCCCAACCCGACGCCCGCTTCGGCATCATAGTACACCACCAGCACCGCGGGATGGAGTCCATCCCCGTCGGGGACGAGAAGGTAACCGTCGACCCTCTGGTCGTCCGGGGCGATCTCCACGGTCACCTTGTGCTGGATGAGACCGTCGCGTCGGGTTTCTGCGAGGTATCGAATCTCCGGCCGCTCAATCAACGGTGGCCAGGTGCCCAGCAGGCCATGCCACGTGGCAAGAATCTCTTCGCGCCGTTTCGACCAGTCATCGGCTCTCTTGACGGGCCTGCCGTCGTCGAAGATCAGCGGGGATCGGTAATCGCCGAAGTCGCCTTCGAGAGCGGGCGGTGGCGTAAAGAAGGGACGGAGGGTCTCAGGGATATCACCGGCTGTCGCCGACAGCAGACCGAGCAGGGACAACAACACGATCATATGAGATCTCCCGAACGAAAATGGAAAAGGCCCGATGGCTGGAACGCAGTCCGGCGCATCGGGCCTTCGATATCCATCGAGCGAATCCCCCTTAGACTAGCGGGTCGCTACCCGTGGCGACCTTGTGGTACAGGGGTTTCTGCGCCATCATATCAGCCTGGCTCGGAACCAGGTTCTGCTTCGACTCGTTCATCAGCCAGTCCCACGTGATCACCTGACCAGTGAAGGCGGCGATCCGGGCCCCGATCGCGGTCAATGTACTCTCAGCAATCCGCTGCCCCTGATTGAGCACGTTGCCGCTGCGAATGCTCTGGATCAGGTCGATGTGCTCGCGCAGCATGCCGTTGACGTTTTCGCCCTGATAAGTCCAGGCGTTCTCGCCTGTGATGTTGTGGTTGCAGTCGCTGGTGCCCTTGGTGCCGACGATCTTCTCGCCGTTGCGGCCGGTGCCGGGGCTGTGGCCGCTGAAGCTCAGGCAGCGGGCGCCGTTGGCATATTCGAATTCGGCGTAGATGTGGTCCCAGATGTCGCCGTTGTACTTCTCCCACGCCTCTTCGCTTCCGGTGTATTTGCGGCAGACCTCTTTGGCGGTCTTGACCTGGCCGTCGTTGTGGTCGCGCCACTGCCGCCCACCGACCGCCATGAACTTCACCGGCGGGCCCTGGAAGCACCAGTTCAACACGTCGATATTGTGAATGTGCTGCTCGCAGATCTGATCGCCCGACAACCAGGTGAAGTGATACCAGTTGTGGCATTGCCAATCCAGTTCGCTCATGTCGTCTCTGGCGCCGCGATACCAGATGCCGCCACCATACCAGTAGCACTGACCGCCGACAAGTTCGCCGATGGCCCCGTCGTGGAGGCGCTTCATCAGCTCGATACGGCTGAACTCGTGCCTTCGCTGGGTGCCGCAGACGATCGCCAGCCCCTTCTCTTTCGCCAGCTTCGAGGCTTCCATCACTTCCTTGCAGCCGGCGACATCGGTCGCAACAGGCTTCTCCGTGAAGATATGCTTGCCCGCCTTGATCGCGGCCATCATCTGCCTGCCACGAAAGGCCGGCGCGGTCGCCATCAGCAGCAGATCGGCGTCACACTGGGCGATCTTCTCGTGGCAGTCGTAGCCCCAGAACATGTGGTCGTCATCGATCTTGATCCGACCGGCGTACTTCTCATCGTTCATGATGCGGTCGCGCGTGCGCCGGACCTGGCCTTCGAACAGGTCGGCCAGGGCGATGACCTCGATGCCCGGATCGGCTTCGAGACACTGTCGCATGGCGCCGTTGCCTCGTCCGCCGCAACCCAGCAGACCGATCTTGATCTTGCCTGTGCCCTGGGCGTGAGCCCTCTGCCCAAGGGCGGCCGCAGCCGCCATCACACCCGCTGTCGCGGCGTGCTTCATTGTGCTTCTATCGTTCTCTGATGATGCCATATCCGCTATCTCCTTCGTTGGATCTCTTGTACCCTGTCGTGGTCCCGTTCAGCCATCTGTGCCCCGTCATCCGCGCCTCTGCCTCTGCGGGAAGCCGGGCAACTCATACTCGCCGGGGATCGCCACCGGAGGCACCGGCTTGGAATCGCTGAGCTTCAGGTCCGCCGGCGGCAGCAGGTCCAGCGTACACCGGCTCGTGAACCACGACGTCTTGAATTGCTGGCGGGAGTAGGCGGATTCGCGACCCATGATCGCGCAGAGCGTGCTGTTGGCGATCCGCTTGCCTTCATTGAGCGGCTTGCCCTCCCGGATGCTCGCGATCAGATCGGTGTGCTCCTGCACGTAGGGGTCGCTCCTGGGGCCTCGGTACCGCCAGGCATTCTCGCCCTCGATCCGTCCGCTGCAGTTCGTCCAGCCCTTGGTGCCGACGACCCGCTCGCTGACGTTACCGGCCGTGCCTTCAATCTGACGGCAGGTGCTGATCGTCCGCACGTCGCCGGGATAGTTGAACTCGACACCGAAGTGGTCGAAGATGTGACCGTATTCCTCCCCTGTGCGGTATTGCCGGCCACCGATGCCGTGGACCGTCTCGGGCAGCACGTCGCCGAAGGCCCAGTTGACCACGTCGATATTGTGTACGTGCTGCTCGGTGATGTGATCGCCCGAGAGCCAGGTGAAATAGAGCCAGTTGCGAACCTGCCATTCGACGTCGCTCTCATTGGGCTGGCGCTTATGGCACCACAACCCGCCCATGTTCCAATAGCACTGGGCCGAGACGATCTCGCCGATGGCGCCGTCGAGCACGCGTTTCATCGTCTCGACGTATTCGTGCTGGTGACGCCGTTGCGTACCGGCGACGATGCCCAGCCCCTTTTGCTCGGCCAGTTCGGAGGCCTCCATCACCATCTTGATCCCCGCCGGACAGACCGCCACAGGTTTCTCCATAAAGACATGCTTGCCCCGCCGAATCGCCTCGGCCAACTGGGGTGGCCGGAATCCCGGGGGCGTCGCCAGGATCACAAAATTGACATCGTCAAGAGCCATCAGTTTCTTGTACGCGTCGATACCGACGAAGCAACGATCCTCGGGTACGTTGAAATCCCCCTTGAGCTTCTGGAGGCGGTCGGAGAACGTATCCGCCAGCGCCACGATCTTCACACCGTCGGACGAGTTGACGCAGTTGTGTGCGGCGCCGGACCCGCGTCCGCCACAACCGACTACGCCGACCCGAATCGTATCACTTCCCTGGGCGTAGGCCAGAGACCCAGGCGCCCCCGTCAGGACCAGAGTCCCGGCCGCAACGGCCGAACTCTTCAGGAGATCTCGTCGTGTCAAATTCTGCTTGTGCGTCATGCTCGATTCTCCAACTTGATGTCGTTAATGCTCGCTCTACCGTGGGGCCATGGGGCTGCCTCGTTCTCTGTGAGTATCCCAATTGCAGGTTCAGGACCAACCATACTTTTCCGTAGGACGTGTTTCATAGGCAGATAATCGCAGTAAAGCATGTTTGCAGCTATATCGCAAGCATGTTTTTTACTCCGCGAACGGTCATTTGCCGTGCTCGACCCGCCCTTCACACAATCCCTACCAGCTAGAAGGTCATTCCAGGGAGTTCATGCCTGCCTCAGACATCCTTGAATCGGAGGGACCGAGGCGATAGGATGGTCGTTTCGTCTCAGGCGACGGGCCGAGAGTAGAAACCGGCTCCCCTGAATCCCTGACGCAGACCCATTGGATTCCTGATCGATGGCGATCGTAACGCTGCAAGACATACACAAAGCCTTTGGCTCGGAGGTCGTACTCGACCAACTGACGCTCGCGTTCCACCCGGGCGAGAAGGTCGGCATGGTCGGTCCGAACGGCTCGGGCAAGAGCACCATTCTCAAGCTGATCACCGGAGCGGTCCCACCCGACATGGGACGAGTGATCCGCCAAAAGGGCCTGCGGATCGGCTACCTGCCTCAGGAGGCTACATTCAGCGGGCAGCGCACGGTGATGGAGGAGATGCACGCAGGCGTCGATCACCTGCTCCAACTCCAGGCGAATATCCATAGCGTCTCCAAGGAGATGGAAAGGCTGAGCGGGTCGGCCCTGCAGGCAAAGATGGCCCAGTATGAACGGCTGTGCCGGGATTTCGAACTGGCCGGCGGGTATGAATACGAGATCCGCATCAACGCGACGTTGGCGGCGATGGGCTTCGAACCCGAACTCCACCACGCCAAGACCACGGCCTTGAGCGGTGGGCAACTCTCGCGCCTCGGGCTGGCCCAGGTCCTGATGCTCGAAACCGACCTGCTGCTGCTCGATGAGCCGACCAACCACCTCGATCTCCAGGCCACCGAATGGCTGGAGCGATTCCTGGGTAATTATCGAGGGGCGGCTGTCATCATCAGTCACGACCGCTACCTGCTCGACAGGGTGGTCTGCAAGATCGTCGAGGTGGAAAATCGCGGTGCAAAGGTTTGGAACGGCAATTACCACAACTACGTGCAGACCCGGGAGACCGTCCGACTGCAGCAGGAACGCGAACACGCCAAGCGCGTCGAGATGGTGGAAAAGACCCTCGATTTCATCGCCCGCAACAAGGACCAGGAAGGCATGCGAGGGACCGCTCGGGGCCGTAAGACCCGCCTGAACCGCCTGCTCAAAGAAAATCCCGATTTCCTCGATAAGCCCACCGACCCCAAGACGATCCGCTTCTCGTTCGGCAAGGCGGATCGTACCAGCGACATCGTCGTCCGTTCTGAGGGCCTGGGCAAGTCGTTCGGCGACCTGACGCTTTTCGAGCACCTGACGTTCGACCTCCTCCGTGGCGAACGCCTGGGCGTCACCGGTCCCAACGGCACGGGCAAGAGTACCCTGCTCAAACTCGCGCTGGGTCAGATCGAGTCAACCGCCGGCA
>CAZTGH010000131.1:0-5140 GCA_964612985.1 uncultured Pirellulales bacterium
GAGAAGCAACCTGAGCGCCGCAGCGGTCCAGTAGCATGGCGACGCCGCTATCATGGGGCGTCGCTCTTGTGCCCAGGTCATGCTAATGGCGCAAAGCGGAAAATCTCCTCTTCACGCCCGTTTCGGGCGTGCCTGACTGAGGAAGTATGCAAGAACCGGATGAGCCAGAAAGAAGAACAGGATTCTTCGCAGTGGAGTAGTACCGATGAGCAAAGCCCCCGCAATTCGCAGCTTCCTAACGCTGATGATGGCCGGCGCATTCACCTTGGCGGTCCCTGCATGGACTCACGCCACCGATGCCGCGACCTGGTACGTCGCCCCCGAGGGCAACGATTCCTGGTCGGGACGCCTGGCCCAGCCCCGCGCCGACAGCGCCGACGGTCCGCTGGCGACGCTGTCCGCCGCCTGCCGCGCCGCTCGCCGGACGGAAACCAACCAACCGCGCCGCATCGTCATGGCGGCAGGGGAGTACTTCTTCGACGAACCCGTCGTGTTGACCAATGAGGACAGCGGCCTGACCATCGAAGCCGCCCCCGGCGCCGACGCCAAACTCTATGGCGGTCGCAAGGTCACCAACTGGCAGAAGGATGGCCCGAACTTCTACGCCGCCTCCCTGCCGGGCGTCAAGGAAGGGCAGTGGGACTTCCGCGCTCTGATTGTCAACGACCGCTACTGCCCCCGCGCCAGGCTGCCCGAGGAAGGCCGCTTCGAGCACCGCAGCGTCTTCGACGTACCCTGGATGAGCACCACCGGAGGTGGCTGGAAACGCAAGCCCACCGACCGCGAGCTGACCACGATGAAATACAAAGAGGGCGATCTCGGTCCCTGGCTCGACGTCCGTAACGCCGAAATCACCGTCTATCATATGTGGGACGACTCGCTCGTCGGTCTCTCCGCCCTCGACCCCGATTCCCGGACGCTGACCTTCTCCAGCCCGACCGGCCACCCCGCCGGCGCCTTCGGCGTCAAGACCTACGTCGTCTGGAACGTCCGCGAGGGCATGACCGAGCCCGGACAGTGGTACCTCGACCGCACCGAAGGCAAGGTCGTCTACTGGCCCCTGCCCGGAGAAGACATGAACCAGGCCGAGGTCTTCGCGCCCGTCGTCGAGTCCGTCCTCTCGCTCCAGGGCAGCCGGAGCAAGCCGGTCAAGGAGATCACCCTGCGAGCGCTCACCCTCTCGGTCACCACCACCCCGCTCAAGGCAGGGGGCTTCGGCGCCGGACGCTTCGAAGGCGCGCTGGCGGTCAATAACGCAACCGACTGCACCTTCGCCGATCTCGAAATCGTCAACGCCGGAGGCCAGGGCATCAAGGCCAGCGGTACCAACCTCCGCATCCAGCGCTGCCACGTCCACCACGTCGGCGCCTGTGGCATCCGCTTCCACGGAACCCAACTGGAGGTCGCCGACAACCACATCCACGATATCGGCCTCACCTATCCCAGCGCCATCGCCCTCACCGGAGGCGGCGCCGATTCCCTCGTCGCCCACAACCACGTCCACCACGCCCCGTACTCCGCCGTCACCTACGGAGGCCGGAACACCCGCCTCGAAGGCAATCTCATCCACCATGCCATGCTCCAGCTCCACGATGGAGGCGGCATCTACTGCTTCGCCGGCAAAGACCTCGTCCTGCGCGGCAACTACATCCGCGCCATCGTCGACACCGGTGGCTACGGCGCCTCCGCCTACTACCTCGACGAACGCTCCGAAGGCTGCCTCGTCGAGGGCAACCTGTCCGTCAACGTCGTCCGCCCCTCGCACAACCACATGGCCAAAGGCAACACGATCCGCAACAACGTCTTCATCAACGAGGGCGACCTCCGCCTCACCTGGCCCAAGTCCTCCGACTACTGCTTCGAGAAGAACGTCCTCCACGCCTCGGGCAAAATCGTCTTCGAAAACCGCGAGGGCATCACCACAATGACCTCCAACGTGCTCCACAGCGCCGAAGGCAAGATCCAATGCCGCAAGCTCAACCAGTACAGCCAGGCGGGCCAATACCAACTGCAACCCAGCGAAACCAACGTCCAGGCCGACCCGAAACTGACCGCCTACCGCGAGGGCGACGTCGAGTTCGCCCCCGATTCGCCCGCCATCGACCTCGGCATCGACCCCATCGACGTCAGCAACGCTGGCCCCAGACCTCTCCCGTAACCCTGTTTGTAGTGGGCCCGTGCGATCCCGCCCGTCGCCGGCATCCTGCCCGCAGTCCCCCAGCGACGCCGCCCGTCGAATCCGCCATCCCATGCCGGCCCCCCGGGGCCCGCTCGCAATACGCGCGCACGCGTGTCTGCCGCACCCGTTTTGTCATTCCGACTGGAGCGCCTTTTCCTCCTTGTCATTCCGACTGGAGCGAAGCGGAATGGAGGAATCTGGCACCGGAGAAGCTATGCGCTGCGTTTGACACCTGTATCCGGGATCGGGCAGGCGCCCCCAAGAAGTACCGTTCCAGACTTGACCGCGTGTAAAGGCTGTGATATGAAGACATAACGTTTCTCGCGGCGTGCAGCGCAGGAGTTCGATCATGGCAGACCAAGGCAGTTCAGTACCAACGGAGGCAGTATCCACCTCCCCTGACTACGAGTCCCGTCCCGGTGCAGGTCCCCACACCGAGACCTGCCAGGAGGCGCGGAACATGGCCATGCTCTGTCACCTGCTGGGCATCTTCGGCTTCTTCGCTCCGCTGCTGATCTGGCTGATCGAACGCGACAAACACCGCTTCGTCGACGAACACGGTCGCGCCGCCATGAACTACCAGGTCTCCCTGCTCATCTATCTGACCGCCCTGACCGTCACCATCATCGGCGCCTTCCTCGTGCCCCTGGTGTTGCTGGCCCACGTGGTTCTCTCGGTCCTGGGCACCATCAAGGCCGCCCGCGGCCAGCCCTGGACCTACCCGGTCGCCATAGCGTTCTTGAAATAACCCGTTCGCAGCCGCCATTGGTCCCGTAGGTCCGATGGTTTTACAGCCCGCCTGCGAACCCCCGTGTGATGGAGCGAACAATGACAGAGCCCAACGAAACACCGAACCTCGATCAACCCCAGGATTTCACCGGTCAGCCCCGCGAGACCAGCAAAGATGCGCGGATGTGGGCGATGTTCTGCCACCTGGCCGGCCTGGCCGCCTTCCTCCCGATCATCCCCGCCTTCGGCGCCGTCATCGGCCCGCTCGTCGTCTGGCTGCTCAAGAAGGACGAGTTTCCATTCGTCAAGGAGCAGGGCAGAGAAGCGCTGAATTTCCAGATCACGATGCTCATCTACGGCCTGATCTCGGCGCTGCTCTGGGTGATCTGTATCGGGATGTTCCTGACCGGCGCCGTGGTGATCGTCGATATCATCTTCATCATCGTCGCCGCCATCAAGACCAACGACGGCTATCACTACCGATATCCCCCATACCTGATCATCCGCTTCATCAAGTAGCCGAACCTGGGTCAATGCCGATAGGTCCCATTCATCCTGTCGGTCCCACAGCTCCTCGCTCAGAGTCCCCGGTGCAGGCTTTCGGCCCGGTGTTGAAGCCGTTCGATCTGCGCGTCTTCAATCGCTTTGCGATAGCGCAGCTCGGCGTACTCGACATACCAGTCGGATACGCCCGCCCAGTGGCGCCCGCCGTCGGCGCTATCCGCATGGTGAGCGCGCAGCCGTGCGGCAAACGCGTGCAGCGTCTCCGATACCCGCCGCGCCAGCCCGGCCGCCTGAACCTTCCGATCCATCCGCATCAGCATCCGTTGCAGAGCGGTCACCGATGCCCTGGCCGACGCGCGCTCCGTGGTTCGACGACGCCGCGCCCTCGACAATCTCCACCCCACCCCGATCGCCATCAGAACCACCAGCGAGATCCCCGCGATCAATCCGCCGTGGAACATGAACAGCCAGCTCAGCGCCCCCAGCAGACCATATTCATACAGGGCGTGCAGAAACTGCGTCAGGGAGATATCCGCCGCGTCCCCCGTCGCGTCCGCCTCTTCGTCCGCCGCCACGACGGCGTCGTTGTCCTGCGCCGTGGCCTCCACCGTCACCCACTGGCCCTCTTGCTCGTCCCAAGCCTCGACCCACGCGTGAGCGTCCATGTTCCGCGCGACCCAGGCGCCGGTGCGGTCGTTCTTCTCCGTCACGAGAAACCCCGTGACGTACCGCGTCGGTACGCCCGCCAGCCGCAGCAGAATCGCCGCCCCCGAGGCGAAATACTCGCAGTAGCCCTGAGACCCTTCGAGCAGAAAATGCGTCAGCTTGTCCCGTCCCGGCGGAATCCTCGGATCGTACGCGTAGCTGTAATTCGTCCGAAAGTGCCGCACCACCGCGTCGATCTTCTCCGACGTGCTCTCGCAGTTCGTAAAAATCCGCGCCGCCAACGCCTCGATACGTGGATCCAGCGTCGCCGGCAGATCGAGCGACCGCGAAATTTGCGTGCTCTCCGGCGCCACCTGCCGTCCGGAAGGGGAGTAGACCACGCGGTACCGCTTGCCCCGCTGCAGACGCGGTGCGTAGATGATGTCGTCGTCGTCACGTAATACCAGCTTGAACGCCCCCTCCACGTGGCGGATGCCCAGCGGGGCAAAGGCCGCATCGCCGAACTTCAGTTCGTGACGAATCACCATGCTCTTGGCGTCCGAAGCGTCCTCCGGATACAGCCGAAAGACGCTCGTCCGATTGGCGATATACAGTTTGCCCTGCTGCGGAAAGATCGCCTCCTGATACGACAGGTCGTGCCACTGGGACTGCCGGTAGATCTCGAACGCGCGGCCACGCAAATACCCCGGCGATACATCGCTCTCGATCGCCAGCGCCGGTGTCGGGTCCTGTTCCTCCAACACCGACGCCAGACTCGAGAGCCGCCCGCTGTTGGTGAAGCCGATCCGCGATGCCTCCTCACCCGAGTTGTCCATGCTGATCACCTGCTTGCCAAACCAGGCGGGCAGGTAATCGAGAAGCTCGATATGCCGATACATCACCGAGCCCGCGATCCACCCCACGTTGCCCGCCCCGACCAGAATCAGCCCGCACGCCGCCCACCGCGGTATCCCTCCCCGGTCCTCCCAGGCGGACCGCTCCTCCAGCCGACGCGGATCGAGACCCGGAGATCCCGAAATCGAGCCCTGCGTCGTCGCCGCGTAAAGGATCACCAGGATCACC
>CAZTGH010000131.1:5150-7448 GCA_964612985.1 uncultured Pirellulales bacterium
AACAGCTCCAGCAGCCGGAACACGAGAAACTGGTCGTTCAGCAGCAGCACCTGCCCGGCACAGACCGTGCTGGCGATGTAGAACAGCCCCAGCGAGGCCGGAAGCTGCCGGGGGGACCCGAGAAACAGCATCAGAATCATCCCCGCCAGGAAGTACCGCGCCACCGTCTGCCAGGCCAGACTCATCGCTTCCTCGTGCGCGATCCACCCGTGAGGGCGCGTGGTGCTGTAGTGCAGCGCGAAGAAGATCGCCAGCACCAGCATCAGCAGCGACGTGATCACCCGCCTCTCGGGTCGGAAATTCCACGTGAACCGCCTCGATAGACCCAGCAGCCCCAGCATACAGAGAATCGCCGGGTAGGCGATGTCCACCGAGACCCAGGCGGTCACCGCCGAACTGCTCAGCACCATGATGACTGCAACGGTCTTTTGCGGTTTCATAAGGGCCCCACGCTGCCGGTCAGAACCTCCTCGGGCGACAGCACCCGGATCGAATGGCTCCGCAGCGTCTCGTCCTCGGCGCTTTGGGCCGCCGGGTCGCCGATCAGGTATACGTCGCACCGACATCGGGCCGCAACCGCCAGTTCGATCAGCTCCAGGTACATCGGATCTGGTCTCAAAAGAATGAAGATCACCTCAGAAATACGACGAAAACGGCTCGCCGGTGCGGCCGACATCCCATCGAGATCGTACCCTTCGCTCGGCCCCACCCCCGCCAGAACCTCATGAATCCGGTCGACGCGGGTCGCTCTGGGCCAGCTCGTCAAATCGTGCAGTTCCGCCCCCGCCAGCAGCCAGTCGATCACACAGTCCCGCTGAATCGTAAATGCTGCCGACGCGCAGAACGAAACCGCCGCCTCGAGTTCCGGAATCTCCTCCCCGCTCGATGTGGCCTTGGCGGCAGCGACCCGGGTATCCAGCACCACCGCCACCCGCCGGTCCGCATCGTTGTGGTATTCCTTCGTCGCCGGAACCGACAGACGTGCCCACGCCCGGGTATCGATCCGCCTGGGCGAATCGCCCGGCAAAAAAGGCCGATTGCCCGCGTACTCGGGCGACAGCTCCGCCCGCCCCATCAGACCCAGCGCCCCACGATGGCTGTAGCCCGCCGACCGCGTCGCGCGCATCCGCAGCCGATAGAATACCGGCAGCACCGTCAGCGTCTGGCGCTCCTTGTGGAAGGAGCTGAATGTCAGCAGATTGAACGGAAAGCTCGACTGGCACATCGGCAGCGGGATCGAATGATGCCCGCGACGCTTCGCGCGGACCGTGACCGCGACCTGGGTTGACTCGCCCGGCGCCAGACGCGGGATGCTGGCCGGTCCAGCCGTCATCTCGATCGTCTCGGGCAACTCGGCGAAGCGCACGTGAAGATCGTGCGCCGCGGTCCGCGCCACATTCCGGAGCGTATAACGCAATTGCGCCTTCTGTCCGGCTACCACGTGATCCGGAAGATGCGCCGTCATCTCGATTTGCGGTCGCAGCACGAAGCCGACCGCCAGCACCGTCAACATCACCGCCACCAGCGCCGAGAGAACCCCGAACGCCGGAACCACCTGCGCCGCCAGCCCGAAAAACACCGTCCCCAGAAGCAGCATCCGTCCGGCCTCGGTCACGCCCAGCCGTGTTCTCGAACGGGTTGTCCCCATCGCGCCCATCTCACTTACACCGGGACCTTGATCCGCCCCAGGATCTCCGTAACCACCTGCTGGGCCGTGATGCCGCTGTGCTGCGTCTTGGCCGTCAACAGCAGGCGGTGAGGCAATACGTGCGGAATCACCCACGAGACGTCGTCGGGGATCACGAAGTCGCGATTCAGAGCGAACGCCCGCGCCCGCGCCGCCCGCGAAAGCATCAGCGTGCCCCGCGTGCTCACGCCCAACTCGAGCCGGTTGTCGTGCCGCGTCGCGTGGACGATCTCGACCATATACTCGAGAATGCTCTCGTCAACGTGCACCCCGCTTGCCTCTTCCTGAATCCGGCGGACCTGATCCAAGTTCATCACCGGTTCGATCTGATCGAGCGGCTCGTGTCGAGCGTGCGACTTGAGAATGTCGATCTCCACTTCCGCCGCCGGATACCCGATCGCCAGCCGAACCAGAAAGCGATCCAACTGCGCCTCGGGAAGCGGATACGTCCCGTGGAACTCGATCGGGTTCTCCGTCGCGATCACCATGAAAGGCCTGGCCAGTGCACGTCGCTGGCCCTCGATCGTCGTCTGGTTCTCGTTCATCGCCTCCAGCAGCGCCGACTGTGTTCGAGGCGACGCCCGGTTGATCTCGTCGGCCAGCAGGATATT
>CAZTGH010000131.1:7458-12519 GCA_964612985.1 uncultured Pirellulales bacterium
CTGGGTGGCGATCACGAAAAAGGGGTTGGGCAGGGGATGGGTCTGGCCGTCGGCGGAGACCTGGCGTTCGGCCATGCTTTCGAGCAGGGCCGACTGGGTGCGCGGCGTGGCGCGATTAAGTTCGTCGGCCAGCAGGATATTGCAGAAGATCGGCCCGGGATCGAACCGGAAATCCCCGCTGACCGGGTTGTAGATCGATGAACCCAGAATGTCGGCCGGCAACAGGTCCGGCGTGAACTGAATCCGACTGTACTGCGCCTCGATGCTCTGCGCCAACGCCTTCGCCAGCGTCGTCTTGCCCACCCCCGGAACGTCCTCGATCAGAACCGACCCGCCCGCCAGCAGCGCCACGATCAGCACGTCGATACTCTCACTCTTGCCGAAAATCACCCTCTCCAGGTTCCGCTTCAGCGGTCCCACCTGTGGGTTTTCCATACGCTCGGTCGCCAAGTCCTGATCTCCCGGTCTGCCGTCACATTCTGCCGATAATTCCTGCACGTCATTATAGTAACGTTGCACCCCCGCCACAAGTTCGCCTCCGCCCCTATCCACCGCCTTGGAGACCCCAGTTCATGAATGTTCCGAAGGGCCCGGACGCAAGGCGGGCATTCGACTCCCCCACGCAAAAAAAACACGTTTGCCAAACCCCTTCCCCCGCGCCTATAGTGTGCTCATGACAGATTCGCAACAGGTCGGCATCGCGCTCGGATTGACGTTGCTGGCCGGTCTCTCGACGGGGATCGGCAGCGCCATCGCCTATTTCATCCGCCGGCCCAAGATCGTCTATCTCGCCTTTGCCCTGGGCCTCTCCGGAGGCGTCATGATCTACGTCTCCTTCATGGAACTGCTGCCTGACGCCATGGAGACGATGGGCGAGGCCTGGGCGTTGCTCGTTTTCTTTCTGGGCATCGGGATCATGGCCCTCGTTGACCTGGTCATCCCCGAACCGGAGAACCCGCACAACTTCGAGGACATGGACGAGCCGACCATCGCCCACGGAAGCCATAAGCTCATGCGAACCGGACTCTTCACCGCCCTGGCTATCGGCGTGCACAACTTCCCGGAAGGCCTGGCCACGTTCGCTGCCACCCTGAGCGACGTCAAGCTCGGCGCCTTCATCGCCATCGCCATCGCCATCCACAACATCCCCGAAGGGATTGCCGTCTCGGTCCCGATTTTCTACGCCACCGGCAGCAAGAGGAAGGCCTTCATCTACTCGTTCCTTTCCGGCATTTCCGAACCTGTCGGAGCCATCATCGGCTATCTGCTCCTCATGCCCTTCCTTACCCCTATGGTCCTGGCCGGAACCCTCGCCCTCGTCGCCGGCGTCATGATCTATATCGCCCTCGACGAACTACTGCCCACCGCCCACCGCTACGGTCACGGACACCTCGTCATCGGAGGCATTGTTCTCGGCATGCTCATCATGGCCGCCAGCCTCCTCATGCTCTGACCCCCGCTCCGCCCGTCCGACCTGCGCATAGGCATGCCCGCAGTTCGTAGGGTGTGCCGTGCACACCGCCTTCCTATGAGTACGCGTGTCCGCAGTTATCGCAGAACTTCGCATCCGGATCGTTCAGTTCCTGGCAGGTCGGACAAGCCTTGCTCTTGCCCAGGGGCTGTCCGCACTGGCTGCAAAACTTCGCGTCGGCGTCCTCCAGCGCGTTGCATTTGTGGCAGCGAACCTTCGTCTCAGAGCCGCCACCCGAACGAAAACCGCCTTCGGCCAGACCCTGCCCGACAGCACCGGCCATCGTCTTGACGCCGTCCCTGGTCCCCTCCGCCATGTAGTTGAAGGTATCTTTGGCCACCGGCGCCACCTCCTGTGCATGGTAACGCATCACCTTGCCCATGTAGCCATAGGAAGTCATGACACCGCCTGCAAACGCCAGCGGCATCCCCAGAAAAGCGCACCAGAAATACTTGGGCGGTCCCGAGCCTCCGAAGGCCCCGAAGAAGCTGACCATCCCGAGTATGATGAGGAGCACGCCGGCCCCGCCGACGATGGGGCCGACGATCCTCAGCGTATCCCGGAGGCTTCTATGTCCTGGATCGATCTGCTTTTCTTTCATGTGTTTGTCGCTCCGTATTCTTGCCACCGATTCAGCTCTTGGCCGCGCTCCCCGTCTTGAGCACCGACGACGCCGTCTTGATCACCCCCGCAATGTCCGCCAGGTTCGACGGAATGATCATCGTGTTGTTCGTCTGAGCCAGCTTGCCGAACTCATCGAGATACTGCTGCGCAATCCGCAGATTCACCGCCTCGGCGCCGCCCTTTTCGTTGATGGCCAGCGCGATCTTCTTGAGCCCCTCCGCCGTCGCCTCCGCCACCCGCTGAATCTCCACCGCCCGACCTTCCGCCTCGTTGATGCGCTTCTGCTTTTCGCCCTCGGACCGCGCGATCATCTCCTGCCGGTCGCCCTCCGCCCGATTGATCTTCGCCTGCCGATCGCCCTCGGATTCCGCGATGATCGCCCGCTTCTCCCGCTCCGCCCGCATCTGCTTTTCCATCGCGTCCTTGATGCTCTGCGGCGGCAGAATGTTCTTCACCTCGTACCGCGTCACCTTCACCCCCCACGGGTCCGACGCCTTGTCCACCGCCTCCACGATCACGCTGTTGATGACATCCCGCTCCTCGAACGTCTTGTCCAGATCGAGCTTGCCCATCACGCTCCGCATCGTGGTCTGCGCCAGTTGCGTCGCCGCGAAGCGATAGTTGTCGATCCCGTACGAAGCCCTCTTCGCATCGACCACCTGCATGTACAGGATGCCGTCGACCTCGACCGCAATGTTGTCCTTGGTGATACACTGCTGCGGCGGCACGTCCACCGCCTGCTCCTTCAGCGTGTGCCGGTACGACACGCGGTCCACGAAGGGCATCAACACGTGAAAACCCGCCTCCAGCGTCGTCGAATACTTGCCCAGCCGCTCGATGATGTACGCCTGCTTCTGCGGGACGATCCGCACCGTCCGCACGAAAACGACCACCGCAAACGCCAATACCGCCAGCAGCACGATGGTCCATGGAGTGATGGTAAGTGCCAGCATGATTCTTCTCCTGTCATCACAAAGTTACGCCTGCATTTTGGAAAACAATGACTTCAGCCGCCATCTTCTCGGCAAAACCGATTGGGCAGAGGCGTAAATGAGGGGCACCCTGGGGGCAATTCGGGCCTCGGGGGCCCCGAGCGGCTTTGCCGAGAGTAGACTCGCTGGAGCCCTCCGCCCGCAAACTGCCCGAGAGAGCCTGTTTTCTGTTCGTCCGCCTACAGCGGCTTGACCTTCAGCGTCGCACTGCTCTTGCCCGTGATCTCCACCACCACGCCCTCGGCAATCTCCTCCTCCGCCTGCGCGGTCCAGTGCGTCCCGTGGAATTCCACCCGTCCCGCCAGCTTGGGCGTGATCGCACCGGTGACCACCGCATGCTGGCCGATGTAGTCGTTCAGATCGACGCGCCCGTCCTGTCGCTGCGTCGCAAACCCGCTGAACATGCCCTTGACCCACCGACGCGCTCCCGCCAGCGCGATCACCGACGAGACGATGAACAACACCAACTGCGTGTCCAGCGAGATCGGCGTCACCAGGCACACGCCTGCCACGATCCACGCCCCGACCGCGAAGAACGCGATGATCAGACCCGGGATGATGAACTCCGCTGCCAGCAGCACCAGGCCCACCACGAACCAGATCAGCTCCGGCCTCATAAACTCCCCAAAGTCGTTCATTGCCCGTCCCTTTCAAGGACCCGCATCTGAAAATCCGAAATACGAAGCACGAAACCCCAAGCAAACCCGAAATACTCAAATCCCAAGTTCAAAACCAACCGAACCTCGTGTCTCCATTTCAGTCTTTCGAGCTTTTCGTTTTCGTATTTGTTTCGGATTTCGACATTCGAATTTCGGATTTCCGAGTGGCCGCCGCAGGGGGCTCACTCGACGACCACCGCGGTCCCGTACACCAGGATCTCCGCCGCCGCGTCCATCACCTCCGACGTCGAGAACTTGATCCCCACGATCGCGTTGGCCCCCAGCCCCTGTGCCTCCTCCACCATCCGATCGATCGCCTGCTCCCGCGATTCCCCCATCAATTTCGTGTAGTCGCTGATCTCCCCGCCGACCACGTTGCGCAATTTGGCCATGATGTCCCGCCCGAGGTGACGCGCCCGAATCGTATTGCCCCGCACCAGACCCAGGTGCTTGACGATGGTCTTGCCGCAGATCGTATCCGTCGTCGCCAGAAGCATCCGTCTATCTCCTAACATCTTTGTAGCGGTCCTTGGTCCAGAAATAGAGGCGCTCCCGCAGCACCGAGACGAACAGGATCGCCAACCCCACCAGCAGCGCCACCAGGCCGACCTTCAGCAGCAACCCGATCCCGGGATCGCGGATGAGACTCTCGATCCCCAGAAACCCGCCGTAGATCGCCAGCAGAATCCCCGCCACCGAAAACACCACCCACCCCGTCCCGCGCTCGATCCGATTGTACAGCCCGCCCCAGTACTGCTGCCACAGGCGATCCTCCGGCTCCACCAGCGTCACGTCGTCCGTGATCTGCTTGAGCCGAGTGAACGCCTCGATCTCCTTGCGACACGCGGCGCAGCCCGCCAGGTGTGCCTCGAACGCCGCACGCTGCTCCGCGTCGAGCTCGTTGTCCAGGTAGCCCATCATGAAGTCTTTGTAATCCTGGCAGGTCATACCATCTGACCTCCTTTCCGGAGTTCGTCCTCAGCGCCGTCGGCAAAGCCGTCCGTCTCGGGCGAACCCTCTAATATCTCTTTCAGGCGTTGGCGCGCGTAATACAGACGACTCGTCACCGTCCCCCGGTTGCAGAACAGCACCTTCGCCATCTCGTCGTACGAAAGATTCCGAAAGTGCCGAAGCACGATCACCTCGCGGTGCTTCTCGTCCAGTCGGCTGATCGCACGCCACACGCGGTCCTTCGATTCGTTTCGCTCCGCCACCATCTCCGGATCGAACGCATCCCCCCGCCCCATCCCCGCCGGCTCCCCATCCATCTCGTCCAGGCTGTCGGCCTTCCGCAGCCGGCGCTTGCGAAGGTGGC
>CAZTGH010000132.1:0-3967 GCA_964612985.1 uncultured Pirellulales bacterium
GCAACCACGGCGACTCGCCCTGGACCGAGCGCCACGACTACCCCGGCATGGCCCGGGACCTCGCGGAGGTGATCGAGGACCGAGGCGCGCCGGCCGACGTGGCGGGCCATTCCATGGGCGGCAAGGCGGCGATGGTGCTCGCGCTCAGCCGCCCGGAGCTCGTGCGCCGCCTCGTCGTGGCCGACATCGCCCCCGTGGCCTATGGCCACAGCCAGAGCCGGAACATCGAGGCGATGCGCGCGGTGGACCTCTCGCGGGTGGAAAAACGCTCGGACGCGGCGGAGCAACTCGCGCCCCGACTCGACGCGCCGGAGCTCGTGTCGTTCTTCACCCAGTCGCTCGACCTCCGGCAGAAGCGCTGGCGGCTCAACCTCGACGTGCTGGAGCGCGACATGCCGCTCATCCTCGGCTTCCCGGAGGAGATCGAGGGGCGCTTCGAGGGGCCCGCGCTCTTCCTTTCCGGCGCGGAGAGCGACTATGTCCGCCCCGAGCACCGCGACAGGATCAAGGCGCTCTTCCCGGCCGCGCGCTTCGCGAGGATTCCCGGCGCCGGGCACTGGCTTCACGCCGACAAGCCGCGGGAGTTCGAGGCCGCGCTTCGCGCCTTCCTGGACGCGTGAGCCGCGCCGAAGTTTCACGATTTCCGAAACTCCGCATCGGTCTTGGTGAAGCTTGGGGGCGAGGTCTTGCCAGCTGGCGCGCGCTCGGGACTCTGCAGGGCGCCAGCCGGAAGGAGCTCCATGCCCCCGTCACTCCAGAACCCGCAACTCGCCCTCGAGCCAGGGAAGCTGCGCCAGCGCCGGATCGATCACCTGCGCCTGCAGAAGCTCGCGCACGGTTCGGGCGATGTCGCGGGGCACGCGGTCGGCCCAGTCGGCGCTCGCGAAGAGCGAGATGGTGCGCGCGAAGGGCGCGAAGGGCAGAGGGTGCGCCGCGATCCGGTCGTGGTAGCGCGCCGCCCGCATGTATCCCAGCGGCGTTGTGAGCGCCCAGCCCACCCCGCGCGCCACCAGCACCATGAGCGCCTGGTGCGCGCCGAGTTCGAAGCGTTCCGGGAACTCCGCCTTGTGACGCTTCAGATGCGTCTCGATCATGCGCCCTATGAGCTGGTCGCGGTCGTAGCGCAGAAGCGGCAGCCGCTCGAGCGCGGCCGCGCCCTCGTTCGGCCCGCGCGGCGTGACCAGGATGAAGGGATCGCGCGCCAAGGGGTATTCCAGAACGCCGTCGATCGACTCTCCCGCGCTCGCCGCGACGGCGAGGTTGAGCCGCCGGGACTTCAGATCCGCGCTGATCTCGTGACTCGGCGCGGTGATGAGCCGGAACCGGCATCGCGTCATGCTCTCGGCCAGGAGCGTCACGAGGCGCGGCGTGATGTCGTTGTCGAAGTCGTCGATCATGCCGAGCGTCAGGGTCGAGAGATGGGCGAGATCCATCACCGTCAGTTCGGATTGCGCGAGGCGGAGCTGGCTCAGCACCTCCCGGGTGCGCGCGAGGAAGCTGCGCCCGGCAGGGGTAAGCTGCATGGGCCGGCGCGCGTGGTCCACGAGTTCCACGCCCAGCGCCGATTCCAGGTTCTTCATCTGTTGCGAGACGGCGGGCTGGCTCAGCCCGGTGAGCTCCGCCGCGCGGGCGACCGACCCGGACGCCGCCAGCGCCTCGAACACCTCCAGACCCCGGAGGGTCACCCCCTTCGTCACCATGGCCCGCCTCCGGGCGCGCGCCGCGCCACATTCACCTTTACTGAAACTCGGCTTGCCGCCCGTCAACCCCGGAGGACCGTTTCCGCATGCCGTCCCTCGCCCTGAAATCCGCAGCCGGCCTGGCGCCAGACGCGGCCGCCGACGTCGCCGACACGGTGCAGATCATGCTCGCGCGCATCCGCGCGGGCGGAGAGGAGGCGGTGCGCGACTATGCGCGCAGGCTCGACGGATGGGCGGGCGAGATCGTCGTGCCTCCCGAGGCGGCGGCGGAGGCCGGCGCGCGGCTTCGCCCCGAGCTGCGCGACGCGATCGCCTACGCCCACGCCAACATCCGCGCCTTCGCCGAGGCGCAGCGCGACTCCATCTCGGAATTCGAGACGGAACTGCGCCCGGGCCTCTTCGCCGGTCAGCGGTTGATCCCGCTGGCCGCGGCCGGGGCCTACGTGCCGGGCGGGCGCTACGCGCATATCGCCTCGGCCCTCATGACGATCACGACGGCCAAGGCGGCCGGCGTGCCCCACGTCACGGCGGCCTCGCCGCCCCGCGGCGGCGCGATCCCGGACGCGGTGCTCCACGCCATGCACCTTGCAGGCGCCGACCGCATCCTCGCGCTCGGCGGCGTGCAGGCCGTGACGGCCATGGCCGAGGGGCTTTTCGGCGCGCGGCCCGCGGACATCCTCGTGGGGCCCGGCAACGCCTATGTCGCCGAGGCCAAGCGGCAGCTCTTCGGCCCGGTGGGCATCGACATGGTGGCGGGCCCCACGGACTCCATGGTGATCGCCGACGCCACGGCCGATCCGGAGACCGTGGCCTGGGACCTCGCCAGCCAGGCCGAACACGGCGCGACGTCGCCGGTCTGGCTCGTCACCGATCACCGCCCGCTGGCGGAGGCCGTGATGCGCCATCTGCCGGGCTGCATCGACGCGCTGCCGGAGCCGAACCGGAGCGCCGCCGCGACGGCCTGGGAGGCGATGGGCGAGGTGCTGCTCTGCCGGGACCGCGAGGAGATGGCGGCCACCGCGGACGCCTACGCGCCCGAGCACCTGCACGTGCAGGCCGCTGACCCGGCGTGGTGGCGCGCACGGCTCTCGGCCTACGGCTCGCTCTTCCTCGGGCCCGAGACGACGGTCGCCTTCGGCGACAAGGCGGCGGGGCCCAACCACGTGCTGCCGACGGGCCGCGCGGCACGCCATACCGGCGGGCTCTCGGCGCAGAAGTTCCTCAAGGTGGTGACGTGGCAGCGCGCCGAGGGCGAGGCGCTTCCCGCCCTCGTCGCCGCGACCTCCACGATCTCCCGCGCCGAGGGCATGGCGGGCCACGCCCGCGCCGCCGAAATCCGGTTGGAGAGCGCCGGCCGCCCTGTCAAACTCGCCCGAGCCCAGGAAGGATGACCCCATGAACCTCGCCCGTTTCCCGCGCACCCGCCTCGCCCATCTGCCGACGCCGCTCGAACCGCTGCCGCGCCTCTCCGAGCAGCTCGGCGGCCCCGATATCTGGATCAAGCGGGACGATTGCACGGGGCTTTCCACGGGGGGCAACAAGACGCGCAAGCTCGAGTTCCTGATGGCCGAAGCGGCGGGCCAGGGCGCGGAGATCGTCGTGACGCAAGGCGCCACGCAATCCAACCACGCCCGCCAGACCGCCGCGGCGGCGGCGCGGCTCGGCATGGACTGCCACCTGCTGCTCGAGGACCGGACGGGCTATGCGTTCGAGAATTACCGGCGGAACGGCAACGTGCTGCTCGATCATCTTCACGGCGCCACGATGGAGCATCGTCCGGCGGGCCTCGACATGAACGCCGAGCTGGAGGCCGTTGCCGGGAAACTGCGCGCCGAAGGCCGCAAGGTCTACGCCATTCCCGGCGGCGGCTCCAACCCCACCGGCGCGCTCGGCTACGTCGCCTGCGCGCTGGAGCTCATGGGGCAGTTCGCGGAGACGGGGCTCGAGGTCGATCACATCGTCCACGCAACGGGCAGCGCCGGCACGCAGGCGGGGCTCGTGGCCGGGCTCTCGGCGATGAATGCCGGGATCCCCCTTCTCGGCATCGGCGTGCGCGCGCCGAAGGACAAGCAGGAGGCCAACGTCTTCGCGCTCGCCGAGGCGACGGCGGAGAAGCTCGGCTGCCCCGGGGTGGTGCCGCGCGAGGCGGTGGTCGCCAATTGCGACTACGTGGGCGAAGGCTACGGCATTCCCGGCGAGGACGCGATCGAGGCCATCGAGCTCTTCGCCCGGACCGAGGCCATCCTGCTCGACCCGGTCTATTCCGC
>CAZTGH010000132.1:3977-12380 GCA_964612985.1 uncultured Pirellulales bacterium
AAGGGGGCGGCCGGCCTCATCGACCTCGTGCGCAAGGGACATTTCCGCAAGGGCGAGCGCGTCGTGTTCCTGCACACCGGCGGCCAGATCGGGCTGACCGGCTACACCCACTGCTTCGACGTCGCGGACGGATGAGGCGCATCGGCATCCTCGGCGGCATGGGCCCCGAGGCGACGATCCTCCTCATGCAGAAGGTGCTGGCCGCGGTCCCGGCGCGGGACGACGCCGATCACGTCCCCCTGCTCGTGCATCAGAACCCGCAGGTCCCCTCGCGGATCGCCGCGCTGATCGAGGGCACCGGCGAAAGCCCGGCTCCCGCGCTGGCGTCGATGGCGCGCGACCTCGAGGCCGGCGGCGCCCGGGCGCTCGCCATGCCCTGCAACACGGCCCATGCCTGGGCCGACGAGATCCGCGCCGCGACGCCCCTGCCCTTCCTCGACATGATTGCGCTCTCGGCCGACAGCCTGGCGGCGGCCGGCGCGCGCCGCGCGGGGCTGCTCGCCTCGCCCGCGACGCGGCGGGCGAAGGTCTTCGACGCCCCCTTCGCGGCGCGCGGCCTCGCGCCCGTTCACGCGGAAGACGAGGCGGAGCTCCTCGCCGTGATCCGCGCCGTGAAGGCCGGCCATGACCCGGCCGAGCTCGCGCCGCGCTTCGAGCGCGCCGCACGCGCCCTCGCCGCCCGCAGCGACCGGCTGCTCGTGGCCTGCACGGAATTCTCGCTTCTCGCCCCGCGCCTGCCGGCCGACATCGCCTGGACCGACAGCCTGGACTGCCTCGTGGCCGCGATCGTCGCCGAAGCTCAGCGGTAGGCCGTGCAGGTCTGCTCCACCCGGTCGCCGAACGCCCTGTAATCCTGCCAGAAACGTTCGTGCCGCGGGTTGTCCGATTGCCGGATCTCCTGCGCGCGGTGCGGGTCGCGGAAGAAGCGCGCCGCCATGCGCTGGTCGCCGCGGCTCAGCATCCCGTCCGCGACCGCCTGGATGCAGCCGCACATCGCCCGCGTCGCCCCCGGCCGGTCCGACCGCAGGCAGCCGCGCTCGAGCGGGCCGGCCGACGCCGAAGACACGCCTGCGACCGCCAGCATGGCCGCGATCGTCGCAACACCGATCTGTCTCATCTGCCTCTTCGCCTCTTGCCTCTCGGGGCCTTCGCGGCCCCTCTCGTTTTGGCGTGATAATGCGCCCGGATGCCCGGGAATTCAACGGGGCACGCATGGGCGAACCCCGCGAGGCCGGCTTTTCTTGACGTTGCGGCACGCCGCCGCACCTTTTCAGGAACGGAAGACTGCCGGAGATCGCCGATGCGCCGCCTCGCCCTCGCCTGCCTCGCCTCCGTCGCGCTTGGCCTGCCCGCCGCCGCGCAGGAGGTGGATCTCGAGCTCGTGCTCCTCGCCGACGCCTCCGGCTCGATCGACCGCGACGAGATCCTTTTCCAGCGGCAGGGCTACGCCGAGGCCATCACGGATCCGGCCGTCCTCCAGGCGATCGCGGACACCGCCTATGGCAGCGTCGCGGTGACCTACGTGGAGTGGGCCGCGGCCGACAGCCAGGGCGTCGTCGTGCCCTGGACCGTCATCGCGGGCGAGGACAGCGCGGCCCGCTTCGCCGCGGCGCTGCTGGAGCCGCCGCGCATGGCCTACGGGCGCAACGCGATCGGCTCCGCCCTGCTCGCCGGCAAGCGGCTGATCGAGGAGAACGACATCAAGGGCTGGCGCAAGGTGATCGACTTCTCCGGCGACAGCGCCAACAACTATTCCGGCCCACCCATCGAGACCGCGCGGGAGGAGGTGCTGGCCGCCGGCATCACCATCAACGCGCTGGCGATCCTCTGCCGCTTCTGCTCGGGGCGCGCGGGCGGCGGCGCCAACCTCGAGGCGATCTACGCCGAGCGCATCATCGGCGGCCCCGGCGCCTTCGTGGTCACGGCGGACGCCATGGAAAGCTTCGCCGACGCCGTGCGGCGGAAACTCATTCTCGAGATTTCCGGCCCTTCGGGGCGCCACGGCCCGGCGATCGCCGCGCGCTGAGAGCGCCGTCACGATGCCGCCCCGGGCCTCGCGCCTCGGGATCCGGAGGGCCCTGCCGCGTGGCGAGATCGCAGGATGGAACAAGGGTGCGCGCATGATATGCCCGCGCCCGGGAGAGTCGCGGCGGGCCGCGAGCGGCCCGGCGGACGAAGCGACGGCGGGGGAAGCACATGACAGCCACGGATGCCCACTCCGACGCCCCGGGTGCGGGCCGGCCGGGAGAGGTCTTCCGGGTCTTCCTGAAGCTGGGGCTCACGTCCTTCGGCGGTCCGATCGCCCATCTCGGCTATTTCCGCGACGAGCTGGTGACCCGGCGGCGCTGGCTGACGGACGCCACCTATGCCGATCTCGTGGCGCTCTGCCAGTTCCTGCCCGGCCCGGCCTCGAGCCAGGTGGGCTTCGGCCTCGGCATGATGCGGGCGGGGCCGCTCGGGGCGCTCGCGGCCTTCGTCGCTTTCACGCTGCCCTCCGCGATCGCCCTCGTGGTCTTCGCGCTCACCGCGGCGCGGATCGAGGGGCCGGTCGGCACGGGCGCGCTCGCCGGGCTCAAGATCGTCGCCGTGGCCATCGTGGCCCAGGCGGTCTGGGGCATGGCGCGCAGTCTCTGCCCGGACAGGGAGCGCGCCACGATCGCCCTCGGCGCGGTCGCCGTTCTGGCCTTCCTGCCGGGCGCCTTCGGCATGGTGGGCGCGATCCTCGCGGGCGCGCTCGCCGGCCTCGCCCTCGGCCGCGGAGACGGCTCCGAGAGCGGCGCGCTCGCCATCCCGGTTCCGCGCCGGGCGGCGCTGGCCTGCCTCGCGCTCTTCTTCGTTCTGCTCGCAGCTCTGCCGCTTCTGGCCGGGACCGGCCAGGCCCTCGCGGTCTTCGACAGCTTCTACCGATCCGGCGCGCTCGTCTTCGGCGGCGGCCACGTGGTGCTGCCCCTTCTCCAGGCCGAGGTAGTGCCGCCGGGCTGGGTGAGTGCGGACAGCTTCCTTGCGGGATACGGCGCCGCGCAGGCCGTGCCCGGGCCGCTCTTCACCTTCGCGGCCTATCTCGGCGCCGTGCTCGGCCCCGAGCCGAACGGGATCGCGGGGGCCGCGCTCGCCCTCGTGGCGATCTTCCTGCCGGGATTCCTGCTTCTGGTGAGCGTCCTGCCCTTCTGGGACGGGTTCCGCCGGCGGGCCTGGGCGCAGTCCGCGATGCAGGGCGCGAACGCCTCCGTCGTCGGCATCCTCGGCGCGGCGCTCTATTCGCCGGTCTTCACGAGCGCCATCGGCGACATGCGCGACTTCGCGCTCGCGCTCCTCTGCTTCGTCCTTCTGGTCGCCTGGCGGACGCCGCCCTGGGCGGTCGTGATCGTCGCCGCGCTCGGCGGAGCGGCGCTGGCCCTCGCAGGCTGAGGTGCAACCCCGCCGTGAGCGCGAAGATCACGACGGCGCGGCGCGGCGCGGCTTGCAGGCCGCGCGCCGGTGGCGGGCGATGCGCGAAAACTTGGCTGGGGTGGTAGGATACCCTCAACTCCGATGACCGGACTCCGGAACCCGCCGCGACCGCCGGAACCGGGGCACTTTCCGGGGGCGAAGCGTGAGGCGAGGCGGGACGAGAAGCCGGGGACCGCGGCCGAAGGAGGAGCCGGGGGGTGAGCGCCGGTTTCGAGCCGTTGGAGTTGAGGGAAGAGCTGTTGCGGGACGACGACCGAAGAGCAGCGTGAGAGAGTACACTGGCGTGAGCACAGCGACCACTAGTCCGACTCTGGAAGCAAAGTTTGGAGTAACGGGAATACGTCAGGAGGAGCCTCTTTCAAGAGCAGATCCATCACTCTCGCCCACCGCTTCTCAAGGGCATGGTCAACGGTGATCGACAAGAAGATTAGCTCTTTGTTCTGCACAATCAGCTCAGGTGGCGCCGGTTCCTTACTGCAATCGATACTCCTCACATGTAAGGCAAGGCCAACATCCGTAGGATTGCCTGGATGAACACCAACATCAGACAATATACCAAAAATATCCTTCACGTGCTCAACGACGTCTTCAGAGGTAATTGTGTCAGGATCACTGCTCTTACACTTGAAGTGATAACCATAAAATACAACATGCTCTTTGTAATCGCGAATTACGCCATCTGGTGTGAACTGAAAGTCCTGAATCACCTCACGTAGATTAAGGTAGGAAACAACTGCATCATCCAACTCATCAGCAGATGCTCCCCCTAAAAGCAAAGCGGGCCCTAGCGTGGCTGCGAAAAGAATCTTCTCGAGGCAGGTCTTCATGATTCAGCCCTCGGGTTTGCGAGGAAGGACATCGGTTATCCCACTCTAAGAAACTAAGCCTATTTTGCAAAATTTAAATGATCTGAACCGAAGTATTTCACAAGCCCCAAGTCTATGTTCCTGCTGCAACGCGAGGTCTGGTTTGGCGGCGAATCCGCGGGCTCGATAGGGCAAGCGGCAAAATTGAACTGCAAGGCGATAAGAGAAACTCAAGGAGACAGTCTTCATTAATTCGAAAGCTCCTCGATAATCACGGCCTTGGGTCGATTGCTCCAATTCACTGCAGGATACGCTTGATCGCACAAGCCATTTGATAGGGCAGCATTCGCCTTAGAGGTTGCAACGACCCGGCCGTCAACAAACCAAACCGTGATGTAGGTGTCATTAAATAGCCCTGTAGAACAGTACTGCCATGCATCGGCGCGACCCTTGGAATCCATGAAGCCTGAGCGGCCGATTGCAGCTTGCACCTCGGATTTCGTATCCCCAATAGAAATGAGTTCACTAATTTTCGACGTATCCGTTCTTCCCCCCTGCAAAGTGCAGGCTGCAAGTGTCACACAAGCAATGATAACTCCGAGCGTTCGCATCTCCCACCTTTCGTTCAGCAGCTTG
This sequence comes from uncultured Pirellulales bacterium, assembly GCA_964612985.1. GTDB lineage: Bacteria > Planctomycetota > Phycisphaerae > Sedimentisphaerales > Anaerobacaceae > Anaerobaca. The sequence continues at coordinate 8,870 of CAZTGH010000132.1, forward strand.
TTTACTAAAGATACCACCGAGCAGCCCTACTACCCAGCTAAACCGAGGAACTCCCCGTAACTGTCTTGAAGACAACCTAAGGGAGTTAACCGATGATCTTCAAGTTCCTGGGCTGGCTGTTCATGCCGCCCGCGAAGCCGCGGCGTCGCTCGCCGAGCGGCGGCGACCGCACCGGCCTCTGGATCGGCGCCTTGCTTCTCCTGCTGTCGGGAGGCGGCGGATGAAGCGGCCGCGAGAAGGCGACGTCGTGGTCATCCGCGCGTTCGACGACGTGCCGGAACACCTCTTCCGGATCGTCGCGACCCACGAGGACTGCGTCACCGGCTTTGCCCTGACCGGCCCGCTCGCCGGGTCCTACGGCGAACCCCCACTCGAGCTGATCCTGCGGGTTCACGAAGAAGGGTGACCGCTGGGAAGCCGAACATCCCAGCCTTTCCCTGATCCCATTCATCAAAACCCCACACCCATCACACCCGGGGCATCGCCCCCGGAAGGAGAAGTCATGTCCGACATCAAGTACGCCTACCTGAAGGGCCAGACCTGGCTCTACCGCCGGAATTACCCCAGGGACGTCGCCGCCGTGCTCGGCGCCCGGGCCCTGAAGCAGTCGCTGAAGACCGGCGACGTCAAGACCGCCAGAGCGCGCGCGGCCGAGGTCAACGCCCGCTACGAAGCCCTCGTCGAGCGGGTCAGGCGCGGGGCAGAGGAGGTTCTGCCGGAGGCTCTGCGGAGTGCGCAGGAGACGGCACCTCTCCCGCCCGCGTGGAAGCGGGATACCCGAGACGCACTCGCTCTCCTCCGCGCCAGTCTGGACGAGAGTGAGGCCCGGGTGGCGTTCGCCCGGCCGTCCGGGGTTCGACGGGTGTCCGTCGCGGAAGCGGCGCGACCATACCTGAACCGTCGCAGCGACGAGCTCCGGCACGGCGGCTTCAAGTCCGTCCGCTACTCCGTCGGTCTGTTCGTGTCGAAGTTCGGTGACCGGCCGCTCGCGGGCCTCTCCCGGGAAGACGGTCGTCTGTTCCTCTCGCTGATTGCGCGGTTGTCCCCGCTCGTCGGCAAGTCCGACAAGACGCGGCGGCTGGGGCTGGATCGCCTGGTGGAATGGTCGGAGCGTTGCCCGCGGCGGATCACCGCCCGGACCCAGAAGCGCATCTGGACCCAAGTTAACCACTTCCTAGACTGGGCGGTCTACGAGGGTCACCTGAAGCAGAACCCCTTCCGGACCGTGCGCTTCGACCCGAAGGTGCGCCCGGCGCCCTACGCCGTTCCGACGGACGAGGAGGTCGTGCGCCTGCTCTCCGCCGAGGACGCGGTGCTTCACCGGCCCTTGCTGTTCTGCCTGCTCTCCGGAATGCGCGCGGGGGAGGCCGCGGGACTGCTGCGGGAGGACCTGGTCGCCAAGGGAAATCTCGGTCGCTTCGTGCTGATTCGGCCGAACGAGCTGCGGGAGCTCAAGACCGACGCTGCGGAGCGTTCCGTTCCGCTGCATCCCGACCTCGAGGACGTGCTGCGTTACCTGCCGTCGGAGGGGCCGCTGTTCCCGGACCTTTCGGTCAACGTCCTGACGAAACGGTTCGCGGTTCTTCGGGAGCGACTGGGCATCGCCCGTCCCGGTCTGGTGTTCCACTCCACCCGGAAGTGGTTCATCACCCAGTGCGAACGCACCGGTGTTCCGGAGCACTTCACCGCCTCGCTCGTCGGACACAAGTCCGCGCGGTCCGAGAACGGGATGACCTACGGCATCTACTCGGCCGGGATCTCCGACGAGCAGAAGCGCGGAATCGTCGACCAGATCAGGTTACCGTGATGCCGGTCCCGGACATCGAGGCGTTCGAGGAGCGGGCCGCAATCGCGGAGTACGACGGCGGTCTGCCGAGAATCGCCGCGGAGGAACTGGCCGCGAAGGAACAGGGCTTCAGCGGTCGGGACGCGTACTGGCGCTGGCTGGCCGACTACGTGGTCGACCGGAGGCCGCCGCCCTGAGACCACCCCTCGCGGCGCCTTCGGGTGTCGCGGGGGGCTTGCCTTCTGATCCTTTTTTCGCAGAGCTCAACGATCAGCGGATCGGTGCAAATGTCGCTCACTGCGAACAACGGTCAGTCCTGCTGCACAAACAAGATCATCATACACGGTTCACATGCCCCGCATCGATATGTAACACTGGTCATGATAAGCGTAAGTTTCAGACTGGAGAACATGAAGAATGTTTCGGCAACATCTTGTGGCCTTTGGTGCTATTTCGCTTCTTGTCGCAACAACCGGTGCATTCGCTACTCCTAAGCAGGACTGTGCAACTGCAGTGAGCGCTCTCGGCCATGCACTAACAAATTACACCTTCGAGGAAGGCGGCATTTTTTCAATGGAAAAGCATCGCTTCGGCGATGTGACCTGCTACGTGAACGCCCTTGACGAAATCGATAGTATTTACTTTCAGGATGAGTTAATTGCAGAGGATGGATATTTTGGTCGCACAACTCTCAACGAGAAGAAGCAACTCGAGCAGCAGGCTCTCAACGAGATGGCCGAAGCCCGAGCTCGCCGCGACGAAAAGATAAATGATGCTAGAGAACAATTCTTGACTGCTCGATCAGAAATAAATGAGCGCCTAGATGCAGCCCTTGCTGCGTTGAGGGCCTCATCTGACCCTTTTGACCTTAAAGATTCTGCTAGCATACCGATTGACACGGACAGCTATGTTGAGAGCATTATGGCCGCCATACTTGAAGGAGAATTTTTATCTGCTCTCAGAACCTGGGAGAATCAATCTTTGAGCGACAAGCTGGCGATAGAGGACGTGGAGTCACTGGAGAACGCTGCGCTTTCCCAGGTGAGGCCAATTCCAGCAGAGAATTATGTTGCCAATCGGGATGGATATAGGTTGCTTACGGAGATTAACGGCTCATCCAAGATATATATGGAGAAATTACAGCATTACTCCCATCAAGTTAGGGGCGGTGTGTGCAAGGCAATTGTCGCATTTAACTTCCCCGATGTCGACCCTTCTCAGATGGACGTCTCGGATGCTTCTCGGTTTCCTAATCCACGAGCGCTGCCCTCACCGCTTTTAATTGAGTACACTCGGACGAGTGACGGAACGCAGTGGCGGTATCTGTGCAGCCTCCAGGATCCGGAGATCACTTTTTCCGTGTTAAGCGGTGATGGCCAACCGGGTCGGATGTGGGTTCAGCCGACGCCAGAGCACCGTAAATATACGTATGAACTCGATGGAATGATGATCGAGATCACCGAGATTTGGCCCGACAGTTCGCGAATCGTGAAAACCCTTGACTTGAAGTAAGGCGCTCTTCACAAACGAGCACGCTTATCGCTTCTTGTGAGTGGAGGCTCAGGCGATTATCTCGCCGTTTCGTGTACTACAATCGCGAGGTCACGGAGGTTGTCGGCACCACCCCCGTTCGCAAATCCCCGCGTCTCGACCCGACGCTCTGACGAAGCTCCCGCGCGTCTCTACCACGCCCCAAGTCCCCGCCGCTCCTGTCCCCCGCTCCTC
>CAZTGH010000133.1:0-5418 GCA_964612985.1 uncultured Pirellulales bacterium
TCGAGTACTGGAACCGCGACGGCACGAGCCGCACCGAGAACATCCGCTTCGAGCTGGATCCCGGTTCCCGCGTCGAAGGCATCGTAACCGACGCCCAGGGCGTCCCCGTCGCGGGCGCTACCGTCAAAACGTTCCACTTCACAAACGTAGCCTTCGTGACCGGTCCGGACGGTCGCTACGAAATTGATGGACTCAACCCGGTGACCGATGCGTACTCGCTGCACGTCACGCACCCCGACTATCCAGCGGTTTCCATCCGCTTTGTGCCCGCCCCCGTGGGCCAGACCGTTCGCCAGAACGTCGTCCTCCAGCCGGGCGTCGACGTCTATGGAACCGTAACCGACGCGCAGCGCCGTCCCGTCGAAGGCGTCACCGTGGGCAATACCAGATCGGGCGCCATGTGGAATTGTCTCACGGACGATACAGATCAGGAGGGCCAGTATCGCCTGGAAAACGTCGACCTGGGAGAACTGTTCCTCTGGGCTGTTCACTCCAACCATGCGATGTATGTCGAACACACCAGATTGCCCCCAGGCCACGACAGTATTCGCATTGATATCCAGTTGGCGCCGCCCGTGCCGCTGCATATCCGCGTGGTCGATCAGGCCGATGAGCCGGTGACGGGAGTGAGTATCGTCGTTCACGAATACAACGGCGTTTCAAACCTGACCCGCGAGCGTCCCACCACCGATGCGGAGGGCCGGGTTGTGATCCCCAACGGCGCCGCCGAAGGCACGATCCGCCTGATTCCGTTCGGAGGCGGCATCTCGAGCGAATTGCAGGAATTCGAACTCGGCCAGGAAGAATACGTCCTCCAGGTCCATCGGGCCGGACGCATCTATGGGAAGGCGGTCTCCGCCGCCACGGGTGAACCCATTGAGGAATTCACCGTCAAGATGACGTTCAGCCAGGTCGAAAAGTCCCCTTCCGGCTATTCCGCCACCTGGAATCGCGAAGGCTTCATCTTCAAATCACCCGACGGCCATTTCGACACGGGTCGAGAGAGTCTGCCCATCGGAGGCAGCTATCGCGTGACCGTCTTCGCCGAGGACTACGATCCACTGACGCTCGACCCGGTCGAGGTCCAACCGACCAGCGAAGACCCGAATCGCGCACGCTTCGAATTGGTTCAAGCCACCTTGCTGCCGGGCGTGGTTCTCGACGCACAAGACCGGCCGATCGAAAACGCCATGGTTGCCATATTCTCCGATGCCGAACGAAACGAGCCGCGATACTGGAAGACCTTCACCACCGATGCCCAGGGCGTCTTCGTGATCGCCGGCTTCGCCAAAGAACAGCACTACGTCTACATCACCGCGCCGGGTTACGCCCCCCACTACTGCCATCGAACGGAACTCGAAACCGAAAGCGATGTGCCGCCCCGCATCGTCCTGACCGAAGGCGCCACCATCTTCGGCACCGTCGTCGATCCGCAGGGCCACCCCAGAATCGGACTGACCGTGAGCGTCACGAAAACCAGCGATGTACGGACAGGCCCGGACTATCCCCGCCTGACCAGCCGCAAGAGCACCGAGACCGATCCGAACGGTCGTTATGAGCTGTCCGGACTCTCGCGCGGAGCCTGCGACGTACGACTCAGCGGTCCGCGCAATATCACCCTGGCGACCAAGTCGGTACACCTCGAAGCGGGACAGGCCACTCAGGTCGATTTCGGCGACGAGGAAGGCTTCACCGTCACCGGTGTTCTCCGCCGAGGCCCGGCGCCGACCGCCGAGGCGGAAATCACGCTCTACCTCGCAGACGGAAACCGCAGGCAGGCACAAACCGATGGCCAGGGCCGATTCAGGTTCGACAGGATCGCGACCGGCCAACATCGCCTGTCAATTCGTTGGTCCGAAGCGCCTCCATGGCAGTCGAACGCACGCAGCTTGATCGAAGAGCATTCCATCCAGGTCGACAAGGATATGCACCTGGACCTCGACCTGGGCGATGGCGTCGTCCGTGTCCCGATCCCGCCCTCTGTGCGCGACCACGAGGGGCTCTCCGTCAGCGTGCGGCGCTGGACGGAGATTCTGGAGGATGATGACATGGACCGCCACTGGCAGAACGATCACCAGGCCCGAGAATCAGGCCGGATTGAATCGGATGGGCGCTTCGTATGCGAGCGACTGCGTCCTGGACAGTACTATCTCACGCTGAGCGATGAGAACCGCGTCCTGGCAATTACAGACGTTTTCGAGATGGGCCCGTCCGATCATCGCGACGATATCGTGTTCCACCTCGGTCACGCCCGCCTCTCCATTCGGGTGGTGGACGCGCAGGCCGCCCGACCCATCGCCCAGGCATTCTACACGATCGAAAACGACCTCGAGTGGCCGTTCAACGACCAGCGGCTGGCCGCCCGGAGCAACAGCGGCACAATGACGACCGACGCTCGGGGCCGGGCCTTGTATGAAGGACTGCCTTCCGGACGCTACCAGGTCTCCTGCGGCGCCGTGGGCTATCTGTGGGCCAGCAGCGACTTCGTCGAGGTCGACAACACCCGCGTCGCGCAGGTTACCATCGCCCTGCAACCCGCTGCGATGGCACGTTTCACCCTGTCCGAGCACCTTCGCAGCCGCGTCGACACCGACAGCGTCTTCATCTACTGCCAGGTCACCGATCTCGACACACAGACCGTCGTCCCCACGGCCTTCGGTTCTTACCGTTCACAGCAACACACGGTACATTTCTCGTTGGCCCAACCGGATGAGGATGCCTTCTCACGACTCCACCTTCCGGCCGGACGTTACCGACTCGACTATCAAGTGCGACCCTACAACACCGCCCGCAATACCGTCGAAATGCCCGTCTACAAAGGCACCGCCACCGCCGAACTCACCACCGGTCAAACCACCATCATCCCCCTCGACGATTGACCTCACGAAAAATCGCACCCCCAGGGCCGAGTCGGAGGGCTCGGCCCTTTCTATTTGGTTCATCAAGGATTTTTGGGGATCGTGGGGACCCGAGGGGGCAGGATCGCGCACACTGTCCCCGGACCCCTGGCATTTTTCGCATGTCGCCAACCACATGATGTCCATCCTTTCTCATGCTGCTGGCCCAAAGCGTCAAATGCCGGGGGCTTGGGGGCTGGCCCCCAATGCCGTTGGGCAGGAGCAAGACCGACAGACCATCTCCTCTTCGCCCTGCGCGCTGTCGCCTTCCCCCGAAATCCCGCGATGAACCCTTTGTTTCCCCGCCCCAGCCATCGCTGCCTGCGCGACCCCGCGCGTAGGGGCGAGGCATGCCTCGCCCTTCCCTCGTCTCTCCAGCCGCGACTTCCGAACGCGCACGATTCGACGAGTTCTTCCGAATTCCATATATTATGCGTTGGGACTGCTGTGTCTTTAGGGTGTTAGTGGACGGTGCCAGGAGATGTGAGTTGGCCGACTCGTGCGTACAGGAAAAGACCTTGGTCCAGCGCTTCAACAAGGGCGACCGGCAGGCCCTGCGCCGGATCTACGACCTGTACAAGGTGGACCTGATGACCCTGGCCGCCGCCCTGCTCTTTGACAAGAGTCGTGCTGAGGACGCCGTCCACGAGGTCTTCGCCCGCCTCGTCCAGGGGCCTCCGAAGATCCGCATCACCACCAGCCTGAGGGGCTATCTCCTCCGAGCGGTCGCCAACACCGCCCGCAATGCCAACCGTCAGCGTCGTAGCGGCCAACTCACGGATGCACAGGCCGACGCCGCCGACCCGGAGCGCAGCCCCTCGCCCGAAGGCGCGGTGGCCCAGGCCGAACAATGCGAAAAGCTCACCGTTGCCCTGCAACAACTGCCTTATGAACAGCGTGAAGTCGTTCTCCTTCGGCACTATGGCGACCAGCCCTTCAAGGCCATCGCCAAGTGCCAGGGCGTCTCCATCAGCACGGTTCAGGGCCGTTACCGTTACGGCCTCGAAAAACTGCGATCCTCGTTGGCCGGTGACCTATGAACACACAAGAACTCGACCAACTGATCAAGACCCTGCGAACGCCGCCCAGCGACCGCCTGGATCAGCGCATCGACGCTTTGCTGGATGCAACTCCGGTGGCCGCGCCGCTCGGCGTATGGAGACGAATCATGAAAAGCCCGATCACGAAACTGGCCGTCGCCGCCGCACTGACGGTCGGTATGTTCATCCTGGTCCAGCATCTGGCCGGCCGCCAGACAATCTCACCACCGGCGCCCATCGGACGAAGGACGATCGATCCCGGCCAGATGGAATTGGCGCGTGCCAAGGAACTGTTCGACGATAGCAACGTCCGCGGGCTGGTCTCACTCCTGGAAAGCGGGCGATACGGCACCAAGATCGAAGTCGCCCGCTATCTCGCCCAGATCGGCGATCCCTCCACCCTGTCCGCCCTCGAGCCGTTGGCCGACCAGTGGCAGGGCGCCCCCGATCTGAACCCCTTCCAAAAAGCCATCGACGCCATTCAAGAACGCCAGCAACCCGATCGCGCCGAGCAGCAATCGGAGCGCCCTGAGCCCAATGCACCGGTGCCGGGGCAGTCTGAAGCAACCGCTCCAGAAGCGGCAACGGGTCCATCTCAGACGCTGTCGATGAACGCGAGTCGGATCACCTGCGCGGGCAAAGTCACCGACGAGACGGGCCAACCGATAGCAGACGTCCGCGTATGGGTACAGGTGCTGAGCAACACCTTCCGAAACTCCATCCTCCCCGACGAGACCCTTACGGAATCCGACGGCAGCTTCCACCTGACCACATCCCGTCCAATGGAGGGCAGAGAGATCCTACGCGTCCTGCACTTCGATCATCCCGAGTACGCCATGGGCTGGCGGTCGCTGGAGCGGACCGACCAAGACCTTCAGGACATGCAGGTCACGCTCCATGCCCCCGCTGTAGTTTCCGGCGTGGTGATCGACAATCAGGATCAACCCATCCCGGACGCCCGCATCGAAGCGGATGTGCGTCTCTCGACCGACGGACGCGCCGACCAACTGATGCTGTGGGACCTGACCGACATGGCCCTCTATGCCAGCGATCAGGGCACGTTCCTCCTGGATCGTCTGCCCGCACCGGCTACGTTGCGCCTGCGAGTCTCCGCCGAGGGGTACGCGCTGCACACCACCGCTCCCGATTCATCGGGCGGCCCCTTCCCCATCCAGGCGGGCGACGAAGACCTGCGCATCACCTTACAGCCAGGAAACGCGATCGCCGGACGCATCGTGTACGACGACGGAACGCCCTACCGCCATCGAGCCGTGGCTATGGTCGAAGGCCCGGGCGCCCACGAACTGGTCTTCGCAACAGAAGAGGATGGCACATTCGTCTCCCCCGACCTGTCGCCTGGACTCTATCAGGTCAGCATCTTGAAGGATGAATCCAGACCGCTCTGCGCCCCCGCCGAGGTACAGGTCGATCTCGCCGAGGCCCTCGCCCGAGACCGGCTGGAGACCCGGAGCGATCAGGTG